>NZ_JAGPYR010000004.1:0-479811 GCF_020312125.1 Pseudomonas sp. P135
TGGGGTTTCCCCATGTGAGAGTAGGTCATCGTCAAGATTGAATTCCAGAAACCCTCTTCGCTTACGCGTTGAGGGTTTTTGTTTGTCTGGGGTTTATTGCTCGATGTGCGTTCCCTGCCTGACTCACTCCGCTGCAATGCAGCCAGAGACTCCGCGAGGTTTAGTGGAACGCCCCCATCCCTGCCAATCTGCTGCCGGGTCGCAGGTGGAAGCTGCGCAGCACCGGCAGGCTTCCGTCTGACTGACGCGGCGCATCCCACCCCGTATCGGAGACATCCTCAAAGTCTGCGTCGGTTACCGGCGTTGGCAACGTCCAGGAGTTGTGTGCCATATCCAGTCCTTCGGTGTTAACGGTCAGCCGTCCCTTGTAGGCGATGTTGTTGAACAGGTTGCCGAGAGGGATCAGCGAACCATCCGGGGCGATACCTGCCATGTTGTAGTTCACGCCATTTGCAAAAGCCGTGTTGTTGATGAAGTCCAGTGCCAGGGTATGGTGATTGGCATAGAAACCAGCGGACTTATTGTCAAAGGCAACTGAGTTACGGACGATGTGTTTCACGCCGTCAGGCACATACTTGCCACCGTACCCACCGGCTTTGATGCCATTGCCGTTGCCTGCTTCAAGTTTTGTGCGCGTTCCAGGCAGGTAACCTTGCTGCCATGCCCATGAGCTTTCGATAGTGACTGGCGAGAAGGCATTGATCAGGTCAAAGCCGTCGTCGGAATTGGCCCACGCTCTGCAACCGCGGAATACATTGCCAGGATGGCCCGCCTTGATATGCGCGCCGAAGCCGTCTGCACTCTGACCTGCGCCGTTTGAGGTGTAAGGATCGTAGTTGTGGTGGGAGTCGGTATTCAGTACCAGGTTATAGCCGCCGTTCTGAATGAACAGGCCGGGTCCCATGTTGTGATGCAGATTGAGTTGCTCGAAGGTATTGTGGCTGCCGCTGTTCCAGATGCCCCATGACTCGTGGTTGAGATGGTTTTCCGGTTGTTGCGGCACGCCGGTCACCTCCAGCCCCTTCAGGTGTAGCCAGCTACCGGTAACGTTGAAGCCTTTGACGCGACAATCGTCTTTCATGGCTGAGAAATCGAAAACCGGTGTTTCGCCTGGATAGGCCCAGTAGCGTATAGGTTTGTTTTCGCTGCCGCTGTTGTTCAGGGTGATGGCATTGACGGTGTCTGTACGGGTGGCGCAGCGGTTGATGCCGGCTGTGTAGGCATAGAGGCCGCCGCGAAAGTACACCGTGTCGCCGGCTTTTGCGGCTTGCTGTGCTTGCATGATGGTACGTAACGGTGCGCCTTTGCTACCCGCCGCGTGATCATCGCCATCGGGGGCCACGTAGTAGTCAGTTGCTTGCGCTGTTGCAGCACCGACCAGCAAGACCGTCAACAGTATCGTTCTCATGGGGTCACTCCAAGCCTGCCTGGTGTAATCGTATGCGTGTTTGCTGCACCTCATTATGAATTCGATGAATAAAGAGTCTGCTCGCCTGAGGCCTGCAACAGGGCCTTCTCAATTCAAAGACAATAAAAAAGGCCGCACTCACATGCGGCCTTCTGGTTACGTCAATCAGCCCTTAAGAGGCCAGTTCCGGAACCTCTGGTTTCACATCGTCACGACGCTGAATGTACTTCCAGTCCGCTTCATCAATGTAAATACCATTGGGTCCGCTGCCGCCTTCCAGGTCGATGGCGACGTGGGCCGAGACCTGTGGCTTCACACTGGCCAGAATTGGAACGAAGCCCAGTTGCAAACTCGTTTCCAGCAGGGCTGCCTGATTCTTCTCGTCGATGTCTGCGGCTTCGTCGAGGTAGTAAGGCAAACGCACCCGACCGGCCTGATCGCGATCCATCAAGTGCAACAGCAGGTACATGTTGGTCAATGCCTTGATGGTCATCGTGGTGCCGTTGGAGGCTGCGCCATCGATATCGGTGTGGATAACCGGCTGGCCATTGACCTTGGTGATTTCGAAGGCCAGCTCGAACAGGTCTTTCAAGCCCAATTGGTTGTGGTTGGCAGCCACAAGCCGCGCCAGATATTCCTTGGCTTCTTCGTTCTTGTTGTCCTGCTCTGCGCTCTGGCTCAGGTCAAAGACCGACAGCGTTTCGCCTTCTTCGTACTGCCCGGCACTGTGGATGATCTGGTCAATGTGCTTGAGCGCTTCCTTGTTAGGAGCGAGCACGATACGGAAGCTTGCCAGGTTCGAGACCTGACGCTTGTTGATCTCGCGGTTGAACAGCGCCAGTTGATGCTCAAGGCTGTCGTAGTCGCTACGGATGTTGCGCAGGGTACGTGCGATATCCGTGACCGCAGCGCGACGAGCCTTGCCCAGCGTAAGCGCTTCGTCGGTACGGTGCGCATAGGCATTGATCAATAACTGCAGACGACGCTCCATGTCGTCCTCGCTGTCGAACTTGGCCACACCCTTGAGGCGAACCTGTGCATACAGCGCTTCGATCTGCCCATCGCAGCGCAACAGACCCTGCCAACTGTCCTGATAGTCGTTGAGCAGCGGCAACAGGTTATCCATGGAATCATCGATAGGGTCCATGAACGGTGTGCCGAACGGCAGGTCTGCGGGCAGCAACTGACGGCGACGTAGCGCGTCGTCCAGCGTGCGTTGCTTGGATTCCATATCGCCGATCTGACGTGCGATCAATTGCAGCTTGGCGGACAGTTGCTGCACGCGCTCGGTGAACGCGTCGCTGGAGCGTTTCAGTTCATCCTGAGCGGCTTCCATCTGCGCCAGCTCTTCCAGCTTGGTGGATTCCTCTGCGCTCAAGGTCTGGCAACGGCGGAAGTCTTCAAGCGCCTTTTGCGCATCCAGCACCTGCTGATACAACGCTTCGGTCTGGGTCTTGCTCGCCGAACGGTCGGCAGCGACAGCCTGCTGGGTTTTCAGTTGTTTGAGTTCTTTCTCCAGTCGCTCTTTCTGATCGCGCAACGCGGCACGATCGGCCAGCGCCTGCAGGGCAGGAGGCTCGATGCTCGACAGGTTGATGGTCAGCCCCGGTACCGCGAACTGATCGCCCTTGAAGCCATCCAGAATGGTCTCAAGCGACTTGACCCACGCATCGCCATCATCCAGTGCAATACCTTGCTCACCCAACGGCAAGCTGAACAGCGCGCTGTTGAACAGGCGCATCAGACGTTCTACATCCGGCTGGGAAAACTCTTCACGCAGACGGGCATAGCTGTTGTTGTCCGCATGGTCGAGCTGTTGCTTGACCGACTTGAGGCGTTTTTCCAGATCGCGCAGACGCTCGTCCAGGTCTTCGGCGCTGAACTGCCGGGACTGCGCCAGCGCACCGGCCAGCTCATCGTGAGCGTCCTTGGCGGCGAGCAGCTGTTGCTCCAGCACCTTGACGTCATCGACCAGCGCAAAACGATTCTTCAGCACCGACAGCTCGCCGACCCAGCGCTGGATGCTGCTGATCTCGCGCTCCAGGCGCATCAGCTCCTGAGTGCTGCTGCGCTGATCGTTTTGCATCTCATCCTGCTGGGCACGGTAATGCTCAGCCTGAATGACCAGCTCTTCCTTGCGCGCACCGGAGTAATCCGACCAGGTGCCGAGCAGTGAGTCGAGGATCGGTGAGAGACGATGCAGCTTGCCGCGCAATACATCGCGCTGCTTGACGCCAGCGGCCAGCGCCTCGACCAGAGGACCCGCCAGCACCAGCGAGTTGTAGTCCTGTTCCATACGCCGCACATCGCGGAAGGCTTCTTCGCAGGCGGCAATATAGTCGACGCTGCCCGAACGCAGGCTGTGCTCGAAGGCATCCAGAAACAGCTGCTTGAGTTTGGCGGCGGTGATTTCACGCATGTGCAGCAGGTTGATGAACAGCGCGCGGAAGGTCTTGAGGCTCTGCTCGCTGGTGGAGCGCAGCGGGATCAAGGTCAGGTCCAGCGGAATCGACGTGTGGCCGCCGACCAGCAGACGGCGTAGTTCGTCAGGCTTCAGCTCGTAGGCTTTCAGGCCCTGGCTTTCCAGGTTGCTGAACAGCTCTTTCTGACGCAGGCAGGTGTCGTTCTTCTGGTAATGACCCAGATCCAGCTCGCCGGCATAGGCGAAGAACTGATGACCGAAGCCGCCACCCGGACCGCGACCCACGACACCGATGACATGTGGGCCGTGGGGCAGGGAAACTTCCACCAGAATGTAGCTGGTGTCGGAGGCGAAGTAGAAGCGCCGCGACTGCTCAAGGCTGTACTTGCCGAAGCTCATGTCCGACATGCGCGCCAGAATCGGAAATTGCAGGGCGTTGATCGAGGCGCTTTTGCCGAGGTTGTTCGCGCCATACACCGACAGCGGGTTTTCCAGCGGGAACAGGCCGAGGCTGTAACCGGCAGTGTTCAACAGGGCAAAGCGGCGGATGCCATAACGTTCCTGGCTCATGTGTCCATCTCCTGTCGTTGCTCATCGGCGATTGCCCGGGCCAGCGCCTCTTCCTCGGTCTCTTCGCCGAATTCAGCCAGGTCCAGCGGGTCATCGGTTTCCAGCAGCTTCTCGTCGCTGTCGTCATCGATGAGCACAGGCGTCGGCAGGGGCAGGGCGCTATGCAGGCTGGCTGCCAGATCGCGGTCCTGTTGCACCGACAGGCACACATCGAGAAAACGGTGCATCGGCGGCAGGAAGCGGTAGATACCCACTTCCTCACTGGCAAAGCCCAACTGCGTCATGCGGCGCATGATCTTTTCTTCAAGCTCTTCAGGGGTCTGTACTTCAGCCTGGAGAAACAGGTCGCGGTACTTTTCCAGCATCGAAGGCAGTTCGTCGCGGCCCAGGCTGCCACCGTCGAGCACCGACATGGGGTCACGGCCCTGATCTGCCAGGTGTTCAACGAGGATGAAGGTGAACAGCGCCAGACGCTGGGCGGTCTTGTTGACCTGTGCGGCAGCCAGTTCAGGCACGAAGTAATAAAAGCCACGCGTGTCGCAGACCAGTTCGAAGCCCAGTGCCTTGAACAGCGTACGGTACTGGTCCTGGCAGTTGGAGAGCTGGGCGTACAGCTCCGGATCGCGGCGGCTGATGTGATAGCCCTTGAACAGCTCGCGAAAGATCGGCGCGAGCTGGGACATTTCGGATAGATCAAGATGCATGAACGGTGCTCTCGGAATGCTCGGCCTGCTCGTCTTTTGCAGCGAGCAGGGCAAAGGAGCGCAGGCTGACGCGGTGCTCCCGGGTGAAATATTCGCGACGCTCGAGGCGTTCACGGGCGAAGCGCTTGTCCCGCGACAGGCGCGAGAACCAGTAGAGCAGCTCGTCGGTTTCGCCGGTCGGCTCCTGCTCCAGCAGCCAGACCATCAGGTCAGGCATCGGCAAGGCGTCTTCACAGCGTTCGAGCATCTCCTTGACCGTCCGCGGTGCGCGTGGCGCCTGGCCCTTGCGGGTACCGCTGGCCTTGGGGAATCTCGCGGGTTTGGGTTCAAAGCGCGCCAGCGCATACACGTAGGCCTCGACCTGACTGGCACTGCCCAGAAACGTGCTTTGCGGACGGGTGAACATCGGCATGGCAGCCTGCGGCACCGCATCCAGTCCCTTGCGGCGAATGGCAGACAAGGCCAGCGCTGCGCCGCGTGTCACCGCGTTATGGCGACGCGCTTCTTCACGCAGTGGCAGCAGCAGCTCGCGCGCATGGCGCAAGGTCAGCTGGGCGCTGGTCTGCATTTCCAGAATGCGCGCGTGGGTACGCAGCAGCATATCGTCGTCGACCAGGTGACCGAGACGTTGTTGCTCGGTCAGCAGGCGCAGCAGGACGTTCTCGACCTTGCGCACGCCCTGTTCGAACGCGCCATCCGCGTTGACCAGCTGAATCATCGGCTCGACGTATTCGTCCCACGTCGCCAGCACTTCGGCATAACGCTGGCGCAACGGGATCTGCCGGTCGCTGGTCTTGGCCCGGTCGGCCACGGCGACCAGCGCCTGTTCGTCGTTGGCGAGCTTCTTCAGTACGTCGCGCACGCGCATGTCCAGCAGCCGCAGCTGTCTGGCCAGGTCGTTGGCGTCGCGAACCTCGAATGCGTCCTGAATGTAGCCGGCCAGTCGCTCCAGGTGGCGCAGGTAGGCCTCGATTTCCAGGCACAGGCCCAGACGGTGCTCGCGGCGCAGGTACGACAGGAAGTCATGGATCTGTGCGTTGAGCTCGAAACGGTTCGGGCTTTTCGCGACGGGCACCAGAATGTCCAGACGGATCCACACGTCCAGCAGATTGGTGATGTCTTGCGGAGTGCTGTCCTGCTGCTGAGCGCCCAATTGCAGGCGCAGCTCGCTCAGGCTCAACGTACCCTGGTCGAAATGTTCGCATAAGGGCTCAAGAAGCGCCCAATGCTCGGCAAGGGCGCGCAGAACGCGCTTGGGTTCGATCATCGTTAGGCCGACTGTTGGCAAGTGAAAAGCGGCAATTGTACTGCATCAGCCGACTGATATTTCACCTGCGGGCGATATGCTGCAGCGCAAAAAGGCGAACAACGCTAGAATTGCGCGCTTAACTTATCCACAGGTGGCTGACCCTTGCTCAACGAGTCCCGTCGCCGCGCTTATTTGACTGCCATGCAGGTGGTCAACTGGCTGCCGCGCACAGAACTGCCATTCGCCGCGCGGTCGCGTCCGCAACTGCTTTTGCCGTTGCCGCCGCCGGTCGAGGTGCAACGTGTCGCGCCTGCTGCTTCGCCAGCGGAGCACGCTGCGCCTGCCGAAACGTCGAACGTCGAGCCGATTGCCCGGCAGCCCGAGCGCCCGAGGGTCGAGGTGCCGCGCCCTTCACTGGCCAGCACGCGCACAGCGCCCCCGGCCGCCGAAGAAGCCGAGCCGGCGCCGCCCAAGGCGCCGGTGGTACCGCCACCGCGCTTTGCCCTGCAATTGTTGCGCGCCGGACGCTGCCTGTTACTGGTCGAACTGACCACCGGTCAACCGTTTCAGAGCCGTGATCCTTCCTACCTGCTGCTCAAGGACATGCTGCGCGCCGCCGGTCTGCCCGACAGCCCGCAGATCATCGGCGAGCCCGTGCGCTGGCCGTTGCTGGTCCGCGGCCAGATGGACCAGGGCCCGGAAGCGGCGCGTGATTTCGTGCAGGGCTTCGTCGGCGCGCGGCTCGAGGACGAGCCCTGCGCCTGCCTGTGGCTGATCGGTCTGCCGTCGATGAAATACGCCGGTGAAGCCGATGCCGAGTCTTACCACCGTGAACTGCAGATCGAGGGTCTGGGCACTGCCTGGGCGCTGCCAGGTCTTGAATTACTGATGGACGAGCCTGAGCGCAAGGCGGATGTCTGGAAAGCCATGCGTCGGCTGATGACGCGCTGGAAATCGATCGATGAGTGATGCCGTAACCTTCCGCCGCATGACCGAAGCCGACATGGACGCGGTGCTGAAAATCGAATACGCGGCGTTCAGTCATCCCTGGACACGCGGCATCTTTCTCGACGGGCTAAAGTCCTACGAGATCTGGCTGTTGTTCGAGGGCGCGCAGCAGGTCGGGCACGGCGTCATTCAGGTCATCATCGACGAAGCGCACCTGCTCAACATCACGGTCAAACCTGAAAACCAGGGGCGTGGTCTTGGCCTGTTGCTGCTCGACCACCTGATGAAACGCGCTTACCAGCTCAATGCACGGGAATGCTTTCTGGAACTGCGTGACAGCAACCGTCCAGCCTATCGTCTGTATGAAAACTACGGTTTCAACGAGATAGGCCGGCGTCGCGATTACTACCCGGCGGTCGGCGGCCGTGAAGACGCAGTGGTCATGGCCTGCACGCTTTTCGAGTAGTACGGCGCTGTCAGCGCTGGGTGTTGCCGTCCAGCGGTTCGACAATGGCCAGTTCTTCTTCGTCCAGGCCGTTGCCACCGCCAATGTCATCTTCATCGACAACCGTAACGTCCAGGTCGGCCGGGACGTCTTCGCCTGGCTCGTTCGGTGAGCGAGCGCCGTCTTCATGGATCAGGGTTTCCGGAGACAGATCATCGTCAGTCGAATGATGGTCATCCGTGGAAGCCCCCGTCAGGCCTGCCTCACGCACGCGTTGATCCGGAATTTCATGTTGCAGCTCGCCTTCAGGGATAAGATCGCCGATACGGCCCGGTTCTTCCTCGTCGAAATCGAGTGTTTCCATGGAGCCCATGCGGTCTTCGTTATCGTCGATGGGTTCCGGTTCGGTGGCACCGAACGGACGGCGTGAATCATTCATGGGAAATCCTCATTTCAGGTGGTCGTAAAAAGTGGACCGGCCATGACTTTGAAGATTCCTTTTTTGTTGACCGTGACTTGAAGGATCTGACACCAGTCCAAGGCTGGGCATCATTATCGAGGCGTCAAAGCATGAACGAGCTACAAGACCTGATTGATAACAATGCACGCTGGGCCGATGCGATAAAGCAGGAAGATCCTGAGTTCTTCGCCAAACTGGCCCGCCAGCAAACCCCTGAGTTCCTGTGGATCGGTTGCTCCGATGCACGCGTTCCGGCCAACGAAATCGTCGGCATGCTGCCGGGTGATCTGTTCGTGCACCGCAACGTGGCCAACGTCGTGCTGCATACCGACCTGAATTGCCTGTCAGTGATTCAGTACGCAGTGGACGTATTGAAGGTCAAACACATTCTGGTCACAGGCCACTACGGTTGCGGTGGTGTGCGGGCGTCCATGCAGGACCGCCAGTTCGGCCTGATCGACGGCTGGTTGCGCACGATTCGTGACCTGTATTACGAAAACCGCGAGTTGCTGGCCAAGCTGCCGACCGAGGAAGAGCGCGTCGACCGCCTGTGTGAGTTGAACGTGATTCAGCAAGTGGCCAACGTCGGTCACACCAGCATTGTGCAGAACGCCTGGCACCGTGGGCAGAGCCTGTCCGTGCATGGCTGCATCTATGGCATCAAGGATGGCCGCTGGAAAAGCCTCGACGTGACCATCAGTGGTTTCGAGCAATTGCCCCCGCAGTACCGTCTGCGTCCGCAGGACTGACAGCTGCTTATCGTCAGCCAGCCTGTGGCGCAGGCTGGCTGGCGAGTTTCAACCCATCACAGCACGAAACGCTGCACCATCAGGTTCAGATCAGTCGCCAGCATCGACAGTGCGTTACTCGCGACGGTGGTCTGCTGCGCGCCCGATGCGGTCTGGCTGGACAGGTCGCGAATACTGCTCAGGTTGCGGTCCACTTCAGTCGCCACTTGGGCCTGCTGCTCTGCGGCACTGGCAATCAGCAGGTTGCGGTCGTTGATGGTGGCGGTTGACTGGATGATCACTTGCAAGGCTTCGCCGGTCGAGGCGGCCTGTTCCATTGTCAGATTGGCCTGGGTCGCCGTGTGGCGCAGCGAGCTGGCGGTTTGTTGGGTGCTTTGCTGCACGCCGCTGATCAGCCCTTCGATTTCCGCGGTGGATGCACTGGTGCGCTGCGCCAGTGAGCGGACTTCATCGGCCACCACGGCAAAGCCTCGCCCGGCTTCGCCTGCACGAGCCGCTTCGATAGCCGCGTTCAGCGCCAGCAGGTTGGTCTGATTGGCGATTGCGCGAATCACGTCGAGGATGCTGCTGATGCTCTGGGTACGTTCGGCCAGCCCTTCAGCCTGATGCGACGAATCCAGCACATTCTCGGTCAACGCCTTGATCGACAGAATGGTTGCCGACAGCTTTTCCTGCCCTTGTGCCGCCGCCCGGGTTGACGCCTCCGATTCGGTCACGGTATTGCTGGCGTTGCCTGCCACTTCGATGGCCGCCTGGCTCATCTGATTGACCGCGACAGCGGCCTGCTCGATTTCAGTGTTCTGCAGCTGCAGATTGAGCGCACTGGCTTCGGCGATGCTGCCCATTTCCTGAACCGACTGCGACAACTGCGTCGCCGCTGCGTAGATCTGGTCGATCGTACTGTGCAGGTTGGTACGCATGCGCCCGAGCGTGATCAATAATTGTGCGGTCTCGTCCTTGCCGTCCGGTATCGGGTGTTCGCTCAGGTCACCATCGGCAATGGTGCTGGCGATGTGTAAGGCCTGCCGCACCGGATGGATGATGCTGACGCTCAGGCGCCAGGCCAGCAACAGGGTCAGTACCAGAACCAGGCCGATGGCGCTCAGCGCGATGATCCGGGTCTGTTCATAGCTGGCACCTGCGGCCTCTACAGCGGCGGTCGCACTCTGCTTGTTCAGTTCGCGCAACAGTTGCACCTGCATGTCCATCAGGTCACCTTGCAGCGAGAGCACGGTGTTGGCCAGCATCCTGGCCTCGTCCAGCTTGTTCTGCTCGATCAGCGCGATCTGATCCTGCAAGCCGGGCATGAAGGCCTTGTAGGCATCCTGCAACGCGACAATCGAGTCATGCTCAGTGCCCGACTGAACACGCGCCAGGTATTCCGAGAAGCCTTTCTCGACCTCGTTCCTGAGTTGTTCGACATTGATCTTGCTGTTGATAACGGCACCCGGATCGTCGGCGTTGGCGATCAGACGGGTGGTTTCGCTGCGCAGTTTGACCAGGCCGATGGCGATGGCATCGGCGGTGGCGATACTGGGCAGGGCGCCGCTCTCGACCGCCTCGCCCTGGGTGCGGATAGCCTGCATCTGCAACAGGCAGAATGCGCCAAGCGCGACCATCAGCAGGGAAGTTATAGCGAAGCAGATCACCAGGCGCAGCGTGATTTTGAAGCGGCGCAAGAGTGTTGGCGTTGTGGCTTGCCGACGTAGGAAACGAGGCAGAAATCTTTTCACGGCACACAACCCCTATAAACACACGGACCTTCTCGGAGAGCCGTTTATAGGGCAATTGTGTGATGTCTTTATGATATCTACTGAATGATGGGTAGGCAGCCGACGATTCATGGCTGAGGGGTCGCAACTTCCTCCATCAGCTCATCCAGGAAGCGCTTGAGCCGGTGGTGCCGGACTTTCGCCAGCTGTGCGCCGGTATCGGTCTGAAAACCGTCAGCCAGGTGCAGCAGCTTGGTGTGGAAGTGATCGACGGCGAAATTCAGGTCGTCATAGGGGCGCCGGCTGGCATGCGGGTCATACGGGTCGTAGAGCGCTTTGCCGAGCCGCCCTGATACGTAAAATGTGCGTGCCACACCGATCATGCCCAGCGAGTCGAGGCGGTCGGCGTCCTGCAGTATTCTGGCCTCGAGGGTCAAGGGGGTGATCGCCGCCGAGAAGCTGTGCGCTTCGATGGCGTGGGCGACGGAGGCGATGCTTTGTTCATCCCAACCCATCTCGGTCAATAATTCGCTGGCCCGCGCCGCCGCCAGTCGCGATGCGCTGGCGCGAAACGGCGAGTCTTTCTCGACCGAAACGCAATCATGCAGCAGCGTCGCGGCAATCAGGACGCGGGCATCGCCGCCTTCACGGTCACGAATGGCGCAGACGTTCTTCCAGACACGCAGCAAATGCGAGACATCGTGCGAGCCGTCGATTTTCTCTGCATGAGTGTGGGGTATCAGCAGGTTGGCCAGATCCTCGAAGGGGGTGAAGCTGGCGGCGGTCATGCGGTGGTCCTCGGGCGTCTGGTCAGGCATCAGCATTACAGACAATGCCGCCCGATAAAACCCTGTCACTGATCAAGAATATGGCTGATCTGGCCGACAAGCAGCCCCGCACCCCGGGCGTTGAGGTGGTTGAAGTCCTTGTAGTACGAATGCAGGTCGCCGATCAGGCATTGCCTGTCCTTGCAGAACGCGTCATCCAGCGTGATCAGGCTGATGTGTTTCGATTGGCTGGCACGCAGGAACAGCTGGCGGGTGAAACGCTGCAACAGGTCGTGTTTGTCCATCGGCACCGACAGTTCGCTGACCCGCTTCAATGCCTGCTCATCGCTGTCCGAAGCGTCGCGCGCCAAGCGATAGTAGAGACTTTCAGGGTTGATCATTTGCTGCGGCACCTGCGCAACGATGAACACCTCGGCGCCGATACTGCGGTAGGCCTCGATCGTGTGTTCAAGGGCCTGGCTGAATACCCTGCGCGAGGTTTCCCGGCTTTTCTGCGGATCGGTGCGCGAGGTCAGGAAATACTTGCTCATCGTCCTCTCGCTGTAGTCGTCGCCGGTATACAGCGTCCAGCGCGCCACCAGCACGACCTTTTTGATCCGCTGCCGCTTCACGTAGTCGAATTCCCGATCGGCCAGCGCTTCGCAGACCCCGGCAGCGTAGTTGCCGTTGGCCACGTCCACGCCGAGCAAGGGCAGGCAGCCGCCCAGACCGATGTGCGCGAGGGTTCTGCCCTGATCCCGGGCGGCGGCGTCGAACGTCGATAACAGCGCTTCAGAATGGCTGTCGCCGAACAGCGCCATGTCCGGCGCGGCCTGATCGTCAGCGAGTCCGAACAGGCAAAAATCGACTTTGCCGCCTTTGCCGGCCAGTGGCTGGTCGCATTTGTCGCGTATCAACGGGTCGGCGAATGCCTGATGCAACTCCGGATCGACGGCGAAACGCTGGGGAAAGCCGTTATTCACATAGCCGAGCAGCCCCAGCGCGACAAAGAATGTGGAGGCGGCGCCTGCCGTGGTGAAAATCTGACCGCGATTGAAGGTGCCGGCCTTGCGAAACGGCTGCTCGACGAAACGCCAGCTCAGCCAGGCCAGCACCAGAGACACAAGGGTAAGCGCCAGCATGAGCGGCAGGCCCGGTTCAGTCAGGTTGTACTGGCGGGCAAAGGCAAAGACGGGCTGATGCCACAGGTAGGCGCTGTAGCTGAGCATACCGATCGCGACGGGCACACGTGAACTCAGCGCTCTTCCAACCCAGGTCTTGCCATGGGCGAAAACGATGATCAACACCGCACCCAGTACCGGCATCAGTGCATTAAGGCCGGGGAAGGGCGTGCTGCTGTCGAAACCGATCACGGCATAACCGATCAGCAAAAGCCCCAGTAAAGTCGCCGCCTGATCTACAACGCTCGCGCGCCCGATGCTGCGCGGCCGCCAGGCAAAGTAGAAGGCGATAAACGAGCCCGCCAGCAATTCCCAGGCGCGTGCCGGCAGCAGATAAAACGCGTTGCTGGTGTCTTGATGGGCGCCCAGTTGCGCCAGCGCCAGGCTGGCCAGTGCGACGGCCATCAGCAGTACGATCAACCTCTTGCGGCCCAGGCCCCAGGCCAGCATCAAGAGCAGCGGGAAGAACAGGTAATACTGTTCCTCCACCGCGAGCGTCCAGGTATGCAACAGCGGTTTGAGTTCTGCCGTGGCGTCGAAATAGCCGCTTTCCAGCCAGAACAGCACGTTGGATGAAAAGGTCGGCACCGCCACCAGACTCTTGGCGAAGTATTTCAGATCCGACGGATCGAGCGTCAACCACGCGACAGGCAGGCAGATCAGCATCACCACGAACAGCGCAGGCAGGATGCGCCGCGCGCGTCGTTCATAAAAGTTGATCAGCGAGAACCTGCCTCTGATCTTCTCCGCGAGGATGATCGAAGTGATCAGATAGCCGGAGATCACAAAAAAGATGTCGACGCCCACGAATCCGCCGCTGAACAGCGGCATGCCCGCGTGGAACAGAATGACCGGGATGACCGCGAGCGCGCGCAGGCCATCGATTTCGGGTCGATAGCCGAGCGCCGGGTTGTGAGGGATGCCCATGTGATGTGCTCATGCAGTAAGTGGCAAGAGACGGTAAATGCACGCTGCAATAGCTACCGCCAACGCGAGGCGCAGGGGTCGTGTAGTGAGAGGAAGAAGAGGCGTTGCCAGACAGAGCGTGCTGTATTTTTTAGTTCAGGTCTTCGCTTCTGTCCAATGACTGAAGCAGGTTTATGACGACAGATCAGTCTCTTCCCACCTGAAACAGGAAAAGCCCCTTATAATGCATGGTTTTACCCCTCCTCGATGCGAGAACCATTGTGAGCTTACCGTCCTGCCCGAAATGCAATTCCGAATACACCTACGAAGACGGCAGCCTGCTGATCTGCCCGGAATGCGCCCATGAATGGTCTGCCGACGCCGCTGGCACCGATGCGTCCGACGACGTGAAAGTCATCAAGGACTCAACGGGCAACGTGCTGCAGGACGGCGATACCATCACCGTGATCAAGGACCTGAAAGTCAAAGGCTCCTCGCTGGTGGTCAAGGTCGGCACCAAGGTCAAGAACATCCGCCTGGTCGATGGCGACCATGACATCGACTGCAAGATCGACGGCATCGGCGCGATGAAGCTGAAGTCGGAGTTCGTCCGCAAGGTTTGATTCTGCCGGGTAATGGCTTTAGCCTGAACGCCTCGCCGGTCCTTCGACTGGCGAGGCGTTCATGTTTCCGGGCGCGCCAAGGCTGTTTTTCCTGAACAGGTGAATACTGTGCCGAAAACCCCCGCCCCCTATCTGAAGCCCGATGAATGTGTCGTGCTGTTCGATGGCGTCTGCAAGCTGTGCAATGGCGTGGTGAAGTTTCTGATTCGCCATGACCCGCATCAACGTCTGCGCTTGGCCGCAGTGCAGTCGGAACAAGGTCAGGCATTGCTGAAGTGGGCCGGGCTGCCACTGGACGATTTTCATACCATCGCGGTCATCGTCAACAATCGGGTGTTCGTGCGCTCGGATGCCTTTCTGCACATCATGGGGCTGTTGCCTGCGCCGTGGCCGCTGCTCAAGGTGCTGGGAATTTTTCCACGCTTTCTGCGGGACTGGGCCTACAACCGCATCGCGCTCAACCGATATCGCCTGTTCGGGCGCTATGATCACTGCCTGTTGCCATCACCCGAGGACCGGCAGCGCTTCCTGGGTGACTGACGACCGGCGGTCATTTGTAAAGTCTGTCAGGCACGCACGGGTTGTGATCCACTCTGGCGGTCCGTAGAATTCGAGTCATCTGGCTTCACTCCCCATATCCACAATAATCCACTTTGCACACTGCGCCCGATTCAGAAGGTCGAGCGGAGCGTTTTTGCGTTGGTTTTTCGGTGGGGCGAGCCGCGGTTTTGCATACAGGTGTCAGGCGTGGTGTTCATGCGTGGCGATCGGCCTTCGGGTCGGAACATTTTCAGGGCGTTGTGATTCTTGATAACTTCACCTCCAAACGAGCAGGCAGGTAGCTGGCTTGGCGTATTCGCGCTGGCCTTGGCGGCCTTCATTTTCAATACCACCGAGTTCGTGCCGATCGGTCTGCTGAGTAACATTGGCCAGAGCTTCGAAATGACCCCGGCCCAGGTCGGGCTGATGCTCACGATCTATGCCTGGGTTGTGTCGCTGATGTCGTTGCCGATGATGCTGGCGACGCGCAACATCGAGCGCCGCAAGTTGCTGATGTTCGTGTTCGGCCTGTTCGTGGTCAGCCACGTCCTTTCCGCGATTGCCCCCAGCTTTGCGATCCTGCTGGTAAGCCGGGTCGGTATCGCGTTTGCACATGCGGTGTTCTGGTCGGTCACGGCGTCGCTGGCCGTGCGCATCGCACCGCCCGGCAAGCAGGTTCAGGCGCTGGGCCTGCTGGCGACCGGTACGTCGCTGGCGATGGTATTGGGTATTCCGCTGGGCCGCGTGCTGGGTGAAGCCTTGGGCTGGCGCACCACCTTTCTGGGCATCGCCGCCATCGCTGCGCTGGTAGTCTTCCTGCTGGTTCGCGCGCTGCCTTTGTTGCCCAGTCAGAACTCAGGCTCGTTGCGCAGCCTGCCGATCCTGTTCAAGCGCCCACGGCTGATGGCGATCTACCTGCTGACCGCCATCGTGGTGACCGCTCATTTCACCGCCTACAGCTATATCGAACCGTTCACTCAGACCGTGTCCCTGCTCAGCGGCGAAATGACCACGATCCTGCTGCTGGTCTTTGGCGGGGCCGGGATCATGGGCTCGATCATCTTCAGCCTGTTCAGCGATCGCTTCCCCAACGGGCTGTTGATCACGGCCATTGGCACGCTGACCCTGTGCCTGCTGATGCTGTTGCCGCTCTCCGGTGATGCCGTGACGCTCGGCACGCTGACCATTATCTGGGGCATGGCGATCATGTGCTTCGGCCTGACCTTGCAGGCGCGCGTACTGTCGCTGGCACCCGATGCGACCGATGTGGCGATGGCGCTGTTCTCGGGCATCTTCAATATCGGTATCGGCGGCGGCGCGCTGCTCGGCAGCGTGGTCAGCAGCCATCTCGGGGTTGCCAATGTCGGCATCGTCGGCGGCCTGCTGGCCCTCGGCGGGCTGGGGTTGTGCTGCTATACAACGCATCACTTCGGCAAGGTGCGGCCTGCTGCCGAGATGCAGGCCGAGAGCAAATAGGGCACGCATAAAAAAGCTCGCTGACGCGCAATGCGTTCAGCGAGCTTTTTGGTCTGGCTTGCAGGTCAGGCTTTAAGACGACCCAGCCACTCCAGCGACGTTCTCCAGATACAAATCCCCAGGAAATACGCCGACATCGCCAGCCACAGCCCCATGACCAACGGGCCATTGTGCGGGTGGTTGATTATCAGCAGTGCGCTGGACAGCAACCATACGGTGGTCACCGCGATATTGAGCGGCATGAAACGGCGCACGCGGAACGGGTGCAGGAACTTCATGCGGGTCATGGTCAGCAGCGCCAGGGCGATGATGGTGATGAACGTCAGCCATGGGGCCGGTGACAGAATGTACAGGCACAGCGCAACGACGTTCCAGGCAGCGGGGAAGCCTTGAAAGTAGTTGTCCTTGCTTTTCATGTCGACGTTGCAGAAACAGAACAGCGACGAAACCAGGATGACCGAGACGCTCAGCAGCAGCGTGTAATCCGGCACCGGTATGTAGCGGTAGATGAACAATGCGGGAATGAACACGTAGGTCAGGTAGTCAATGACCAGATCCAGTACCGAGCCGTCGAAGTGCGGCAGTACCGACGTGGTGTTGACCTTGCGAGCCAGTGAGCCGTCGACTCCATCCACGATCAGGGCCGCGCCCAGCCACAACAGGCAGGCTTTGGGTTCGTTGTTGAACAAGGCAATGGTCGCCAGGAACGCAAGGACTACGCCGGTGGCGGTGAAGCCATGCGCCCCCCATGCGTTGAGTCTGGCTATGCGTTGATTGGTTATCACGGGGGCGCTCTCCAGGAAGTAATGCTTGCCAGGGTGTGCCGCAACCTGACCGGTAGCAACTATCGACCCGGCAATTGCCGATAAGTTTAGCGGTGACTATCCCTTGTTTCCCGGTTGTTTTCCAGAAAGCCACGCTCTGGGTCAGATCGCTGGTCTCTGTATTCTTCCGGTTCGACGAAACAGGTAGGCGCATCACCGTTGGCATTGAGTTGGTTGATCAGGGTCGGCTGGCCCTGTTCATTGAACAGTACCTGCCCGACACCCGCCGAGTTCCATAAGCGTTCACCGACCTTGCTGTGCTCGGGCGTGCGCGGAACAACCTTCATCAGGCGGCGCTTGGTGAACCAGTTAAGAGGTGAGCGGGGAGAGTATAACCAGCGATTCAGCCGATCAAAAGTGTCCAGCAGACGACGGGGGAATTCATTCTTGATGCCACTGCTGGTGATTTGCCAGATATGAGGCCCGCCACTGCGTTGGCGAATCAGGATTTCGTAGACGAACGAGTAATGCACATCGCCCGACAGAATCACGTAATTGCCCGGGGTTCTGGAATGGCGAAAGATGTTCAGAATCACGTTGGCGGCACCGCGATGTGCCATCCAGTTTTCTGCATCGACCAGTAACGGATAGCCGCACCAACTGAAGATGCGTTGTATCGCCTCGATCAACTTGACGCCGAACACCGGGGCAGGTGAGACGATGATCGCTGATTTATGGTCGATCAGCTCCTGCTGCAGTTCGCTGAGCGCTTCCCAGTCGAGCAGGCCGGACGGGTGATTGAAGTTCGACTCGCTGCGCCAGCGCCGGGTGCGGGTATCCAGTACCACCAGTGCCGGGCTGGTGGGTAACACGTAATGCCATTGCTGAAACTTCAACAACTGATCAATCAACTGGTCCTGGGCCTGGCTGTCCAGCCAGTTGTCGTTCGACACGGCGTCGGTGCTCAGGGCATGAGCCTGCTTGACCAGACCGTTGAGCGCATCCGGGTTATTGCCCCAGCCCTGGCACAGCAGGTAGGCGAGCAGGGCGTTGCCGATGATGCGTTTGGAGAATGGATGGCCGTACGCGGTTTGCTCCCAGTTCGCCGACAGGTTCCAGTCATCGGTGATGTCGTGGTCATCGAAAATCATCATGCACGGCAGATGCGCCATCGCCCGTGCCACGCCGCTCAGGCCGGCGGCAAACGCCTCGACCAGCTGCTGTTCCCTGGCGTAGCGCTCGACTTCCCCGTCTTCCAGTTGCGGCCTGCCGGGTTCGATCAGGGTCCAGGGCGTGGGTGACCAGACCAGCAGGTACATCGCCATGACTTCCGCCAGGGTAACCAGATGGTTATCCGCTGTGCTGCTGGTGAATACCGGTTTGCTGGTGCCGCCGAAGAAGCGCTCGCGCAGTGTGTCGTTGCTTTTCAGGGCCGGCAGCAGGTCGGCACGCTGGTAATAGCTGGCCGGATGCGCATAGAGACGAGGACTGTCATCGACGATGGCACCGTCGAGTCGCTCGTCGAACAACCCCAGCCGTTCGATCAAGACATGGATAGCGCGCAGCATCGGCCCGGCGACATCGTCGGCGTAGATCTGATCGCCGCTCATCATCAACAGCGCAGGGCGTTGCAGCGGTTCCTTGATATCAGCCAGCAGGCGGTCCACGCAGAGCAGACCTTCGGCTGCGCTGTGGTGCGGCTTGCGGCACGAGCCATGCAGCAGGTGATCGATGCTGCTGCGCACCACGAAGTTCGGGTAGCGTTTGCCCTCGTACAGCAGGTGCGGCGCCCACTCGGCAATACCGCCTTCGCCCTCCACCCGCAGGTCGTAATCGATCCAGGTGTCGCGGGGCAGTTCGGCTTCCAGTTGCAGGTCGATCAGGTGAATGAACGCCTGGCGCCCGACTGCAATGACCTGACATTGACTGTCGTCGAGTACGTAATCGTTGAAGCCCGCAGAGGGATCATCAGTAGCGGCATGGCGTAGGCGCACGGTAAGGCGCAACCGACGGGACCCTACCAGCCACAACACCAGGCGGCCGGCTTCCTGACGGCGCAATAACGGGCCGGCAAGGATGGACGGCAGCGAAGTGAGTTGTTCGATGGAAGAAGCGGACATCCTGGCTTATGGCTCTGGCGGGACACAGGCGGGGATGGTAACGCAACAGGCCCGGAAAGTTCTTGTTACACCACGCGAGCGCATGTTTCCGGACATTGCAGACAATGCGAAACGGTGCGCTCAGCCTTGCTCATATGAAGACTTTGTTAACCGCCTGCAGAGTGCTCTGAAAATGCCGAAATACACCTATGCAGAGGGCATCAGAATTCCATAAAGTTTTATGGCGTTATGCCATGTTCGCTCATGAGGGTTCCGCTATGAAATGGTTTTACAACGCAAGGCTGTCCGCCAAGCTTTTCATGTCTTTTGCGCTGTGTGCGCTTTTCACCCTTGGGGTGGGCGTAATAGGCAGTCGCGGCATCAGTGCCTTGTCCAGCAGCCTGGATAACGTGTTTACCAACAGCCTGCTGTCGGTCACAAAATCCGGAGAGGTCACGGCCTCGGTCATTGCTCAGAACCGTGATCTCTATCGTTTATTGGCCGCCATGGCAGGCAATGCGCCGCAAAGCGTCAAGGACGATATTCTCGCGAGCATGAGCGCCAACAAGACTCAAGCTGAAAAAAGCTACGCCACCTACCGGGCTACGCCGCTTGACGATGACGAGCGCGCTGCCGGTGATCAGATGGACAGAGACTGGCCTGGCTATCAGGCACTCATCGAGCAAGCCAAAAGCGTTGCCCTGTCCGGGGATATTGCCGGGGCAAGAGCGATCATCGACGGTGATGTACGCAGCGGTTACCTGAAGGTCATGGATCAGCTGACCACCATAGTCAACTCCAATAATCGTCAGGCGGGCGAGGCCGCTGTGGCTTCTGACCAGACACAGAACTCTGCGCAACGAAACCTGTACATCGGCATCGGCTTGTCATTCTTTGCCGCGTTTGTGATGGGCCTGTTCATAAGTCGTGCCATCAGCACACCAATCAACACTGCGGTGACCAATGCCCGGCGAATTGCCAGCGGTGACCTGACCCTGCCGATTGCCAGTCAATATCACGACGAAGCCGGCATGATGCTGGTCGCTCTGAGCGATATGCAGGACAACCTGAAAAGCACGATCGGGCAAATATCCAGTGCTGCCGACCAGTTGGCCTCGGCTGCTGAAGAACTGAATGCCGTGACTGAAGAAAGCAGTCGCGGTCTGATCCGTCAGAACGATGAGATTCAGCAGGCCGCTTCGGCTGTGAACGAGATGACCGCTGCGGTCGAAGAGGTCGCGCGTAACGCCATGTCGACGTCGGAAGCGTCCCGCCAGACCAGTACCGACGCTGCCGCCGGTCGTGATCAGGCCCGCGATGCGGTGAATGCGATCAACACCGTCAGTGCCGAGATCAGCAGTTCGACCACCATGGTCGAAGAGCTTGCCGGGCGCGTCCGTGAGATCGGGCAGGTGCTGGACGTGATCCGTGGGATCGCCGAGCAGACCAACCTGCTGGCCCTCAACGCTGCCATCGAGGCCGCGCGTGCCGGCGAACAGGGGCGCGGCTTTGCTGTGGTGGCAGACGAGGTGCGGGCGCTGGCCGCTCGAACCCAGGCGTCCACTGGCGAAATCGAAACCATGATCGGCAGTGTTCAGGCCAGTGCCGATCAGGCCGTGCGGGCCATGGCCAACAGCCGCACCCTGACCAGCAACACGCAAACCCTGGCTCAGGCCACAGGGCAGTCGCTGGAGCGCATTGCGCAGAGCGTCGCCGAGATCAACGACCGCAACATGTTGATTGCGACGGCCTCCGAAGAGCAGTCCCACGTTGCGCGCGAGGTGGACCGCAATCTGGTCAACATTCAGGACCTCTCCGCCCAGACTGCCGCAGGTGCTCATCAGACCAGTGCTTCAAGCCAGGAACTGTCGCGTCTGGCCATTTCCTTCAACAATCTGGTGGGCAAGTTCAAGGTCTGACGCAAGTCTCAGGCCCTTGTGTTCGGCAGGCGCTTCTGGAAAAAGAAGCGCTTGTTGCCGGGCGTATAGTCGTCAATCTGGCCAAATTCGGTGTAACCATGGCGACGATAGAAATCGGGGGCCTGGAAGTCGAAGGTGTCCAGCCAGATCCCCGTGCAGCCCTTTTCAACCGCCAGATCCTCGGCCATCTGCATCAAACGCGAGCCCATGCCTTGCCCACGGGCTTGTTCGGGCACGACCAGCAACTCGATGAACAGCCACTCATAAAGAATGCGAGCGTGCAGCCCGCCGAGGACTTCCCGGGTTTGATCATCGCGAATGAACATCGCCACTTTCTCGGACTTGCCGTCGCCCGCCTGCTCGGCGTTGAAACGTTTCAGTGGTTCCAGAATCGCCAGACGATCCTCTTCCGTAGGGTTGGTGCTGACGTCAATGTGAATGCTCATGCGATGGCTCCCAGCCTGGGTGTGCGCCGAGATTAAAGTGGCAGGGGCGCGGCGTAAAGCAGGATCCTGCGGGGTGTCATTTCACGCGAAGCACACGCAATTACGTCCGGCGCGCTTGGCTGCGTAGAGGGCATTGTCAGCCGCGCCAATCAGGTTCTCGGCACTGGTCAGAGGCGCTGTCGCACAGGCCACGCCGAGGCTGATGGTGACCAGCGCGTTTTCGCCCAGCACCGGATGCGGCAACTTGAGCTCGGCAACCGCACTCTGCAGGGCCCCGGCCACTTCCCTGGCCTGCACGACATCGCCGATCATCAGCACCAGCACCTCTTCGCCGCCGAACCGGAACGCCACAGCACCATGGTCATGCGCGCTTTGCTGGAGTTTCTGACAGAGCAATCTGAGGCAGGTATCCCCTTGTGGATGACCGTAGTTGTCGTTGTAGGATTTGAAGTGATCGATGTCCAGCAGGATGATGGCCACGTTCGCCGGTGTATTGCGAGCGTGTTCCCAGACTGACGCCATCACTTCGTCCTGATAGCGTCGATTGAACAGTCGGGTCAGCCCATCGGTACGCGCGAACTCCATCAATTGCACTTGAAGCAGGCGTCCGCGAAGCGCAAACAGGTAGCTCATGCGGCTTGCTCGCTCCAGAAAGTAGGAGGCCATCAGCAACAGTGCCACTGTCGAAACAAACAACACGGCATTGGCCTGCCAGATCACAAAATCGGCGAAGTCGGCAATGTAGGTGGTCACCAACTGGATGATCAGCATGCATGACATGGCGACAGCGGCATGGCGCAACGGCAATTGCTGGATCATGGTGCAGTAGACCATGATCAACAGCATGCCGAGTTGATAAAAGATTTGATAAGGGCTGTCGCTGTGAATCATGACCAGCATTGGCATGAGCGAGCACACTACCGTGGCGAATGCTGCAATCGTTTCCATCGCCCAGCGCGTAGCAACCCGTTGGGCCAGCATCAGCAGCGCGATAAACATCGGCGTAATCAGGCACAGACGGCCCACCGCGACATAGGCAAAGACATCCCGCAATATCAACCAGTCGCTGATCAGAAACAGGTTGTAGACCAGACTGCCGCCAATCCCTACCGCCGTCAGGAACTCGCGCCGCGGCAGCCGGGTTTCTTCCTGATAGCGTTGCTCAAGAACACGGCTGAAGCGTAACGAGCCAACACCTGAAGTGATCGTCTGCTCGACCTCGGCAAGGAGTTGCGCATCTTCAAGGCTGGGACGTTCAAGGGCAGAAACGAGCATGTGACACCGGGACATTAACATCGAGAGACGTAAGACATCATGAGTGATGTCTTAGTGCTATCAATGTATCTTGCTGCCATACCAAAGTCGACCGATGGTGGCTAACGGCGTGGCCTGGGTGACAAATGGCCGCGGGCTGTCAGCGCTGAGAACACCCCGCGGCATTGTGCGGAAAGGCCTTGAGACAGGCGTTTTTTCCGTCGCCGGCGCACTGTAATTCAATCTGCCACCATCAGACGAAATGCCTTAATCCCGTCTACGCTTGTGTCGATATATACGTACAACCTCACTATGGGTGCCGTCATGTTCAACACTCGCTTGAAAAAGGAATTACAGGCACAAAAGGCCGAGTTATCCATGTACCGGCAGATGCAGAAAGGGATGGATGCGCAAATGGTCTGTCTGACTCTGGACGCCAGCTACCACATCGTCCACGCCAACGACAACCTTCTCAGTACGCTTGGCTACTCGCTCGAGCAAGTGCTGGGCAAGGATCTGGACCACTTGGTGCCCACTTACGTCAAACAGCTTGATTGCTACCGCAGTCTCAAAGTGGCGGTGCAGAAGGGCGAGTCGGTCATCGACAGGTACCGTTTTCTGCATGCCGATGGCCGGCTGATATGGATTCGCGCCCTCTGGCAGCCGGTGCTGGATGAGCAGGGCAGACTGATGACGTTGCAATGCTACGGATCGGACATCACCCAGATCGTCGAGACCGCTGCCGAGAACTCTGCGTTTATTCAGGCATTGTTGCGCTCCACCGCCGTGATCGAGTTCAACCTGAGCGGCCAGGTACTGACTGCCAACGATCAGTTCCTGCGCGGCATGGGTTACAGCCTGGCGCAGATCAAGGGCAAACATCACAGTATCTTCTGCGATCCGGCAGAAACCTCTCAGGCGTCGTACCGGGAGTTCTGGGCGATGCTCAACCGTGGCGAGTTCGTAGCCGGGCGCTTCAAACGTATCGACAGCAGCGGGCGTGAGGTCTGGCTGGAAGCAACCTACAACCCGGTCCACGATGCTCAGGGCAAACTCTACAAGGTGGTCAAGTTCGCCACGATGGTGACCGACCAGGTAGCCCGCGAAGAAGAGGTCAGTCAGGCCGCCAGCGTGGCGTTTGAAATCTCCCAGCAGACCGACGTCAGCGCCCAGCGCGGCGCGGATGTGGTGCAAAACACTGTCCAGACCATGCGCAAGATTTCCGAAGAAATGCAGACGGCCTCCTCGGGCATTGAAGCGTTGGGCAAACAGTCACTGCTGATCAATTCTATCGTGCAGACCATTGGTGGCATTGCCCAGCAGACCAACCTGCTGGCGCTCAACGCCGCCATCGAGGCCGCGCGTGCCGGTGAGCAGGGCCGTGGCTTTGCCGTGGTGGCTGACGAAGTCCGCCAACTGGCAGGCCGCACCAGCGCCGCAACCGAAGAAATCGTCAGCGTCGTGCAGCAAAACCAGACGCTGGCCGATGAGGCGGTACGCGGCATGGCCAACAGCCGCACTCAGGCGGAGCAGGGATTGGTGCTGGCCAACGAGGCCGGTGCAGTGATCGTCGAGATTCAGGAGGGGGCCAAGCAGGTGGTGGGCGCCGTGGGGCGGTTTGCCAATCAGTTGAAATGATCCTGCTGTGCCTCCGCTGCATGGCGCAAACGCCTAAGGCCCGTCAATGCGGACTTTAGGCGTTTCAATGTTGACTCATGTTCAGGCGTCACACCGCAACAGCCCCCGCCTTGCCAGCCTCCACCACAAAACGCTTCAGCGTCGACACGCTCGCCGCAGGGTCCAGCACATCCGACACCACTTGAAAGCGGGTCTGCATGTGCTGTTCGTTCAGGTCGACTGCCACGTAGCCGCGTTGACGGCTGTCGAAGAACTTCACGTGTGGGTTGAGGCCGAGAATGCTGTTGAAGGCGTCGAACGGTGGCCCGCTGGAGGTTACCGAAGTGCCGACGAATTCGGTGGCGATGATGGCTGAATCCGGATTGCCGGCGTCGGCGTGCAGGTCGGTGGTCCAGAACGAATGGATATCGCCACCCCAGAACACCGGGTTGCGGGTCTGGTGGCGTTGCAGGGAGGCCAGCACGCGCTCGCGGGTGGTCATGTAGCCGTCCCAGCCGTCGGTCCAGTGGCCCTGCGCCTGGGTCTTGAGATCGCGCTGTTCCAGTGGCGCGACCAGCAAATCCTGGGCAATGACATTCCACTGTCCGGGAGACTCGGCGAAGCTGCGGTCCAGCCAGGTTTCCTGTTCCCAACCGAGCATGGTGCGTTTCGGGTCACGCAGATCCGGACAATCACTGGGCGCGACGTGACCTCGACGGCTGCCGTTGGCCTGGATGCAGGGTTGCTCTGAGCGGTACTGTCGACCGTCCAGCACGTGAAAACGTGCCAGACGCCCATAGTCGAGGTTGCGGTAAATACGCATTTCCTGTCCTTTGGGCAAGCTGCTGGCGCGCAACGGCATGTGTTCGTAAAACGCCTGGTAGGCGGCGGCCCTGCGGCGCAGAAAGCTGTCCACCGGCACGTCGGGGTCCTGGGACCACTGGGCGGCGTAGTCATTTTGCACTTCATGGTCGTCCCAGGTGGCGACGCTCGGCGCACAGGCATGCAGCGCTTGCAGGTCGGGGTCGGTCTTGTACTGCGCGTATCGGTTGCGATAGCCCGCCAGGTCCATGGGGTCAGGTGTCGCGTGGTGACGCGGGAACCGAGGGCTTTCCGAGGATACGTTCATCTCATAGATGTAGTCGCCAAGAAAGAACACCAGATCCGGGCGCTCCGCGGCCAGGTGTCGATAGGCGCTAAAGTACCCTGCTTCCCAGTGCGAGCACGACACGAAGCCGAACCGCGCCGAGACCATCGCGCTTGCCAGCGGCGCAGTGCAGGCCTGACCGACAGCGCTTTGCGCCCCCAGGCTCTCGAACTGATACCAATACGGACGCCCAGGCTGCAAGCCGCTTACTTCGACATGCACTGAATGGGCAAAGCGCGGGTGGGCAGTTGCCTGTCCTGTGCGGACCACGTGAACCATGGCCGCATCGCTGGCGATCTTCCAGCGCACCTCAACGGGTTTGTTCAGCCCGCCATCACCCGAGGGCGTCATCACCTTGGGGGCCAGGCGTGTCCATATCACGAAGCCGTCCGGCAATGGATCGCCAGACGCCACGCCGAGCGTGAACGGATAATCGACCCCCGCGCTGCGCGCAAACGGGCTGAGGATCGACAGCAATGTGGCACCGGCCACTCCGGTGATGATGCGTCGACGGTCCGGGTTGAAATCGGTCATGACGTGGCCTCCGATGATGCGTATTCGGAGCGCAACAGTCCGAACAGCAGCATGTTCTTGAACACACCGTTTTTCAGAAATGCCTCTCTGGTACAGCCCTCATACGATAACCCGCACTTCTCCAGGACCCTGGCGCTGGCCGGGTTGTCGCTGAAGCACTGGCCGGCGATGCGGTTGAGGTTCATGTCCGTGAAGCCATGCCTAAGCAAGCCTTTAGCCGCTTCGCAGGCATAACCCTGATTTTGGTATTGGATTCCTGTCCAGTAACCCAGATGGCCGCTGCGATGCGACAGCGAAAGGCGTAGCGAGACGATCCCGGTCAACGCTCCGCTTTCCTGAAGGTGAACCCCGAGGCTCACCGTCTGACCGGCGGCGTACTGGTCATGGGTCTGTGCGATGAATGCCCGCGCATGCTCAAGGGTGTAGGGGCTGGGCAGCGCAGAGGTCATGGCCGCAATGGTCGGTTCGTCGGCCAGGTGTGACAAGGTGAGTGCTTGTTCAGGCTGTAACGCAGCGAGCAGCAGACGCGAGGTTCTGATAGTGGGCAGCGGGTGACTCATCCGTATTTTCCGTCGGGTTGAATGCTCAAACGCTGGCGCGTTGTTATGGCATTTCCGTGACGGCCTCAAGAATCATTTAAGTGTCATGAGATGTACAGGTAACAGCCATGTAACAGTCATGTATCGGTCTTGTAAAACCAACCGATCGGTCATGTTCGGTTGCTAGATTCTCGGCCTCTAACAAGAAAGCGAGAGGCTGGCATGAGAACGTGGGACGAACCTAAAAAGCGCAAGGCGCACATCGAACTGATCCCCATGATCGACGTGATGATGTTCCTGCTGGTCTTTTTCGTATTGGTAAGCCTGAACGTGATTCCAGCGTTGGGGATGAAAACCCAGTTGCCGAGTGCCAGCAGTTCACAGCAGCTCAAGCCGCAGAACAAATCGATCCTGACGCTGGGGCTCAACGGCGAATTACAGCTCGACGGCAAGGCGACCACGGTCGACGCCCTGGTGCCTGCCTTGAAGGCGCTGGAAAAACCCGACAGCAAAACCACGATCATCGTTAACAGTGACAAGGGCGTGGAAGTCGCCCGGCTGGTCGAGATTATGGACACCCTGCGTCTGGGTGGCTTCACGTCAGTCTCCATCGCCACGCGCAAATCCTGACCATGTATTTTCTGTTTCGTGTACGTCAGTGGCTCGGCGGCCTGCCTGCGCTGGTGGCGCTCATCGCAATCGTGATCGGTGTGCAGACCCGTCCGCTGAAAATGGAGCCGGTCTACGACGAGTCGGCCGTGGAGCTGGCGCTGATCGAGCCCGAGCCGCCTGCGCCCGAGCCCGTCGTGCAGCCCGAGGCGCCTGCGGTACAGCCTGACGAGCCGCCACCTCCGCCACCTGTAGTCGAAAGCGAAGAAGCCGAACCGGCGCCACCTCCACCGCCGCCCAAGCCCGTTCCCAAGCCAAAACCCAAGCCGGAGATCAAGCCAGAACCCCGGCCTAAGCCCTTGCCCAAACCGGCAGTGGCAAAACCCGTCGAGCCGGTTCAGGCACCCATTAAGCCGATCGCCAGCGCCCCGGTTGCGCCGCCGTCACCGCCTGCGCCACCCGCACCACCGAAGGTCGACACCCAGGGTATGGAAGGTGGCTACCTCAAGGGGCTGCGCAGTGAACTGGACGGTTACAAACAATACCCGACTGGCCGTCAGGCCTCACTGGAGCGCCCGAGCGGCGAGGTTGTGGTGTGGTTATTGGTCGACCGCCAGGGGCGAGTGCTGGACTCCGGCATTCAGACCCAGGCCTCCAGCATGCTGCTCAACCGTGCAGCCGCCAACAGTCTGCGACGCATCAAGCAGGTCAAGCCGTTTCCCGAGCAAGCCTTTGGTGGACGCAGCGAACAGCGCTTCACCGCCACCTTCAACTACAGCGTGCAATAGCACTGACAAGGAACAAAGTGATGAAGTTTTCCAGAATTCACCTTGCGTTGGTCGCCGCGGGCATGAGTCACGGCATGGTTATGGCCGACTCGAGTGGCAGTGATGTCGGCACCATTGGTGTGCAAGGCAGGGCGACGGTTGGCGGTGGCTACATGGTGCAGGAGGAGAGCATCAAGGCGCGCTCCACTGTCACCAAAGAAGCGCTCGACAAGCAGACCGCAACAGGTAACGCGATCGACAAGCTCAAGTACACACCGGGCCTGAACATCTCCAGCGAAGACGCCACGGGTCTGTCCGGCTTTCGCTTTACCATGCGCGGTCTCAACTCCGATCAGGTCGGCATGTCGGTAGACGGTATGCCGATCAACGACTCCGGTAACTACGCGCTGTACTCCAACCTGCTGGGGGACCCGGAAAACATCGATCAGATTTTCGTGACTCAAGGCTCTGCCGAAAGTGACGGCCCGCACATCGGTTCCAGCGGCGGCAACATCGGTATCGTCACCATCCGGCCCACCAAGGAAACCGGCGCATTCGTCAAGCAGGTGGCGGGCAGCAACGGCACTTACAAGACCTTCGCGCGACTCAACACCGGAGAAATCAACGGGCTGAGCAACTGGCTGTCGATGTCTCACACCGAAGGTCAGAAATGGCGCGGCGATGGCGCGGTGCGTGCCGACAAGGTGGAGTGGAACAGCTTCTTCGACATGGGCTCGGGCAATACCGCCAACCTGATCCTCAAGTACCACGAGCAGGACAACAACAGTTACAGCCAGCTCACCAAGAGTCAGTTCCAGCAGAACGGGCGCAAGTTTGACCCTTATCCTTCGACGCCTGCGCTGGGCAGCAACGGCAAATTGTCCAGCTACTACGAGCTGGCGCAGAACCCGTTCCAGACGTTCACCGGCGTGCTCAATACCCAATTCAAGCTGGCCGACAATCTGTCTCTTTCAGTCATCCCGTATTATTTCTGGGGTAACGGCAGCGGCGTGAACAGTTCTTCCTATGCGCTCAATCGCGGCTCGAATCAGAACGGTGTGTTCGACCTGAGCAACCTGCCGACGGCGGCGGCTTATAACGCAGACGGGTCATCGACCACTGGCGTGTATTACCGGCCGTCGCGCACGCAGACCTGGCGTCCGGGCATCACCACCAAGTTGAACTGGGACGTCAACGACGAGCACAGCGTACAGGTCGGCTACTGGTATGAACGCGCGCGCCAGTCGCAGACTCAGCCGTTCATCCGCCTGAAGAGCAATGGCAAGCCTGAAAGCATCCAGCCGGATTCGGACTACATGGTCGATGCCAACGGCAACGAGATCCAGGGCCGTGACCGCTATACCGTGACGCCTGCACAAAAAGTCTGGGCTCAGGACACCTGGTATTTCGCCCCGGACTGGACGCTGGTCGGCGGCCTGGCCTTCATGAACGTCGAACGTGAAGGCACCAACCACGGCAGCCTGACCGAGCGGCCGGAAAAGCGCGACCAGACCTACAACAAGCTGTTGCCGAACCTCGGCCTCAAATACCAGCTGGATGAGCGCGACCAGTTGTTCTACAGCCTGTCACGCAACATGCGCGTGCCGCAGAACTACGTTCTGTATGACCCGGGCACCGGCTCCATCGACAGCAAGCCGGAAACCAGCTGGAACCACGAACTGGGCTGGCGCTACACCGAACAGGACATGACGCTGGCGGCCACACTGTTTTACCTGCAGTTCAAGGACCGTCAGGTGTCATCAAAAGACGTCAATGGCGACTTTGCCGACATCAATGCCGGTGCAGTCGACAACAGCGGTCTGGAACTGGAATGGAGTGGCCTGCTGCCGCACCATTTCAATTACTACACCTCGTACACCTACACCCGCGCCAAACAGAAAGATGACCTGACCGTCTTCAATAACGGTACCGCCATCGAACTGCCGACCAGTGGCAAGCAGTTTACCAACGTGCCGAAGAACATGCTGGCCGCCAACATCGGCTACGACGACGGCAGTTATTACGGGACCTTTGGCGCCAAGCTCACCAGCAAGCTGTATGGCGACCTGACCAACGACGAAAGCATTCCGGGGCGCACCATCTTCAATCTGGGCGCAGGTATCTACCTCCCGGTGGACAAGAAAATCGTCAAGGACGCCACCTTGCGTCTGAACGTCGACAACCTGTTCGACAAGGAATACCTGGACGGCGTGTACACCACCAAAACCAACGCGGGCACTTACAGCGGTTTCCGCGATGGCGACCCGGCCTACATCGTCGGGGTCGAGCGTACCGTCACCGTTTCTCTTGAAGCCAATTTCTAATTTCATTGACCAGAGGTCCGTGCCATGGACATGAATCAGCTTCACGACATCACCTTCTATGTGATGTACGCCGCCATCGCGATAGCGATCTTTGTCGCGATCGAACGAGGCATCTACTTCGCTTACGTGCGTCGCCAGTCGCGGGCGCTGCAAACGGCACTCGGTGCTTCGGTGCACAGTGAAAAGGATCTGCCGGAGACGCTGACACGCCGGACCAGCCTGCCACTGGAAATGGTCCTGCCGGTGCTTGCGCAAAAAAATGCGCAGGGCTCGCGCAGGGATCTGGATGACGTCATCGAAACCCAGTACCTGAGCACGCGCGCACCGCTGGCCCGTAGCCTCTGGCTGATCGAAACCATCACTACCGCTGCGCCACTGTTGGGCTTGTTGGGGACGATTCTGGGCATCATCGACACCTTCAAGGCCCTGGCCAGTGCCGGGGTCTCCGATCCCGGGCAGATTTCCGCCGGTATCGGTACAGCGCTGTTCGCGACCGGGCTGGGTATTGCCATTGCCTTGTTCTGCGTGGTCTTTCACAACTACTTTCAGGACAGCCTGGAACGCATCAACGACCAACTCAAGATCCTGCTGATCCGTGCTTCCAGCGGAGCACGTGTGCATGACGAGGCCGAGCATCCGGCTGTTTCGGCTCAACCGAAATACCGCACGGCCTGATCCAAATAGCGGCGCGTGCTCTGGCATGCGCCATCTTGTCTGTGTCTGGCGATGAGGCTCGCAATGCCCTTTTACCCTTCATATCGTCGACTGTCCCTGAGCTACCGCGCCGTGATCGCAGCGTTACTGCTGGGCAGTTCGTGCGCGCAGGCAGATTTCGCCATCCCGGGCTTCGAGCTGGTACATACCGTGCCGGTCGGGTCTGACCTGCAGACGCCTGACCTGCGAGCACCCGGCGAGGTCTGGCGCGAGCTGTTTGACGGGGCTCGCGAGCGTATCGACATCGAACAGTTCTATGTCGCAGACCATGCAGGTTCGGTCATGGACAAGGTGCTTGAAAGCCTGACGGCAGCCGGGCAGCGCGGAGTGAAAATCCGGTTTCTGCTGGAAGAAAAAGGCCTGAAACTTTCCGACCCGCAGACCCTTGAGCGACTGCGCGCGATCCCCAACCTCACCTTGCGCGTACTGCCCTACGCAAAACTCACGGGCAGCGGCATCATTCACGCCAAATTCCTGATCGTGGATGGCCGACAGGCGTTCATCGGCAGTCAGAACTTCGATTGGCGCTCACTGGAGCACATTCACGAAACCGGCCTGCGCATTGACGAGCCGACCGTCGTGGGCAAGACGCAGGCCATATTCGATCAGGACTGGCTTGCCCAGGCTGCCATTACCGAGGGCAAACCGGTGCCGTTGCCGCGCCCGATCAATAGCGCATTGCCTGACGGCAACTACCTGATCGCCAGCCCGCAGCGCTATAACCCGCCAGGGGTCGTCGACTCCCAGACCGAACTGCCGCGTTTGCTGGCGCAAGCCAAAAGCGAGGTGCGTGTCCAGTTGCTGGACTACGCGCCCCTGTCCTACGGGCCCGACAAAACCCGGCCTTACTATGCGGTCATCGATAATGCCCTGCGCAGCGCAGCCGCCCGCGGTGTGTCGATAAAACTCATGGTGTCCGACTGGAACACCGGCATGCCCGAAGTCGCCTACCTCAAGAGTCTGGCCCTGGTGCCCAACGTGCAGGTGCGCATCGTCACACTGCCGATGGCCGATCAGGGTTTTATCCCCTATGCACGCGTGATCCACAGCAAGACCATGGATATTGATGATCAGGTGGCCTGGGTAGGCACCAGCAACTGGCTGGGCGGCTACCTCGACAACTCGCGCAATCTGGAAGTGGTGATGCACGATAGCTCGATGGCCAGGCGCATCGGCCAACTGCACGAGCAGCTTTGGGATGGACCGTACGCCAAACCCATCGACATCAATCGCGACTACCCGGAACCGCATCCGGGCCAACCTTGACCGTAAGCAGATGGTTAGCCGAAAGGGTAGCGTTAGTGAGGGGGCTGACATGAGCTTGATCGTCCGTGCCATGGCAGACAGTGACTGGTCTTCGCTGGCTGATATGTTTGAACAACCGGTATTCCGTTGGTGGACGCTTCGCATGCCGTACCAGTCAATCAACGACATAAAAAAGCTTGTCGAAAGTCGAAGTGCTTCTGGGCTGTCCCTCGTTGCCGAGCGCGATGGCGTGGTTGTCGGCTGCGCCATGCTCTATCGTTTTCAGGGGCGCAGGCAGCACGTAGCTGATTTCTGGATGGGGGTTGCAGACAGTCATCATCGCCAGGGCATTGGTGACTTGTTATTGAACGAGCTCACCGCCACTGCCTGTCGATGGATGAATTTAAAGCGCCTGGAGCTTACTGTTTTCGTTGATAACAAGGCCGCTATCGCGCTGTATGAAAAGAATGGCTTTGTCATAGAGGGCACGCACAGGAAATTCGCCTATCGAGATGGCGAATACATAGACGCTTTCAGCATGGCAGCAGTCTACTGAGATCTTTTAAAAGAGCCTCGGAATGCAGCCTGTTTGTTATGAGGTCCGAAGTCGGGTCCGTGCAGCTCGTCCCTGACACTTAAAGCGGTGCGAACCAAGGGCGCCCATAAACCGTTTGAGCTATTCCACGCAGCACCGGCCCAACGCGTACCACTCATGAGCGCTGACTTGCTCGACTCCATCTTTCTCCTACGCCGCGTCTCCACATCATCCTGGCTGACTTTTCAGACAAACCCTAGGCCCCTCTGCCCGCTTCAGCCACAATGACACCTTTCACCCACCAGCCTGCTGCAGGCTGTAAACGGATTGGTGCTACTGATGATGCTCTCTTTCAAGCCATGGTTGCGGGGCCTGGCGCTGGTTTTGCCTCTGGCTGCGTTGCTGACCGCGTGTGACAAGTCCGACAAACCGGTGACGCCGTCTGCGCCGCCGCACACCACGTATAGCCAGGCTGGCTGGGACGCGCTGCCGGCGGTGTCGGACGCGGATTTGCAGGCCGGTTTTGCCTCGTGGCGCAGTGCGTGTGTCCGTTTGAAGGCCGATGCGGTGTGGGGGCCGACGTGTGCGGCGGCTGCGAGTCTTGCGGCTGCACCGGATGTTGCGCAGATCCGCACCTTTTTGCAGGAGCAGTTGCAGGTCTACAGCCTGCGCGCCGACGGGGGCAGTGCCGATGGTTTGATCACCGGTTATTACGAGCCTGTCTATCCGGGCAGTCTGACTCAGACCGCCACGGCCAATGTGCCGGTGTATGGCATTCCGGACGATCTGATCGTGGTCAATCTGGACAGCATTTATCCCGAGCTAAAAGGCAAGCGTCTGCGCGGTCGGCTTGAGGGGCGGGTGCTTAAGCCTTACGACGACGCTGCAACGATCAGCACGCAGGGCTTGAACGCGCCGGTGATTGCCTGGCTGACCGACCCGATGGATCTGCAATTCCTGCAGATTCAGGGCTCGGGGCGCGTGAGTCTGGAGGATGGCTCGCAGCTGCGTCTGGGCTATGCCGATCAGAACGGTCGTCCGTATCGCGCAATTGGTCGCTGGCTGGTAGAGCAGGGGCAGCTGAAGAAGGAGGACGTGACCATGGGCAGTATCGCGGCCTGGGCCAAGGCGCATCCGGAGCGGATCAGCGAGCTGCTGGCGAGCAATCCCAGCTACGTGTTTTTCGCCCGTAACCCCGACAGCAACGAAGGCCCGCGCGGCTCGCTGAATGTGCCGCTGACCCCGGGCTACAGCGTGGCCATCGATCGCAAGGTGATTCCGCTGGGCAGTCTGCTCTGGCTCTCGACGACGCGGCCGGATGGCAGCAGCGTGGTGCGTCCGGTCGCTGCCCAGGACACGGGCGGTGCGATTGCCGGTGAAGTACGCGCCGACCTGTTCTGGGGGACCGGCGATGAGGCGGGCAAGCTGGCTGGCGACATGAAGCAGAAAGGCAATATCTGGCTGTTGTGGCCCAAAGGCATGCCGTTGCCTCAGTCCGCAGAAACAGCTCCTGCAGCAACCCCGGCTGCTGCCAGTCACTGAAATCCCTTCACCTCGATAGCTACCGTCCTGCTCAATGGATAGGTAGCTATCTTCTTCATGCCCCCGTTTTCCTTCCAAATACGCTTGAGATAGCGAAATGCAATGGGGCGAGAGTGCTGCCAACAGCGCCGCCAGAGCTATCGGTTTGCAGGTGAAAAAAGCCGGCATTCAGGCCACTTCACAGCGTCAATTCCAGATTTAGACGTTACCCTTTGCCGAGTGCCCCGGCGGACTCGACTGGTTGCCGTCGTCATTACAACCTGCGCCGTAAAGCGTGGCCGCCACGCAGATCACCGAGCTTGCCAATGAATCGACGGAGACAGCAAGCTGCCCAACGTCGCGCTGATCGGCACGTCGTTCTCGTGCAATTCGGGTTTTGTCGGGTTTCTACAGCGCGCACTCGGCGCCCCGATTGGCAACGTTGCCAAGGACTGCGGCGAGCTCTTGGCAACGTTGCCAACCTTTACTTTGACAACCCGGCCTTCCGCCAGACGCCGCCCAAACTGCTTATATGGGAAATTCCCGAGCGGGATCTGCAGACCATTTATGGGAGGGTCGACAAGTTAGATGTACCTGTAAAATAAAGCTCGGGCATACCCTGTTCGAGACAGGGTTACGATTATCAAGTCTCAGATGGAAGAACGCCCGGCTGAAGCCGGGCGTTCTTTAGATAGTGTAACTTTTATTCAAAAGAATATTTTTTTTCAGCGATGAAAGCGGGCTCCTTCCAGTTGGGTCCTTTAGACGTGCGACCATTTGAATCTAAAGCCAGAATGCCCTCACGGAAAAGTCGGGTGTAAGTTCCCCAAAGCTCACCGGACTGAAGCGCCTCAAATTTATAAGTGGTGTACAGTCTGTCTATCCGTGGTTGGGACGTAGTTAGAGCCAGGACTGCCAATACATCTGCCACGGTTTCGTTAATGATAATGTCTCTGATGTGGGTCATTTCATTGGCCTCTCAATGCGTCAGCATGATCTTGTTTGTCACCAGCCGATTGAGCCGCTTCGGTGTAAAGAAAATCACGATTTTCGTTAATTCTATAATCCTCAAGGGCTGCCGTATGAGCGTTATTCCATACGTTACCTTGCACGCCATCAGCCACCCCCAGTGCCCTGTAACGTTCTAATTCCCTGAGCTCGTGGGTGTAAAATCTTTTATCAGTATCCGTCACGGCTAACTCGCCGCGCAAAATTTTTTCCAGACGATCAATCATTATAGTATTTGCATCTGATGAGCCGAATCGGCCTGTGTGCAGCTTTACCAGATCAATACCGGCCTGAGTGACTGAGGCGGTTGTCCAATCAAGGTTTTGGGTCGGGCCTCCAGCTTTATCAGGATTGTACAATCGACCGCTATGCTCTCCTTTGGTTGTTGCCCCTTCATAGGGGCTGTTGAACACCACATAGACCGGAGGCAAACCCGAATTTAAAGGATAAACGTAAATGGCGTCCCGAATGTCCATCTGGCCGGTGGCGGGTAAAGGCTCGGCTTTCACCTCGATAGGTTCCAGTGTAATTCCAGCGTACGCCGGAGTTTCGACTGGTTGCGCCACCGTCGTCGTTGAGCTGTTTCCAGGTGCTGCGATTGGAAACGTCAAGGTGATGGGCGGGGTGTCCGAAGTGGTAAAGGTGTAGGCGTTGGCCACTGGGTCCAGTATCAGAGCCCTCACAGGCACCTTGGGAGAAAATCCGCCTTCGGCTTGTGTTGCCACGACTGAATACTTCGACTGATCGCCGTAAATTCTATAGGGCATATCGACCGTTCCACCCGTTGCCGCCACGTCATTCAAGGCGTCGGGCAGATCAGGCATCAGAACTCTGGCCGGAAGGTCCAGCATTCTTCCCGGTAACTCTCCATTGCCAAGCGAAGGGGAGTACAGCAACGTGCCGATGCCTACGGCTGTGGTAGAGCTGACAGCCGTGCCTGCGAGAGCCGTTAATATTTCGATAGCGGCTTGAATGGTAGCGTCCAGAAAGAGACCGGATCCTGCTGTAACGGAAATGACTCCTGCAACTGCACCCAACTGCGGTGTACCCGCTTCCGGGAGCCTGAGCGTCTTGCCCGCTTCTAGCGCTTGAGCTTCTGCCGTCACGCGCGCGTGCTCGTCAGCGTCACGCTGGGCCTGCGTCTCTGCCTCCATACGAGCTTGTTCAGCCGCTTCGGCAGCTACTCGGCGAGCTTCTGCTTCGGCAGCAAGAAGAGCCTGCTCATCCGCTACTCGCTTGGCTTCAGCCTCCGCTGCAACTCGGGCTTGTTCAGCGGTTTCGGCAGCAAGTCGAGCGTGCTCTGCAGCTTCAACGGCAAGCCTCGTCGACTCGGTTTCTGCCGCGATACGTGCGTCCTCCCTGGCCTGCGCCGCAGCAATAGCATGGCTCAGTGATACAGACCTCTCTGTGAGAATCCTGATTTTCTCTTCAAGAATTTTTGCTCTGTAGGCTGCTGTAACTGAGGCTTCCCAGCTTTTATAAACGTCAAGGGGAGAGCCCAGGTCTCTTCTTGTTTGAAAGATATTTAAAAAATCCACAGCGTTTTTTTTAATATCTACCGCCAATGCATGCCTGCCAAAGAAAGCATGAGCGCCTTCTTTGCTTTTGGCTAACTCAGCAGCGCGCTGTGAAATCAGGCTGTCCACCACGTTTTTTTCAATCGTAGACTTTTCTAACTCAGAGAAGGGATAGTCTCCTACGCCGGCAGAAATTTCCGCGTCAACGTCAGCCGGAAGGAGGGGCAAAAAGTCTATGTAAGACTGATGGATATTTTGCTGTGTTGAAGAGGCCGTCACGATAATGGATATCGTGTACTGCTCGTTTCTTATACCCCTTTTACTGAAGAATGCATCCAGCTCATGGTTTGCAGGAATAGTGCCGTCCCATCGCAGCGGTCTGGCGATTACTCCGGCTCCCGATAGCGGGCCTAATGGCCTGGGCAACGGCTGGCCAGGTGTTACGATTGTGGGTGGAAGAGTAATGACGTTTTGCGGCATGTGCTTATCCTTAAGGTTTAAATCGCCGAATAATGTCTCCTTGATATTAGGTAGTATTAATAGTCACGAAGTGCGGTACATAGGTATAGGTAGTTGTTTTTTTGTTCAGGCTTTCAGGCACGCAATTGAAACGCATGCTGGTGTAGGACTGGTCAGCGGCCGCACGTAATGTTGCCGGATTTTGTAATCCATCGCAGTGTTAAGGCGTTACTTCTGGTGCTGAACGCATTGGTCGCGGCGTACGTTGCTTTGAACCCAAGGGACAGCAAGAGCCCCCCATAATCGAGCTAACCGTTCAGCCAGTTCACCCCAAACGCGGATCAACCACAAAATCCAGCTCTTTGGCCGTCGCCACAACCGCCCTGAACTCCGGGTGCTGGACGTTGAGCAGGTAGTTGGACTCGCGCGGGATGATCACGCTGGGCACTGCCAGTGCCAGGCTCTGAGCGGAGGCCAGCCAGTCGTCGCCGAACGAGGCGGTTGCCGGTGGCGCGGGTTCTTCACGCCAGTCTCGGGGCAGGGTGTCCGGGCGTGCATTGAGGACGTGCTCCTCGGCAATCTGCAGTTCAAGCATCGTGTAATGCTGAGCCACAGTGGCGTTGTTCAGGTGTACCAGCACCTCCAGCAGGGCCAGTGACTCGCTGCCCGCGCAGTACACGCAGGCGTTGCCTTTGCTGTTCCAGCGTCCGCCATAGAGCTTGGCGCCTTCGCCGTCGAAGGCCTGCGCCAGCCATTTGCGCTTGACCAGTCGATATACCGCTATCACGCCACGACCCCGTGCTCCAGGCGGCCGATCAGGTCGAGCACTGCCTGAGCCTCCGCCGAGGTCGCGAGCATTTCCAGCGGCCTGCGATTGCCCAGCCCATAGACCGGGTTGGCCAGCCATAGGCGAGTCGCTTCGGCGTCGTTTTCGAACAGGTCCAGCGCCGCCTTGTACACCGCTGCCAGGCGGAACAGCCGATCGCTTTCTTCGGCATTGAAGCGGCGCACCTTGAGGCGTCGCTGCAAGGTTGCCGGCGCGATGCCCAGATGCTCGGCCAGGGTCGAGCGGTTCAGGTCGGTGTAATGCGCCAGACGCTCGAAGACTTCATACGGCAAGCCGTCATGCAGCGCCGAGTAAAGCCGCGCGCCTCGCGCGGGAATGCCCAGGTGTTGCCAGAAATCGTCCTGCCGGGGCAGGGCTGGATGATAGTCGCGTATGGGCAGAGACATGGCACACCTGTCTATCGAGTGATTGCTATTAAATCTATCAATTGATAATAGGCACGTTTCAGACGTCGCGACAGTGATTTACAGCAACTGAGAGAGAATAAAACTACAGAAACTCCAAAAATCACCGACTTAGGCTATAGGTTTAGTTTGAATGTTGCTGATCTCGCGTTATAGGCTCGATGTCAGTCGCTTCCAATGGTGCCGTCAAATGTAAATGCGCTGCCCGCCGCGGTCAGCCTGATTTTCCTGCAGTGAGAACCACACGATGTCCACGCTTGCGCTATTGATATGCGATGACTCGAACATGGCGCGAAAGCAGCTGTTGCGCGCGCTACCTGAAGACTGGGATGTGTCGGTCACGCTGGCCACCCAGGGGCAGGAAGGCCTGGAGGCGATTCGTAAAGGTCAGGGCCAGGTGGTCCTGCTCGACCTGACCATGCCGGTGATGGACGGTTACCAGACGCTGACGGCGATTCGTGCCGAAAACCTCGACGCCAAGGTGATTGTGGTGTCGGGCGACGTGCAGGACGAAGCCGTGCGTCGGGTCATGGAGCTGGGCGCGCTGGCGTTTCTGAAAAAACCTGCCGACCCGGACGAACTGAAAAGCACACTGGAGCGCCTTGGTCTGCTGGGCAAGCCTGCGGTGTCGCCGGTTGCACTGCCGGCCCTCAACAACAAGGGCGGGGTGATCAGCTTTCAGGATGCGTTCCGCGAAACCGTCAACGTAGCCATGGGCCGTGCAGCGGCGTTGCTGGCCAAGGTACTGGGTGTCTTTGTGCAGTTGCCGGTGCCCAACGTCAACATGCTCGAAGTTGGCGAGCTGCACATGGCGCTGGCCGATGCGCACAGCGATCAGCGCCTGACTGCGGTGTGTCAGGGCTACATCGGTGGCGGTATTGCAGGCGAGGCGCTGCTGATTTTCCACGACTCGGAAATTTCCGGTATCTCGCAGCTGATGGGCGGCGATCACTCCGACAGTTCCGACATGGAGATGCTCCTCGACCTGTCCACGATCCTGATCGGTGCCTGTCTGAGCGGGATTGCCGAACAGATCGACATCGCCTTTTCGCAGGGCCATCCACAGTTGCTGGGTGCACAGGGCGGCATCGACGAGCTGATTCGCATCAATCAGCAACGCTGGAAAAAGACCCTGGCGGTCGAAATCAGTTACAGCGTGGAAGGCCACAATCTGCATTTCGATCTGCTGATGCTGTTCACCGAAGATTCGGTCGAGCTGCTTACCAAAAAACTCGCCTACATGATGAGCTGACCCATGAGCAACGCTATTGAAATCAACGAGCTTCATTGGTTGCTGGCCGTCACGCAGAACATTGACGTAGGCATCGTGGTGCTGGACCTGAACTACCGCGTGACGGTCTGGAATACCTTCATGGAAAACCGCTCGGGCGTGGTGCCCTATGTGGCCATCGACAAGACTTTTTTCGAGATTTTCCCGGAGGTCAACGCGAAGTGGTTCAGCAAGAAAATCGATAACGTCGTGACCCTCGGCACGCCGGCGTTCACCATCTGGGAGCAGCGGCCGTATCTGGTGCGTTTCAAGAATTACCAACCGATTACCGGGCAGGAGGAGTTCATGTATCAGAACACCACCCTGTTCCCGCTGCGGTCGACCACCGGTGCGATCAGCCATGTGTGTCTGGTGATCTATGACGTCACCGACGTCGCGGCCAACCGCAATCAGTTGCTGGCGGCCAACGACAAGCTGCAGCAACTGTCGGGCTCAGTGAAAAGCTGACCCGCGCCCGGGCTTGGCGATGAATGAAACCGGCACTGCGGGCTTGATCCCGCTCGTGCTAGGATCGCGATTTTTCCGCTGACGCTCAGGGACATCATGCGACCTCAAGCCACCCTCACTGTTTTGCCTGTCGAGCGCCCGCTGGTCGGGCGTGTCAGCCCGCCGGGCTCCAAGTCGATCACCAACCGTGCATTGTTGCTGGCCGGGCTGGCCAAAGGCACCAGCCGCCTGACCGGCGCGCTGAAGAGTGATGACACGCGCGTGATGTCCGAAGCCTTGCGTCTGATGGGCGTGCAGGTCGACGAGCCCGATGACAGCACCTTCGTGGTCACCAGCAGCGGGCACTGGCAGGCGCCGCAGCAGGCGCTGTTCCTCGGCAATGCCGGGACTGCGACACGCTTTCTGACCGCGGCACTGGCCAACTTCGAAGGCGACTTCGTGGTCGATGGCGACGAATACATGCGCAAGCGCCCGATCGGCCCGCTGGTCGATGCCTTGCAGCGCATGGGCGTGGAGGTCAGCGCACCCAGTGGTTGCCCGCCGGTGGCCATCAAGGGCAAGGGCGGTCTTGAGGCCGGTCGTATCGAGATCGACGGCAACCTCTCCAGCCAGTATGTGTCGGCACTGCTGATGGCCGGTGCCTGTGGCAAGGGGCCTGTGGAAGTGGCACTGACAGGCAGCGAGATCGGCGCGCGTGGTTACCTCGACCTCACGCTGGCGGCCATGCAGGCGTTCGGTGCCGAGGTTCAGGCCATCGGCGATGCCGCCTGGAAAGTCTCGGCTACCGGCTATCGCGCTACGGATTTCCACATCGAACCGGATGCCTCGGCGGCCACCTACCTGTGGGCTGCGCAGGCCCTGACCGAGGGCGCTATCGACCTGGGCGTGGCCAGCGACGCGTTCACGCAACCCGATGCACTGGCCAGCCAGATCATCGCCAGCTTCCCGAACATGCCGGCCGTGATCGACGGCTCGCAGATGCAGGACGCGATTCCCACGCTGGCCGTACTGGCCGCGTTCAATCGTCAACCGGTGCGCTTTGTCGGCATCGCCAACCTGCGGGTCAAGGAGTGCGACCGCATCTCGGCACTGTCCAACGGCCTGTGCGCCATCGCACCCGGCCTGGCGGTCGAAGAGGGTGACGATCTGATCGTTACCGCCAACCCGGCGCTGGCAGGCACTACGGTCGATGCCTTGATCGATACCCACTCCGACCATCGGATCGCCATGTGCTTTGCACTGGCGGGCCTGAAGATTGCCGGCATCCGCATTCTCGACCCTGATTGCGTCGCCAAGACCTACCCGGGGTACTGGGATGCGTTGACCTCATTGGGTGTGAGTGTTCAGCGCTGATAGATCAGGTTTATCGGCCCGGGAAGCCTGTAGGATTTCGAGACATCTTGAGCTGGCAGTCTACGGTTGTAGATACTATGTTTATACGTTGGGGTTGCATGCCTCGTGTGAGGTATCTACAGTATTGCTACGTTATGAGGTGTCTTTATGGAAGTGAAAATTCAGCAATGGGGCAATAGCGCTGCAATTCGTTTGCCCGCAAACGTGCTCAAGCAGATGAGCCTGTCTAGCGGCGATGTCCTTACGCTTGATGCGTCTGCAGAAGTCATCACGCTCAAACCCGCTAAAGCAAAGTTGCATTATCGATTGGCTGACTTGATGGCAAAATGTGATTTGAGCGCGCCTGAACCCACAGAATTGGCCGAATGGAACACCATGCAGCCAATTGGACGTGAGGTTTGAAACGGGTCAAATTCAACCGGTCGGATATTGTGCGACTGAACCTGAATCCAACCGCAGGCCGTGAACAACAGGGCGATTTTCGTCCAGCGTTGATTCTGACGCCTGCGGCTTATAACGCATCGGGCCTTGTAATTATTGTGCCCATCACGCAGGGCGGCGACTTCGCTCGGTATGCCGGTTTCGCGGTGCCTTTAAGCGGTTCAGGTACCGAAACGCAGGGTGTCGTTCTTTGCAACCACATTCGAACCGTTGACCTTGAGGCTCGTGGCGCAAAGCGTGTTGAGTCAGTTCCCGAGATGATAATCGACGATGTGCTGGCTCGCGTTCAAGCCCTTTTTGAATAGCAGGTTCTGCTAGTTGCCTGGCTCCTCAATCTGCTCGCAGCCGTTTTTCAAATCCCGAAAAACGGCTGCATCATCCGCGCCAGCAGTCCCTGAAAACGCAGCTTCGATTCAGTGGCCAGCACGCAAATGCATTCCCGGTCAGGGTAGGCAATGGGTTGGTGATGGATATGGCTGTCCAGATCGGCCACATCGTTGAGTCCGAACTCTCCCTGTACGTCGTAATACGCGCCCTTGAGGACCATGGTCATTTCGCCGCTTTCGTGGCTATGCACCGGCATGCTCACGCCGGGGGCGATTTTCAGCAGCATCAGGTTGCCCTGTTCGATGCCTTCAGCGCGTACACGTTTTACGCCGGGGATCAGGGTCTTCCACTTCAATGTGCTCAGGTGTCGACCAAAATGCGCCTGCATGCAGACCGGCATAAGATCCGGGTCCTGATTGGCCGCCGGCATCGAATGCATAGCGGGTACGAGCCCCGCTTGCTGCTCGTCAAGCCGCGCGAGCATGGCCGATCGGCCCTTGAGTGGCACCACACTGCTGGTGTGCTGCTGCATCAACACACCGCCAATGGCCTCGGCCTGCCTGAGCCGCGCCCGGCACTCGGCGCAGCGCTCCAGATGCGCGGCAGTGACCAGCGAGATAACCTGCGACAGCGCCCCAGCGGCATAACTGACCAGCGTGGCGTCGTCCGGATGATGTTGTGGGCCCATCATGATTCCTCTATCCGCGAGCGCAATTTTTGAAACGCAAGGCGCAGGCAGGACTTCACTGTGCCGAGCGGCATACCCAAGCGTTCGGAAATCTCCCGGTGGCTGAGCGCTTCGAAATACGACATTCGCAACACTCGGGCCTGATCGGCGGGCAGGTTCTGGATGGCGATATTGAGTTGTTGCTCCTGGCGCTGGCTGTAATCGAGTGTTCGATCTACCGGAGCCTCCAGACGCTCGAGTTGTTCCAGCGAGTTCTGCACCTGCACCCAGCCACGGTCCTTGCGCACGCTGTCGATGTAAAGATTGCGTGCGATGCGAAACAACCATGTCCCCAGGCTGGCCTTGGCCGGGTCGAACGAGTCGGCCTTGTGCCACAGTTTGAGCAGCACTTCCTGCACCAACTCTTCGGCCTGACCTTCTGGCACATTCAGCCCGGTGAGGTAGCGCAACAGGCGCGGAGCGAAGTGATCGTAAATGCGCATGAAGCTGTCGCGGTCCCTCTGGCGGGCCACGGCGGTGACTTCATCGATCCAAAGTCGGGTGATTGTCGATTCGCTGTGAGAGGGGGACAAGTGACAGAAGGTCCTGAGACTGGCAGTTATGCGCATGATCCACCTTCTGATCACCATTGTGTGGGTTTGGTTCGCGATGCAGAGGTGTTACGTAACGGGGTGGGGGGTGGATCATAGGATGTGACGAGCGGCGTGGAGGCATTTTACAGGTGCGGCCATGACAATGACCACGGGCCGGTCATGCAGACGGTCACTGTCATTTCTGCCAGTAGCCCAATGAGCGCTGGCTGTTTAATGTGTGATCTGGATGTTATCAAGGTCAGGGAGACCATTATGGACACTCACGTTGCACATGCTTCATCTACGCTGGCCAGGCTGGCCGGTGTGCTGCTGGTCATCGTTAGTATGGGTTTTTTTGCGCCTGAGCGAGCTCAGGCTGAGGCTGTAAACCTGGTTGTCTGTACAGGAACTCACACTGGAACTTTTTCGCCAGGCCTGACCAACACCAGCCAGCCAATCAATGTGACGACGACAAGCAACTGGGGGACTTGTGTGTTGCCTCTCGGCACAAGTGCGTCGTCCAGCCAAAGCTTTCAGGCGCCCTTATCCTGCAACGCTCTGCTGCAGAACACGACCGATGTAACGTGGATCATAAAGTGGGGTGATGGAGAGACCAGTACCTATAATTTCGACGCGACTTACAACGATACCGGTGGTCTGAACAAAACCGTAGTGGGTATCGGGGAAATTGTGGCTGGCCGTTACACGGGCTCCACGGCAATAACGACCTATGTGCTTTTCAATCTGGAGCTTAACGCGTGCGCCACGACCACGGGTGTCACCAGCTTGAGCGGCCCTTCTACATTGACGATTATTCAGTAACCTGTGGCTGGGGAGCGCATGGATAAAGCGTGCTAGATTTTTTTGTACTGCAGACTGACCCTCAACCCCATCGACTCCCCCTGCCGCAACAGCTTCAACCCCGGATGCCCCGGCAAATGATGGGCATAGCTCAAAACCAAGAGGCGTTGCAGATATGGCCTTGAGGTCATTGGCTTACCCAGTCTTCTACCCTCAGCCCCTCGACGCGCTGGAATTCACGCTGGTTGTTAGTGATGACAACCAAGCCTAGAGAGCGGGCGTGTCCTGCAATCATTTGATCGTACTGGCCGATCGGTGTGCCCGATCTAGCCAGTTCGGCTCTGATCATGCCGGTATGAGCCGCCGCGTCGCTGTCGTAAGGGAGCACTTCAAGACGCGCTGTGAAACCCTCTACAACGGCAAGGTTTCTTTCGGGCTCAAAGACTTTTCTGCGCCGTAGACAAGCTCCAACAATGTGATCGCGCTGATACGTAGCTGTCCGTGATGGAGGTTGAAGGCTTCACGCACCGAAGCTGGCTTGTTCTTTATAGTGAAAATGCAAATGTTGGTGTCAAGCATGTACTTGAGCATCAGAGCGATTCGCGCTGCTGTTCGGCTGGTTGTCCGCGCTCTGCCATGAAATCATCACTGACACTTTCACCATCGAACCAGCTGTTCCACATTTCACCGGCGGGGGAAATAATGCGGGTTCTGCCCACGGCTATAACATCGACACGTTTCACGTCGTCGGGCAAGGCCACCGCTTTTGGCAGTCGGACAGCCTGGCTTCGATTGCTTTTGAAGACTGTGGATTGTTCCATGAGTGATTCATCCTTGGCTGATGTTTCGGATGAATAAGAATATGTTTTTTTGGGATATGTCAACGGAATATCCCGACTCGTTCTGTAACTTGAAATGAGTCACCAGGACACTTATTCATAACCCCCGCTTCAGGTCCTTGTAACGAAGACTGAACTCCAGCGTCACTGACTCTCCCTGCCGCAAGAGCTTCAACCCAGGATGCCCCGGCAAATGATGGGCATTGACCGGGTGGCTGACCGGCTCGAAACAGAAGAAATCCAGCCCCGGCGGGCAGAACACCAGAAAGTATTCGCTGCCGGTGGCCTGGCAGTGCAATTCGTAGCCCAGGTCCGGCTGGCTGATGATGCTCTGGCCATCCCAGCCGGTGAAACCGTTGTCCAGCCGTGTGTCGGGCAGCGCGTTGCCGTGCCGGAAGTCCCACTCGGCGGGCAGGTCCTGCAAGGCGCGGGGCAAACCGCCTTCGTCGCATAGCCAGACCTGTGCAGCCCTGGCCTGCAAACGAGTGTGGGCCGTGCGTGGCAAGTACGGGTGCAGGCCCAGCCCGTGCCAGATGGCGCGGCTGTCCTGATGGGTGGTGCTCAGTTGGATGCTCAGCGTGCCCTCGTGCAGGGTGTAGCGCAGTTGCGCGCGGTAGGCGAAGGGTGTCTGGCTGTCGAGTTGCAGGCAGATCTGCCGAGGCGTCTGCTCGATGACCGTCCATGGCTGCTGCCACGCACTGCCATGAATCGGCAACGGGTCGTTGGCGCTGTTCAGTGTTAACGCCAGCCAGCCGTCTGGCGTGTCGAAACCGCCGTTGCCGATCCGGTTCGACCACGGCGCCAGCGGGTAGCAGGCCAGGCGACGGGGCGTCCCGGCCGCCAGAGCCTGTTCGTCGCTAGGGCGCAGCAGGGGTTGCCCGCTGGCCAGGACGGTCCAGTTGATGATGCTGCCGCCGATGTCGGGAGCCAGTGTCAGGCGGGTCAGGCCATCTTCAAGGGTCAGTACGTTCGTGGACATGCTTCAAAGCCTTTCTGGATGATTGAGGGTCAGGCGACTGGGCGCGGCGCCAGGTCAGCAGCACGATGCCGCTGACCACGATAAGCCCGCCGACCACCTGACCGCTGCTGAGCAATTGGTCGAGAATCAGCCAGCCAAACAGCAGGCTGGCCACCGGCTCGATATTCATCACTGGCGCGTTGCGGGCGATGTCCAGACGCGCCATGCAGATGAACAGCAGCGAAAAGCCCAGCCCGTACAAAACCACCAGACTGGCCAGTGCGGTCCAGCCGACAGAACTCGTCGGCAGACCCACGCCGCCGGGCAGCACGCCGCTGCTGCCGGCGATGGCTGCGACGACGAACACCACGGCCATGGTCAGCATGCTGCGTACGCTGCCGCGCATGCCCGCCAGTTTGTTATCGGTAATCCACAGCGCAAAGGCGAACACCACCGCAGCGGTCGACGCGTAGGCGACGCCCTCCAGCCATTGCGGCTCGCTGCTGCCGGGGTTCGACAGGCGCTGTGGCACGTCCAGCGCCAGCGTCAGGCCAAACAGGATCAAGCCCATCAGGCCTGCTGCGCGCCGTGTCGGCCTGGCTCCCCCCAATGCCCAGGTCAGCAACGCCAGCAAGATCGGCGAGACATTGACCACCAGCAAGGCCAGGGCCACCGGAATACGTGCCACCGCCGAGTAGATGCAAAAGCTCTGAGTGGCGATCAGCAACCCCAGAAGCAGCTGCCAGCGCCAGGTACTGGCGGGTAGACTGAGCCTTTCGCGCTGCCAGAGCACCAGGCTGACCAGCACCAGCAAGGTGACGCCGGAGCGACAAAGGATGGCCAGCAGCAGGCCGGTGTCATGATCGAAGGCAATGCGCGCCGCGATGTGGTTGCCGGCAAACGAACAGGCCAGCAGGGCCAGGATCAGCACGGCAATGTGGCGCGGAAACAGGGCAGGGGCAGACATACGCAAACCAGCCTCCTTGGCTGGACAACAGAGGTGCATGCCGGAGCCCTTTCGGACGCTCCGGCAGCGTTGCAACTGGGGACTTTAAAGCACGACGCTCGGCAGCCACAACGAGATGGCAGGAATGTAGGTCACCAGCATCAGCACCAGGAACAGCGCGACATAGAACGGCACCAGTGCTTTTACCGTGGCTTCGATGGTGACCTTGCCCACGGCAGCACCGACGAACAGCACCGCGCCCACCGGCGGGGTAATCAGCCCGATCCCCAGATTGACCAGCATGATCATGCCGAAGTGCACCGGATCGATACCGACACCGACGATGACCGGCAACAGAATCGGGGTCAGGATCAGAATCAGCGGCGCCATGTCCATGACCGTACCGAGCAGCAGCAACATCACGTTGATGCACATCAGGATCACGTAGCGGTTGTCCGACAGGGTCAGGAACGCGGTGGTGATCTTCATCGGGATTTCCATCAGCGTCAGGATGTAACCGAAGCTGGCGGCAAAACCGATCAGGATCATCACGATGGAAATGGTGCGTGCCGCCCGGTGCATCAGTTTGGGCAGATCGCGCCATTTGTAATCGCGGTAGATGAACATGGTGACAAAGAACGCCCAGAGCACGGCAATCGCCGCCGACTCGGTGGCCGTGAAAATCCCCGACAGAATGCCGCCGAGAATAATGACCATGGCCATCATCCCCCAGAGCGCTTCACCGGCGATTTTCAGCGCCTGACGCAGCGGCACCACTTCACCCTTGGGGTAATTGCGCTTGCGCGCGAAGATCATGCACAGGCCCATCATCACCGCGCTGAGCAGCAGCCCCGGCAGGATCCCGGCCATGAACAGCGACGCGATCGACACCGTGCCGCCTGCCGCCAGCGAATAGAGCACCGAGTTGTGGCTGGGCGGAGTCAGCAGCGCCTGCACCGAGCCGCTGACGGTCACTGCCGTCGAGAAGTCCCGCGGGTAGCCGTTGCGTTCCATTTCCGGGATAAGCACCGAGCCTACCGAGGCCGTGTCGGCCACCGAGGAACCCGAGATCGCGCCGAAGAAAGTCGAAGCCACGATATTGACCAGCGACAGCCCGCCACGCACGAAGCCCACCAGCACCGCAGCAAACGCGACCAGACGTCGCGACATGCCGCCTTCGGCCATGATCGCGCCGGCCAGCACGAAGAACGGAATCGCCAACAGCGAGAATTTGTTAACCCCGCCCGCAATCTGGATCATCAGCGCATCGGCCGGGATGTCGATCCACCAGGCGCCGATCAGGGCTGAAAGGCCCAGCGCGTAGGCCACCGGCATGCCGATCAGGATCAACGCGATAAAGCTGCCCAACAGTATAAAAGCGTCCATTTATGCAGCACCTTCGCTTTCTTCAATGACGTCGAAGCGCATCACTGCGCGATGACTCTGGTCACCCAGCAACAGCTTTTCCAGGACGAATACCAGCGTCACGAGGCCGCCAATGGGGATCGGCAGATAAGAGATGCCGACGCGCAGAAACGGCAGTTCGCCGACGAATTGATTCCAGGTGGTAGCGCACAGCTTGAAGCCCTTGAAGATCATGAACAGGGCGACGATCGCCATCAGAATCTGCACCACTATGCTGGCGACTCTGCGCACCTGCTGCGGCATGCGGTCCACGGCCATCGACACGGCCATGTGCGCACCGGCCCGGTAACTGGCGGCGGCGCCGAAGAAGGTAAACACCACCATCAGCAGGATGGCAGTGGGTTCCGGCCAGCTGGAGCCGCTGCCGAGGATGTAACGGGCAAAGATGCCCCAGGGAATGATCAGGGTCATGATCAACACCGACAGACCGGCAATGCCGATGCAGACCCGATAAAGCATGTCGTTGATGCGCAATAGCGTATTTTTCATAAGGCTCACCACTGCGGCGGCGAACGAGCTGGTGCTCGTTCCCGCTGCGTAATCGGACAGGCTTATTGGGCCGCTTGGGGGTTGCTCGCCGCCAGTGCCGGATCGGTCTGGACCGCTCCGATGCGGTCGATCAGACCCTTATATTTCGCACCGTATTTGTCGCGTACCGGCTGGGTCGCGTCGTAGAAGGCTTTCTTCTGCTCGGGCGTCAGCGTGATGAACTCCACGCCAGCAGCCTTGAGCTTGGTCTCGGCATCGGCTGACGACTTGTCCCACAGCACGCGTTCTTCCATCTGCGCTTCACGTGCGAGCTTTTTCACCAGTGCCTGCTGCTCGGGGTTGAGCTTTTCCCACGTGGTTTTCGACATCACGATGGGCTCGGGCAGGATCAGGTGTTCGGTCATGGTGAAGAACTTGGCGTTCTGGTAGTGGTTATGCTGGAAATACGTCGGCGGGTTGTTTTCCGCACCGTCGATGACGCCGGTCTGCAGGGCGCTGAAGATCTCGCCGGTGGCCATGGCGATGCCGTTACCGCCCATGTCGTTAATGGTTTCGATGAACACCGGGTTGCCCTGAACGCGGATTTTCATGCCTTTGAGGTCGGAAATCTGGCGTACCGGCTTCTTGGTGTACAGGTTGCGGGTGCCGCCATCCATCCAGGCCAGGGCGACCATGTTGAATTGCGAGTTGGTGATCTTGTCGAGAATTTCCTGGCCGATCTGGCCATCGATGATGGTGCGCATATGCGCCTGATCACGGAACACGAACGGCAGGTTGAAGACGTTAACGTCCGGCACTACCGGGCCAACGATGCCGAGGCTGACGCGGGTCATCTGCACGGCGCCACTCTGGACCTGCTCGACGACCTCCTTCTCGGAGCCGAGCACACCGCCTGCGTACATCTTGAAACTGATCTCGCCCTTGGACTGTTCTTCGAGTTTCTTGCCCATGTTCTGCTCTGCCACGACCGGCGCATAGCCAGCAGGGTGAACCTCGGCGAACTTGATTTTGATGTCAGCGTGGGCCATGCCTGATACACAGAAGGCCAGCGGAAGTGCTGCGATGAGAAGCGTGCGTTTGAAATCCATGGATATCTCCGATTTTGTTATTTTTGGTCGAGCTACGGGATTTTCGGTAGGGCGCTGTCAGCCCTGAAACGTGGGTTCCTCCAGGCCTTTGACGCCAGGTCGCAGGGCGAACACACCACCGGCCAGTGGCTGATCGCCAATATCGCCACCCGGGCGAATGGACGTCACGAACAGGGTGTCCAGGTTGGGGCCGCCAAAGGCACACATGGCTGGCTTTTTCACCGGCACGACCAGCGAGCGGTCGAGTTTGCCGGAGGGAGTGAAGCGGTGGACCAGGCCTGCGTCGTTGCCACAGATCCAGTAGCAGCCGTCGGCGTCGATCGCCGCGCCGTCTGGGCGACCCAGGTGATGGTTCATGTCGACGAACAGACGGCGATTGTGTGGCGTGCCGCTGTCGGTGTCGTAATCGAACGCCCAGATCTGCTGCACGCTGGGGTGCGAGTCAGACAGGTACATGACCTTGCCGTCGGGGCTGAACGCCAGGCCATTGGGGACGATGAAATCCTTGAGCTGTGCGTCCAGTGTCTTCTGGCCGGCACTGTAGCGATACAACGCACCCACCCTCGCACCGGCAGCCATGTCCATGAACATGGTGCCCGCCCAGAACCGACCCTGTCGGTCGCAGCGGCCGTCATTGAAGCGCATGCCTGCCTGCGCGTGTTCGACGCCGGTCAGAAGCGTGCTGATCAGGCTGCCGTCTTCGCAGGGCTGCAAATGAAAGATTCCGTTCTCCATCCCCGCCACCCAGCCACCCCGGCTATCGGCGGCGATACAGGCCAGCATTTGCGGCGCTTTCCAGCTGCGCGTGCTGTCCTGATTGAAGTCCCAGCGATGCAACTCGCCCTTGGGAATATCCACCCAGTACAACGCTTGATCACGCACGCTCCAGACCGGGCTTTCGCCGGTGGCGTTCTGTGCATCGACAATCAGTTCGGCATCCATGACGGTTCGTGTCTCCAGAGTGCTGCGAGAGGAAAGCGCTGCTTATTGGTCGCCGAACGGTCCTGAAGCGACAAAGGCACCGCCCTGGTAGAGCATTGCCGGGTCATCGGCTGCCGGCAGCGGCTGGGCGTCGACCTTCTCGCGGAACACTTCCGAGCTGTCCTTCGGGGTGTAATCCAGTTTGCTGGCCAGGCGGTTGTCCCACCACACGGTCTTGTTGTCCGAAACGCCGTAGACCACGGTGTGGCCCACGTCTGGCGTGTACAGCGAGCGTTCGATCAACTGGGTCAGGTCGCCAAAGCTCAGCCAGGTGCTCATCATTCGGCGGTTTTGCGGTTCAGCAAACGAGGAGCCGATGCGGATGCTGACGGTTTCGATGCCGTAGCGATCGAAGTAGAAGCTGGCCATGTCTTCACCGTAGGACTTGGACAGCCCATAGTAGCTGTCCGGACGGCGAGGGGAGTGCGCGTCGATGGTCTCGGTCTGCTTGTAGAAACCGATCACGTGGTTGGAGCTGGCGAAGATCACGCGTTTCACGCCGTGCCGGCGGGCCGCTTCGTAGATGTGGAACACGCCGCAGATATTGGCGCCGAGGATCTCCTCGAACGGTCGCTCGACCGACACACCGCCGAAATGCACGATCGCATCGACGCCTTCGACCAGTTGGTGTACGGCATCCTTGTTGGCCAGATCGCAGACCTGAACTTCTTCACGGTCGTCGACAGCGGGTGCCATCTCGGCAATGTCGGAAAGCCGCAGCACGTTTGCGTAAGGGCGCAGTGTTTCGCGCAATACCTTGCCCAGGCCGCCTGCCGCGCCGGTCAGCAGGAGGCGATTGAAGGGAGTTTGAGTGGTATGAGCCGATGCCATGAGAGAAGTCCCGATTGTTATTTTTGTCATCTGTTGTCGTATGACTTGCCGGATTATCGGCACCGCATACGCTGATTGTCAACGCGGCCAAGGTCTAAAAACGGGCTGGGCATACCCTTGGCCGGATACATTTGTAACAAGGCAAAACCTGCCGTGGCCGACAGGCTCTGCCACCGCTTTCACAGCAACGAAATAGGGTAGCTGACGAACACGCGATTCTCGTCGAATTCGTTGGTGCTGAAATCGCGACGCAGGCTGGAGTTGCGCCATTTGACGTTCAGGTTCTTCAGCGCACCGCTTTGTACGGTATAGGCCAGTTCGGATTCCCGGCCCCATTCCTTGCCGTCGGTGATGTTGCCGGTGTGCACATTGTCGCCGCTGATGTAGCGGTTCATCAGGGTCAGGCCGGGTACGCCCAGCGTCGCGAAGTTGTAGTCGTGGCGCAGTTGCCAGGATTTCTCTTTGGCGTTGTCGTAGCTGGAGTTGTAACTGTCGTTGGCCAGCGTACCGCCACTGGTGCCGTTGACGCGCATCCACGCCGTATCGCCGGTGAGTTTTTGCAGGCCGACATAGAAGGTGCTGCCGCCATAGCGGGCCGAGAGCAGCGCGTAGGCCGTCTTGTTATCCAGGTCGCCGGCCAGTTTGTTGCCGTCTTCCTTGCCGATGAAGTAACCCAGATTCGCGCCCAGGGTCCAGTCGCCGAGCGGCTGGCTGTGCAGCAGGTTGAAGAATTGCTGCTGGTAGATGTCCTGCAGTTCCGAGTACCAGACGCCTACCTGAGTAAGCTTGTCGTTGAAGACATACTCGCCGCCGCCGAAGTTGAAGCGGTCCGAAGTGAATGCGCCTCGCCCGTTCAGCGACATGTCTTCCATGCTCGCGTCGTTGCGCGGGCTGTTGCCGCGGAATTGCCCGCCATACAGGGTCAGGCCGTCGATCTCCTTGGACGTGACCTGACCACCGCGAAACGTCTGCGGCAAGGAGCGACCGTCATCGGAGCGCAGGATCGGCAGCACTGGCATCCATTCACCGACCTTCAGTTCGGTCTTGGAAAACCGCGCCTTGCCTGCCACGCCCAGGCGCCCGAAATCATCGGCCGGCCGACCGTCGCTGTGGATCGGCAGCAACTGAGTGCCGCCCGTACCCTTGCCGCCATCGAGCTTGACCGAGTACAGGCCCAGCACGTCAACCCCGAAGCCCACTACGCCCTGAGTGAAGCCCGACTTGGCGTCGAGAATGAAGCTTTGTGTCCATTCCTCGGCCTTGCCCTGCGGCGCGGCGCTGCTGGGGTACGCAGGATTGGTGAAATTACGGTTGAAGTAGGCATTACGCAGGTTGAGCGTGGCCTTGGTGTCGTCGACGAAACCCTCGGCCATGCCGAGCATCGGGAAAATCAGCGTCATGCCGCCGACGCCCAGCAGGATGCGTGAGCGGGTAGTGTGAGATGTCATTATTGTTGTGCTCCCTTGTTTAGTGAAACCTTCCCCTTTCCTGGCCGCGCGCAAGCGGCGGCCGACACCTTCGAGGATTACGTGATGCCTGTCGCCAGGCATGGCCTCGACCTGCAGACGGCCGAGTACCGTTCGCTGTGTTTCAGCGAATGGTGTGAATCGAGAAGGGTGTCTGGTAGTGCGAGTGTTCAGTAAACAACGAGGTATCACCGATCAAGGCTTCGATGATTGAGCCCTTGCTGATCGAGCGGGCAGGCGCGGCGTGAGTGTTCATGATGGACAGGCCTCGGTGTTGTTTTTATTTTTGGCGTTATAGGTTGTCGTACAACTGCGGGGATTATTTGCAGACCGTTGCCGCGTTGTCAACGCACCCATGGTCGAGGTTTAACGATTCACCGGTCATTTACCGCGCTCCTGAAAGCAAAATTAAATGCGAGTGAACGCTGCGGGCGGGTGTGCAGTCCACCCGATAATCCCGTTCATTTTTTGGAGACTGCCGAATGAATCGTTTCACCCAGAAAGTCATCGTCGTCACAGGTGCCGGTTCCGGAATCGGCGAAGCGACCGCCAAACGTTTTGCCGAGGAAGGCGCGAGCGTGGTGCTGGTCGGCCGCAATCACGACAAGCTGGCCAAGGTGGCCGCGCAACTGAAGGGCGAAGGGCACTTGGTCAGAGCCACGGATGTGGCCGACCCGAGCGACGTGGAAGCGCTGTTCAAGGAAGTGGCGACCCGCTTCGGGCGCCTGGATGTGCTGGTCAACAATGCCGGCATCGTCAAGTCCGGCAAAGTGACCGAGCTGGGCATAGAGGACTGGAAAGAGCTGATGTCCGTGGACCTGGACGGCGTGTTCTATTGCACCCGCACCGCCATGCCGGCACTGATCGCCAGCAAAGGCAACATCATCAATGTCTCGTCGGTGTCCGGTCTGGGCGGCGACTGGGGCATGAGCTTCTACAACGCGGCCAAGGGTGCCATCACCAACTTCACCCGTTCGCTGGCCATGGATCATGGTGCTGACGGCGTGCGTGTGAATGCCGTTTGCCCCTCACTGACCCGCAGCGAGCTGACCGAAGACATGCTCGGCGACAAAGCGTTGATGGCCAAATTCATGGAGCGCATCCCATTGGGGCGCCCGGGTGAAGCCGAAGACGTCGGCGACGTGATTGCCTTTTTGGCCAGCGATGACGCGCGCTTCGTGACCGGCGTCAACCTGCCGGTAGACGGTGGCCTGTCGGCGTCCAACGGGCAGCCGCCGCAGGCCTGATTGTCACGGGTGCAGAAACAATCAAGCCCGGTAAAGACCGGGCTTGATGTCAACGCTGGGTGATCAGATACGGAAGCGGCTGACCATCGTCTGCAGTTGCCCGCCCAGGCGTGCCAGTTCGACGCTGGACGCAGCGGTTTCTTCGCTGGCCGAAGCAGTCTGCTCGGACACATCGCGCACGTTGACGATGCTGCGGCTGATTTCCTCAGCGACCGCGCTTTGCTCTTCAGCGGCTGCAATCTGCTGACTACTTGGAGACTTAAAGCGCTGGGTGCGGTTTATCTAAACCTTGAGCGCCTTGAAACCAAGGCTGCAACGGGCGGGTAAAGTAGACGAAGGCGACAGGTAAGTTGACACGCACCGGTAGGTCAACGGCAAAAAGCCTACCTTGCTTGGTAATTCGTGTTCATTTTGGATATGCTCCTTGGCCATTAGGTTTCGCTAGCGCACGGTAACGACTACATGATGAGCCATCGCAATGGCTTCATTGCTAAGCGGTCAGGCAAAAGCTCAGCGAGGCCGGCTTCCAGGAAGTCAGAGTGCTCGAGGGCATTTCGTTCATTTTTAGGTCGTGACGGTGAGTTGCAGGCGCACCAGACGCAAGCCCAATAGCCAGAAGCCAGCCATGTCGCAACCAATAAAAATCGCCGAGCTTTTTGCAAGCCTGCCCTCTCAGGTCGGTGCGGAGTATGCTTATAGCCAGCCAATTGTGGGGCTTGACGTACCGGGCATCAGTGCTATTTACGGTCTCCACCTCGCCATCTGGCAATTGCGCGATCAGGATCTGCAAAACGATTTCCCGCTCGACACGCTTGATGGAAGGTGCCGTTTTCTAGCCTGGTGCGTGTTACATGGCCGCCGTGAATATGTGGCCCTTAGCCAACTGACACCGTTCTGGAAAACACTCTCCCAACCGGCCAGTGTGCCTTACAGCGAATGGTCCGGCGGTATTTCGCGCTTCCTGCAACTGGTAATTCATGGACGCAGCGATCTTGGCATCGATTCTGAACTGAAAACCTCCGATGCACAGCGTGATGCACTTTATTGGTTTTTCGGGGCTGGTGGCTTGCAGGATCTGGCGGTGAGCGGGCAGGATGTACCCGGTTGGCAACGACGCTTTCTGCTGGATCAACCCGACCTGCTCCAAAGCCGGTTCGCACGCCTACTGTTAGAGAAACGGCCAGACCTGCAGGCCACATTTCGGCAGGATACCGCTTCAGGCCTCGCAGGATTCAAGGGTTGGCTTGCCCAAAATGCCCTGTATGAAACGGGCCTGCCATTGCTGCAGAAAATCCCGCTCCAAGCATTTGCTGAACACACCGCCCAGCCATTCCAACACAGCAATGAGAGCTTCGGCGTCAACCTGATCGGATACGCCTTTGGCGAGCTGGGTATCGGCGAGGATGTCCGCATGGCCGCGCATGCTTGCCATGCTGCCGGCATTCCCTTCTGCGTCATCGATTTCGCCCCAGGCAGTAACGTCCGCCAGCAGGATCGCAGCATCTCGCAGTGGGTAACAGACACCCCTCGCTATGGCATCAATATCGTTTGTCTTACCGCTATGGAACATCTGAGGCTCTTTCTTACATGCGGTGCCGAGCTATTCCGCGGTCGCTACACCATCGGTTACTGGCCGTGGGAACTGCACAACTGGCCAGCCAACTGGGAGCACTGCTTCAACCTGATCGACGAGGCCTGGGCATCGAGCCGACATATCGAACAGGCCATGCACCGCGCCAGCCCGGTCCCGGTGCGCCGGATGCCGATGGCCGTTCGCCTGCCAGACGAAGTAGATACCACCACTGCACTGCGCCAGCGAGCACGCTTTGGTCTGCCGCAGGATAAAGCACTGTTCGTGTTTTCCTTCGACGGAAACTCCTTTATCTCTCGCAAGAATCCGCTCGGCGTTGTCGAAGCTTTTCTGCGTGCTTTCACGAGCGCAGACCACCGGGTCGGTCTGGTCATCAAGTGCATGCGCCCTGACCCGAAGAACTCGATCTGGAAGCAAATCCAGTCTGCCGCCCAGAATGACTCGCGTATCTTCATCATCGATGCGATGCTTGAAAAAGCCGATGTCTTGGAGCTGTACCGTGCCTGTGATTGCTTTGTATCCTTGCACCGTGCCGAGGGGTTCGGGCGGGGCATTGCCGAAGCCTTGTTACTCGGGTTAGAGGTCATCGCCACGGATTATGGCGGAAATACTGATTTCTGCCGTGCGGCGGGCGCGCAGCTTGTTCCTTTCCGCTTGCAAGCTCTAGAGCCGGATGAATATATCGAGGCGGTGGGTCAATTCTGGGCAGAGCCGGATATCGGCGCAGCAGCGCAGGCGATGATTGACGTCGCCAATCGGCTATTCAGTGAAATTGAATGTTCACCTTTGATACATGGGCAGCGCTTTAACGAAATTTTCTCTACTGCTTCCATTGGGGCGGTTTACCGCCGCCGAATAGCCGACTTGATCGAACTCAAGCGGCAACCATAGTGAACAAACATCATGATGCGTTTCATCCGGGAATGCTGTGCGTCGGCAATGGCATCCTTCTCTGGCCGATAGCACCCATCATGAGGGGCGAGCCTGCAAAGGCTGCACAGGTCATGCGAGGGGGCAAGCCACAAGACGTAACGATGATCGGTACTGCTAAGGTAACAGAGGGCGAAAAGCAACGCTGCTTACTTAAAGAAATTTAAAGGTCTCTGGAAAATATTCAGAGATGAGAAAACCCAAAATAATCAGGTTGCACATAAATTGAGGTCCAGTCCGGAACCTACCTGGATGAAGACGGAAGCGCTAGTGTTTGTAACACTTACGGAAGAAAAAAATGACGGAAAGTATTAAGTACTCGATAGATAAGTTTACGAAAAGAACTCTAGATGGCTGGATATTTTCGCCTGACACTCCAGGTAAACATAGGGAGATAGGAATAACGACCAGCAACAGAAAGATGAAAGTGACGGCGAACAAATATCGGGCCGACCTTGAGCAATCAAAAATAGGGAGTGGTGACCACTCGTTTAACATCGTTTTTCACCCTGAGCTCTCGGAGGACGAGTACCTGTCTGCAGAGATTATGGAAATCAGCACAGGAGCGAGTCTCCAAAGCGCTGATCAGATATCAGCACAGAGATTGGCCACAAAAAAAACGGTCTATTTAGAAGTTTCAGACCTGATTAACTTTCTGCGCCACGAAAAAAGAGTGACCGGGATACAGCGTCTTGTTTCTCAGTTGTGCCAGTCGATAATTGAAGAAGATCGCAAAAATAACTACAAATTCTGCACGCTTTTGTCAGAGGCAGATAATAACCTCTACGAAATAGAGCGAGATGCGTTTAAGGGGCTCATTGGCGCGGTATTAGGTGACATCAAAGGCGATGGATTAACGCCGTTAATAAATCTGGCTACAAGTAATACTACTCCGGTCAATATAGCCGATGGGGATATGTTGTTCGGTACAGGCGCGTCGTTCAGCTTTCAAAACTACACATTGGCCATAAAAAAGTTAAAGTTTGAAAAGCAAATAAAGTATGGCACTATTGTTTATGATCTTATACCGTACCACAGCAGAAATACATTGCCTCCCGAGCTCTCTGTACGGTTTTCACTTTGGCTGTCAGAAATAGTTTCGCTCTCGGATATACTGGTTTCTATATCTGAATACACAAAAAAAGAGCTTGATCGCTTCATACTCGATAAAGATATTGTTCCTAATGAATCACAGAGTACCTTCATACCATTAGGCTCGCACCCGTCAATAAAGTCCTCAGGCAGCAAAATACAGAGCAGGTATTTTATCGAGGATGATTTCTGCATATTTGTTTCCACTATCGAAACGCGAAAAAATCATTCCGCACTTATAAAGGCTTGGGAAAAGCTGCTTGGCAAAAATCCACCACAATTGATTGTTGTTGGAAAAAGCGGATGGGGCTTTCATGAAGTACAGGCTCTGGTTCAAGATAATAAAGAGCTTTTCAGAAAAGTAACATTTATTCATGACGCCTCTGACAGCGACTTGGAGTGGCTGTATGCAAACTGCTTGTTCACCGTATATCCCAGCCTATACGAAGGATGGGGGTTGCCGGTAACGGAAAGTCTCACAAGAGGAAAGTTCTGCATTTGCTCAAATACTACCTCGCTGCCTGAGGCAGGCGGTATCTACGCTGATTACTTTGACCCCAGAGACATTGACGATATAGCGAGTAAGGTACTTTACTATATTGAAAACAGGTCGGAAATAAAGGCAAGAGAAGCCCTGATAAATAGCTCTTACAGGCCTAGAACCTGGCAAGACTATGCATTGGACCTAGATAACTTGCTGGACGCTACTCACCAGAGTGATGACATAAAAGCGGTTGATACTTCCTTGAAAGGTGGGATGATTTACCGTTTTTCGAACGTGGTCAGTTCGAAGGAAAGCTTTTTTGACTACATTATTCACCGTTCAACAGCCTACTCCATCCTGAGTCAAGGAGACTGGTTTGTTCCAGAAAGCTGCGGTCGCTGGTTGCAGGGGAATTATGGGGCAATAAGGATACACACTTCCCAGCCACAGCAAAAAGTAGCGGTTTATATAAAATACTGGCTGCCCCCAAACCTTGATTCGATTAGCTTTGAGATAGCCCAAAATAAAGAATATAACGACCTCATGGTTCTCAGGGACAGCGAGATAGCAGGCCATAAGCTTATTAAGATAAATGCGGTTTCCGACCAGACCGGGTGTCTACAAATAGAGTTCATCAGAAGAAGCCACAAGAAAAATCAGCACCCAGAGCCACGAGATCTTTTTCTAAGCCTGATCTCTGTGGCCGTAGCACATGATCTTGGTGAAAGGATTGACATCCTTGAAGGCCTGCTTCTATAAGGCCTAAACGTAGAGTTCTGGGCACCGGGATGGCAAAATAACCAATGCTCAGTATGCGTCAGATATTTAGCTTTCGCTCCTCGAGTCGTAGGGGAGCTGCGGCGTTAAGGATGCTGTCGGAAGATAGGGAGTGTAAGCTCCGCCTCCCTGTCGTTGAAAACATACAAACTATAACGGGTACATAAAATAAATGAAGAAATCAATAGAAATTTCTGATGACGTGGTTTTTTTTATACACATACCGAAATGTGCCGGTACTTCGCTAGGATCTTTTTTTAATAAAATGCTTAGGCCTGACGGTCATTTTTTCTGGCATGGCCAAGACGGTGATATAAACAAACTGGCTGACGAAAATGCGTTTTTCTCCAGCGGCAGTAATGAGGCAATCAAATTTATCGGCGGGCACTTTACATTAGGTGCAGTCAATAAAATAATATCAGATTCTCAGGTGTCTAATCCAACAATATGTTCGGTAATACGAGATCCTCTTGAGCAGGTTGAATCATATTTTCACTGGATTACTTCAGAGTCTTCTATAAAGGGAGTAGAACATCCGCTCTATGAGCACTGCAAAGGGATGACGCCAGAGGAATTCTTCTGCGATCAAAAAAGCCTCGCTGAGGTTAGTAACATACAGTCAAAGTATCTACTGGGTGTGGATTGCGGTGCACGTCATAGTCACGACATCGAAAGTTTATCGCTAAGCCTTCTTCTTCAAAAGAATTCTTATATAACTGATGTGTCAGAATCCGACTGGCTTATTTCCAGGGTGGCCGAGCTTCTACTGATCAATGATTCTAATAGCCAACAGGTCATTAGTGCCCCGAGAGAGAATGTATCAGGGGCCAGAACGTGCAAATTCGATGAAGCCACTATAAGTATGATTAAAGAGCTATTTTGGGCTGATATCATTCTGTATGAAACATTAAATATATCCTACAAAAACGCCGTCAATAATATTTTTTTTTGAAGATAACCCCACCTAAGCATGTTCGATCCACGTTCCGCCAACGCGCGGTAGGTTGAAGATATCATCTTATTTTGCGCCGAACGTCTCGTCGACTACCCACTCGGTTTTCAGCCCCGTAGCGGCGAACCACTGAGCCACCCGCGTGCAACGCCGATTACCATCAGAAAACTGCCTGAGCAGCACGCGCCCTCGACGCAGAGGGCCATTACCAGGTCGGTAAGAGCGGTCAGGATCGGCTGCGGGTGGATGGCTCATCCAGCGCGCGTAGCAAGGTTTCTACGCAGACTTGCAGGCTGCTCTCGCCCGGGAACAGATGCACGTCGGGACTGACGGGTTCCTCGTAGCTGCTGTCGATGCCGGTAAAGTCCTTTAGCTCGCCTCGGCGTGCCTTGGCGTACAGCCCTTTGACGTCGCGCCGTTCGCATTCTTGCAGCGGAGTATCGACGAAGACCTCGATGAAACTGTCCTCCGAGAACAGTGCACGCACCCTATCTCTATCAGCGCGGAACGGTGAAATGAAGGCGGTCACTACAATCATTCCAGCGTCTACCATCAATTTGGCCACTTCACCTACGCGACGGATGTTCTCCGCACGATCTTCGGCACTCATGCCTAGATCCTTGTTTAGCCCTTGGCGCACATTGTCACCGTCAAGCAGAAAGGTATGCCGCCCAGCTTTGTACAGAGACAACTCAAGCGAATTGGCGATTGTCGACTTGCCCGAGCCGGACAGCCCAGTCAGCCAGATACACCGCGGACGCTGGTTGAGGCTGGCTGCGCGCATAGTTTGGTCAACTTGGGTACGGTGCCAGATCACCTCCGCTTTGCTAGTGTGCTCGCGGCGTTCGTAGACGATGCCATCTGTCCAGGCCCCAACTTCCGGAAGCCAGTCCGAACTCGGCACCGCGCATACGATAAAGAACGGATTTACAAGAGTATCGGTGCGCTGAATGTAGCTTAGGGGCTCCAGTGTGGGCCAAGCCAGCACCTGACCGCCTGCTGCACTGACCACCGCATGTGCCGCCGCCGTATCCCACTCGCTGGTTGGCCCGATACGTGGATATACGTCGGGAGCACCCTCTGCAACCAGACACAGTTTTAGCGAGCTGCTTATGCTGCTCAATTCAGAATGGCGCATGCCAGCCATGAATGCATCGAACTCCACCGAGACGTACGAATGACTGTCGATGACCCGACAGACACGCTCGTCCGCAGGGGGTACCACCACACGAATGGCTCGCACGTCGCCATCGGCTGCGGCTTTGAAAGCACCGACACCACGAGATCCCCAATAACTAACGCACAGCGCTGGCGCATGTACCACCCCTAGTACGGGCTCGCCGTGCTTAATCAGCGCAATGTTGACGGTGAATGCGTTATTTTTCTTGCTGAGCTCTTTCGTACCATCTAACGAAGTGACCAGCCAGTAGAGCGACCACTGGCGTCGGAGTTCACTATCCATCTGGGCCGAAGCCTCAGAGAGCACAGGGATTTCCGGGGTCAGCGTCCTCAGCTCCGTGAGGATATGCCTGTGAGCAAGCTGATCGGCCTCACTCAGCGAACTATTATCCTGCTCGCTCTGGACGACGCGACCATGCGGATAGACGCACATTATGATTTGGCCGGCGCCCTCGGCGATTCGGCGGATAGCTTGGATGTCGATCATGGTACTCGCTGTAATTCCCTTAATAAGCGGTTAACAAGCAGTCAGATTGCATTCCTTTCCAAATCCGCCCTGAATTCCATCGGCGTATCCAACCATTCCAAATGGCTGTGCTTGCGGAAACGCAGCCACTCGCACCTGATTTCGGTCAGAGGATTCAATGGGCTGCACTGTATATGAATTTTGAAATGCCTATGCATAAATCGCCCATCCTTACCGTTGCATAGCATCATGGACATTGATTTGAGCTGTGTCATGGTGCCCGTTAATGATCATCGTCGAGCCTATTTACTCACCGTTGTTGCTTCAGGTGAGTCCAGACTAAACACCTCGACTGCTCAAAGCCTCTTCACCGGTAATCAGTGCTGGGCACACCTCCTTGAGGAGGGCGGCTGACGCGACATCGAAGTCGGGTCCGTCAGCAAAATGCTTGCCTGTAGCTCTTCAATACTGGGCGTCAAACAGTCACGAAACATGTCAAAACGTCGCAATTGACTCGTTTTAGACGCCGATATGGTGTGATTGTCACGGGTGCAGAAACAATCAAGCCCGGTAAAGACCGGGCTTGATGTCAACGCCGGGTGATCAGATGCGGAAGCGGCTGACCATCGTCTGCAGTTGCCCGCCCAGGCGTGCCAGTTCGACGCTGGACGCAGCGGTTTCTTCGCTGGCCGAAGCAGTCTGCTCGGACACATCGCGGACATTGACGATGCTGCGGCTGATTTCCTCAGCGACCGCGCTTTGCTCTTCAGCGGCGGCGGCAATCTGCTGGTTCATCGCCTGAATGCTGGAGACCGTTTGCGTGATGCTGCCCAGCGACGTACCTGCCTGACGGCTGAGGGTCACGCTGCTGACGGTCAGTTCGCGGCTGTTGAGCATGATGCTGGACACCTGGCGCGTACCGCTTTGCAGCGCAGCGACCAGTGTTTCGATCTCCACGGTGGACTGCTGCGTACGTTGTGCCAGGCCGCGAACTTCGTCGGCAACCACGGCAAAACCACGTCCGGCTTCACCCGCACGAGCCGCTTCGATGGCGGCGTTGAGCGCCAGCAGGTTGGTCTGTTCGGCCACCGCCTTGATGACGTCCATGACCTTGCCGATCTTGTCGCTTTCCTGCTCCAGCTCAGTCATGGCATCAACCGAGCGGCCCACTTCATTGGCCAGACGCTCGATCTGGGCGATCGCTTCACCCACCACCTTGTCACCGTCACGCGCTTCGCGGTCGGCGTTGGACGCGGCCTGCGAGGCCTGTTCGGCGTTACGCGCAACTTCTGCAACCGTCGCCGACATCTCGTGCATGGCGGTGGCGACCTGATCGGTTTCGACTTTCTGGCTGTTGACGCCAGCGCTGGTCTGTTCGGTAACCGCCGACAGCTCTTCGGCGGCACTGGCGATCTGTACGACGCTGTCGCGAATACCGCCAATCAGTTCGCGCAGAGTGGTGCCCATGCGCTGGATGCCTTGCTGCAGAACGCCGAGCTCATCACTGCGTGTCACCGCCAGGGTCTGGGTCAGGTCACCGGACGCAATACGGTCGACCACTGCCAGGGTTTCCCGCAGGGGACGGGTAATCTGCCGAGTGATGATCACTGCGGCGATAATGCCCAGAATGATAGCCAACAGGGTGCAGGTGATCTGCGTGGTACGCGCCTGTGCGCTTTCCTGATCGCGGCGATCCAGTTGCAGTTTGTACATGTCCTCGCTGATCTTGACGATATCCTGCCCTTGCGTGGTCATTTCCTTGCGCGCCTGGACAATCGTGCCCGTGGCGGCCTTGAAGTTTTGCAAGGTCGTCCGGTAGGCCATCAACGAGGTTTCCAGCTGCCTGAGCTGATCGGCCTGAGTGCCGCTGAAGGTCGCCTTGAGCGCGTCCAGATCCTTGACGGCCGCATCCAGTTTCGAAACAGCTGCCTGCTCGGTCTCGGGCGTGGCATTGGTGGTGTAGCCGCGCACTTCATAGCGTGCGAGTCTCAAGTCATCCTTGGCATCGGTGACAAGTCGGTACTGCTCGAAACGGTTGGCGTCAGCCGGGTCCATGTTTCTGACTTCAGTCACAAGCTGCTCGAACACCGCGAGGCTTTTGACCGCGTGGGTCGTCAGCTCATCACGCGCAGCGGTGCTGGCCTTGTAGCCACTGCGCATATTGTTGAGGGACTTCTGGTAGTCAGCAATCACGATGCCCAACTGATCGAGCATTTTCAGGTTTTCGGGACTTTTGAACGAGGCCCGCAGTTTTTCCTGATACGCCTTGAAGCTATCCAGCGAGGTCTGCACGGTTTCGGCTACCTTCTCGTCGCCGTCGGCCACCATGTATTGCAGGCGCGTCACGCGCAGTTTGGTCAACTGCGCATTGAGTGAAGTAATGTCACTCATCCAGTTACTGCGGTTGATCAGCCCGCTCATGCTGGTCCAGCCAGTCAGTGCAAGAATGGCTGTAAAAACAAGTACCAGACCGAAGCCGAGGGCCAGTTTCATATTCACGCTGATGTTTGCAAACCAGCTACTCATTGAATTCTCCAACAACTGCCATTGAAACGGTCTTATCCCTGAAAGGTATGGCATACAGGTCAGGGCGGGGTGAGGTATACAGACACTATCGGCAGGAACTGGCCAAGCTGAAATAAAAAATAAAGAAAGTTCCACGACGCCTGGAATATTTTTTCCAGGCATATCATTTGCGCCAGCACACCGTTATAAAGCACCGTCGAAGTCATTAAAGTAGAGCGCCGAATTCCAGAGGGAACGGCACACCGTCGGCTGTGTTTGCGAGACCAAAACCCTATCCGTTGCAGGTTCATTGTGTGTGCAGGGCATGACATTTTTTGTGTCGCAACTTGCTCTGGCCTCCGAGCCTTCTTCCAGCAGTCCTGTTGAGATGCCTTGTCATGAATTTAAAGTTTCGTCATAAGATTCTGCTGGCCGCGGCCGGTGTAGTGGTGCTGGCGTTCGCCTTGTTCACGTTGTACAACGATTACCTGCAACGTAAGACGATCAACCAGAACCTCGAGTCCTCTGTGGGCCAAGCGGGTCAACTGACTGCCAGCAGCGTCCAGAACTGGCTGAGCGGGCGCATTCTGGTGCTGGAAAACCTCACCCAGAACGTAGCCTTTCAGGGGGTCAATTCCGACCTCAGCGGACTGGTATCGCAGTCTGCGCTGGTATCGACCTTTCAGTTCACCTATGTCGGTGACAGCAAAGGCACATTCACCCAGCGGCCCAATGTGGACATGCCCGCGGGCTACGACCCTCGCCAACGGCCCTGGTACAAGTCCACCGTCGACGCAGGCAAGACCATTCTCAGCGCGCCGTATCTGGCTTCTGTGGGTGGCCTGGTGGTAACGATCGCCAGCCCGGTCAAGGCGGCAGGCCAGGTCACGGGTGTCGTCGGCGGCGACCTGAGCCTTGACACGCTGGTCAAGATCATCAACTCGGTCGAATTCGGCGGGCTGGGTTACGCCTTTCTGGTCAGTGGCGACGGGCAGATCATCGTCAGTCCGGACAAGGAACAGGTGATGAAAAACCTCAAGGACATCTACCCCGGACAGACCATCAGCCTGGACGCGCGCCTGCGTGAGGTGAGCCTCAATGGCCAGCAACGGCTGCTGTCATTTACCCCGATCACCGGACTGCCTTCGGCTGACTGGTACATTGGCCTGTCGATCGACAAGGACAAGGCCTATGCGCCATTGAGCCAGTTTCGCAGCTCGGCGATGGTTGCCGTGCTGATTGCAGTGGCCGTGATTGCGTTGCTGTTGAGCCTGCTCATTCGTGCGCTGATGCGCCCGTTGACCGACATGGGGCGTGCGATGCAGGACATCGCCCAGGGCGAGGGTGATCTGACCCGGCGCCTGAGCATTCAGGGCAAGGACGAGTTCGCAGCGCTGGGTGGCTCGTTCAATCAGTTCGTGGAGCGCGTGCACGCGTCCATTGTCGAAGTGTCCTCCGCAACGCTTCAGGTGCATGACCTGTCGCAACGGGTGGTCAACTCCTCCAATTCGTCCATCGTCGGTTTCGATGAGCAGAGCGCCCGAACCAACAGCGTCGCTGCAGCGATCAACGAGCTGGGCGCTGCAACCCAGGAGATTGCCCGCAACGCATCGGACGCCTCGATCCAGGCCAGTGAGGCCCGCAACCAGGCAGAAGACGGCCAGGTAGTGGTCGAGAAAACCATCCACGCCATGAGCGCGCTGTCGGCCAAGATCAGTGATTCCTGCACGCAGATCGAGCAACTCAACGCCAGCACCGAAAATATCGGTCACATTCTTGATGTCATCAAAGGCATCTCGCAGCAGACCAATCTGCTGGCCCTTAACGCCGCCATCGAAGCCGCCCGCGCGGGGGAGGCCGGACGCGGTTTTGCGGTAGTTGCCGACGAGGTGCGCAACCTTGCGCATCGTACCCAGACGTCTGCCGACGAGATTCACAAGATGATTGGCGGCCTGCAGAGCGGCTCTCAGCATGCCGTACTCAACATGAATGAAAGCCAGACGTCGAGTCAGGAAAGTGTCGAAGTTGCCAATCAGGCGGGCAGTCGTCTGCGTGATGTGACACGGCGCATTGGCGATATCGATGGCATGAATCAATCCGTTGCTGCAGCGACAGAAGAGCAGACTGCCGTTGTAGAAACCCTCAATATCGATATCAATCAGATCAACACGCTTAATCAACAAGGCGTGGCCAACCTTAATGAAACGCTCAAGGACTGTGCTGCGCTTTCGCAACAAGCCGGGCGTTTGAAGCAACTGGTCGACAGTTTCAAGATCTGACCGTACATCCAGTGACAGAGGCCGGGCCACTTATACGTGGCCCGGTCTTCAAGAGTGAGGGCTTGCAAGTACCAGTGAGTGGGGGTGTCAGCAAGCCCGCTGGACCGCCCAGCGTCACTCGTCCATGAAAAAGCCTGCTGAATGGCAGGCTTTTTGGTCAGAGATCCTTTTTAACCTCTTTATCGATGTGCTTGTCAGCCTTGTGACGTTCCTTGTCGTCATGCTTCGCACCTTTGTCGACCTCGTCAGCGTCGTGCTTCACGCCCTTGTCCACTTCCTTGGCGTCATGATCGACGCCTTTATCCAGTTCACGGTTATCGTGTCGGACACCCTTTTCCAGCTCACTCTCTGCAAGGGCGACGGGCGCTACAGCACCCGTCAGGAAGAGGGCGGCAGTCATTGAGAGTACGAGTTTACGCATGCTTTGCTCCTTCATGAGAAATGCTGGCTCTTCTTGAGCCATCACTTTCGAGCATAGACCAGGCATTCAGAGTGAAAAATGCAGTTCGTCGAAAGGCCGACCCGGATAACGATTCAGTCCAGCCCCGGCCTTCAAGCAACTGCTTTAACCAGAATGCTTTCGTCGATCTGCTCAATCGATGTCACCCCGGTCAACGTCATCGCCACATGCATTTCCCTGGCAAAAATATCCAGCATATTCTCGACGCCACGCTGCCCATCGGCGCCCAGCGCATAGGCCATCGAGCGTCCGAGCAACACGCCTTTGGCACCGAGGGCGAGCATGCGCACCACATCAAGACCCGAGCGAATGCCGGAGTCGGCCAGCACTGTCAGGTCACTGCCGACCGCCTGAACAATCGGCGGCAAAGCCTTGGCGGTGGACAGCACGCCATCCAGCTGACGTCCGCCGTGGTTGGATACGACAATGCCGTCCGCGCCAAAACTCAGCGCATCTCTGGCATCCTGCGGATCGAGAATGCCCTTGATGATCATCGGGCCTTGCCAGAACTCACGAATCCACTCCAGATCCTTCCAGCTGATGGACGGGTCGAAGTTGTTCGCCAGCCAGCCCACATAATCTTCCAGGGTGGTGGCCTTGCCCAGGTATCTGGAGATATTGCCCAGATCATGGGGGCGACCGAGCAGGCCGACATTCAGTGCCCAGTCCGGCTTGGTCATGGCTTGCAGAATGCGTCGAGGCGCGGCATAAGGCCCTGACATGCCCGAGTGCGCATCACGATAACGCGCGCCGGGCGTTGGCATGTCGACGGTAAAGACCAGCGTCGTGACGCCCGCCGCCTTGGCACGCTCCAGAGCGTTTTTCATAAAGCCACGGTCTTTGAGCACGTAGAGCTGAAACCAGATCGCTTGATCGCTCTGCGACGCTACCTCTTCAATCGAACACACCGACACCGTCGACAGACAGAATGGAATCCGCTTGTTCGCCGCGGCCCTGGCTGCCTGCACTTCACCGCGGCGCGCATACATTCCGCTCAGGCCTACGGGGCTGAGGATAATCGGCATCGCCAGGGATTCGCCAAACAGTCTGGTTTCAAGACTCACGTTATCGACATTTTTCAGGACCCGCTGGCGCAAGCTGATATCGGCCAGGTCCGAACCGTTGGCACGCAGCGTGTGCTCTGCATACGCACCGCCGTCAATGTAATCAAACAGAAAACGCGGGAGTTTGCGTTTGGCCGCTGCACGGTAATCGGATGCCGAAGAAATAATCATGACGTTTTCCTGAGCGAATAAATCTACGAAGCGAGGCCGCCAAGGGGGAGCGGCAGGTTCAGATTACGGAAAAACCGACTATGATCAAAACAACTAATACAACTTGAATTCAGTCGGAAATCGAATACTCGTGAACCTTCGAACATTACGCACTTTTGTCGAAGTGGTACGTCAGGGTAGCTTCTCCCAGGCCGCTGACGTGGTATCGCTTACCCAGTCCACCGTCAGCAAAGCCGTCAAGACCCTTGAAGACGAATTGGGCACGCCGCTGTTGAGCCGCATTGGCCACCGCAGCGAACTGACCGCCGCCGGCGAAATCGTCTACCGCCGTGCTCTCATCCTGTTGGCAGAACGCAACGATCTGCTGACCGAGCTCAACGAGCTGCGCGGTTTGAAGGGTGGCGTGCTGCGCATCGGTCTGCCCCCCGTCGGCAGCGGTGCGCTTTTCGCCGCCATGTTCACTCAATACCGCGCCCGCTATCCGGATATCGATATTCAGCTCATCGAACACGGCGCGAGCAAACTGCATGAGTGCCTGGCTTCGGGAGAAGTAGAGCTGGCTGCACTGTTGAAGATGAACTCGTTCAGTGAAGAGTTCGATTACCAGGATGTGCGTATCGAGCCAGTGGTGGTGGTCATGGCAGAGAACCACCCGTTGGCAAAGCGCAAGCGGGTCGTTATTGAAGACCTGGCCGAAACGCCGTTTATCCTCTTCGAGGCCGGGTTTGCACTGAACACCATGATCAAACTGGCCTGCGACCGCAAGGGCGTGACGCCCAAAGTGACTGCACGCAGCGGTCAGGTCGACTTTATTGTGGATCTGGTCTCGGCAGGGCTGGGTGTCGCGTTCTTGCCGAGGATGCTGGCGCAGAAGCATTATCACGACGGGATTCGACTGGTTGCGCTGAACGAGCCGGATACCGATTGGCATATGGTGTTGGCGTGGCGCAAAAACGCGCACTTGTCACCTGCGGCCGAGGCCTGGTTGGCGCTTGCCAGGGAAACCCGTCTCCCGACGACGTCCTGAAATCCCGGAGGCGTGCTTTTAGCACACGCAGGGGGGGGCTGGGAGGCATAAGAGGTGTGACAAAACGGGAAGGCCAGAAACAAGAAAGCCCGCACGAGGCGGGCTTCTTGTTGATTCACAGTGATCAGAAGAAAACTGTGAATCGGTACTTGGTGGCTACACAGGGACTTGAACCCCGGACCCCAGCATTATGAATGCTATGCTCTAACCAACTGAGCTATGTAGCCAAGTGGCGCGCATTATTCTCGGAGAACGCATATGTGTCAAGCGTTGTTGTGAAAAATAATTGCGTGCGATCAACCGGTTAGGTGGCAGCCCTCGTCGGTACGTCGTTCCGGGCGCTTACCGGAACAGGGTGTCGAGCATCTCCAGGTCATCGAATTCTTCTGCCCTCTCCAGCATCTCGGCCATCTCCCTTCGCTCCCTGAGCCAGGCTTTAAGGCTTTTCGGGGTGGTCAGTGCCTGCAGTTCGTCCTGTTCCTCGTCGAGGTGCTCCCGTATGGCTTTGACCTGCCTGGCACACTTTGTGTTGGCGGTCTTGGGTTTGAGGTCCTCGTACGGGTCCATCAGGAAGCGTTCACGGATCAGCATCTTGCGGTCGTGGATCTCGTCCTCCAGCTCTCTGAGTTGTTCGCTCAGGATCCGGTTGAAATGCTTGAGGCGCTTGTCGGAGATGCTGTCGATGTGGCTCTGGTCGATTTGCTCGATCTCCATTTGCATCTTCAGTAGCGCCAGCAAGTCATCACCTTCGTACGCTTCGTTGACCCTTTGCATGAGCGCTGTCTTGCGATCGCGCTCATCGGCGTCCTGCTCGCGGTCCGGGTGCAGTGCGCTGGCCAGCTTGCGGTAGATTTCGCGCAAGGACTGGCTGCCTTCAGCCTCTTCCTGCTCACGACGCAGTTCGCTGGCCGTCGGCTTTTTCGGCTTCTGTGCGCCTTGCGCCTGCTCGGCCTGCTCTTTGAGCTTCTCTTCAATATGCCGAGTCACGTCCTCGAGGGAGTCCAGGTCGACATCGTCGTCCAGTTCCACGCCCAGATTTTCTTCCAGTGATGCTTTGAACTGCTGGTTTTGCAGGCGCTCCTCCTCGTCGTAGTCGTTGCCGGTGTATTTGAGGTAGAGCTGCTTCAGTTCTTCATCGTGTTCGCCGCCCATGAGTGACATGGTCAGGACGCAGATAATCTCGAGCACCGTATGTCTGTCTTTTTTGGCCAGGCGGAACTGATCGAAAGCCACGTCAAGCAAGCGCAGCTTGTTCATCTCGTTCGCTGCCTGCTCACGGAGCATCGGAACCAACTCTTCGATCCACAGCTTTTCGCAGGTTGCTGAAATCGCGAGCCACTGCTGCAAAAGCTTGCGCCTGGTTTCGAGCTTTTCCATCAGCGTGTTGAATTTCTTCTGACCGGCGCTCAAATGCGGCTTGGACGGTTGCGTGACGATGCGTGGCGAGGCGGGTGGGGTGGTCATGAAGACCTCCTTGATGGGGGAGCACTGCTGCGTAGTGATTGATTGTCGTTGGCCAGTTTACTTTTTCTGACCTTTTTGCGGGATGAATAAATGGCTGCCGTAAAGCACTTCTTCTTGTCTGCTGAGCGGTCCGCTTCTTGCTTGCATGTGCCTGATAGCTCGTTTGAGAAGCTTTTTGACGCCAAAAACAATGAATGGCGACACTTTGCGTACCAATCTGAGGCGATGTGTATCGCCATTGAAACAAGAACATGGCATTTTGCTGTTAGTGTTTTTCCAACAAAAGGCATCGCCTCTGTTTGTGCAGATCTGGCAGGTGTTCACCGGGAGTCGCAGGACATGAACAGTCTTTTGTCACCAGGCATGCGCCTGATGGGACATTTTGGTTTTGCTCGCAAGTTTCAGGTCTTGTTCCTGCTGTTCATGTTGCCGCTGGCGGGCAGCGCATGGGTCATCACCAAGGAATACAGCAACAAGCTCGATGTCATATCCGGGGAGCAATCCGGCGTGCGTCAACTGCTGGCCCTCGACGATCTGAACATCGAGTTGTCCGCCCAGCGCGATCATGCCGCACGCTGGAAAGCGGCCGACATTCTGCGCGAGCCAACCCCGGCGGCGAAGGCGGCGATGGCCAGCGTCGATGCAGGGATACCTCGAATTGCCAACGCGCTGCAGGGCGTTCAGGCCGTATTGGTTGAAGAGAAAGCTCCTGCCGACACCATGAACCGTTTCAAGGCGCTTCAAGCTGCGGTCACCGGTCTGGACACGGCATCATTGCGCACGGTGGGCTGGTGGCCTGATGGCTACGACCGCTTCACCACGGTGCTGAATCTGGTCCAGGCGCTGCGTGAGCAGATCGCGATGGACAGCGGTTTGATTCTCGACCCCTGGCTTGAAACCTACATGCTGATGCAGCTTTCCACCCAGCAAGTGCCGGACCTGATCGAGCGTATCGGTCGTCTGTCGAGTGTGGGGCAGACGTCGGTGGCATCGGGGCAGTTCAGCCTGCAGAGCCGCCTGCAAATGCGCGACCTGCGTGGCCGCATCGATGATTCCAAGGACCAGATGCAAAAGGCTGCCGGCCTGCTGCTATCCAAACTCCCTGAGCAGTTGCAGCCGTGGGCCGACAAGTACGCTGCGGTGATGCAAGTGCTGGAAGCACAGCTGAAGGTCATTGACGAAGGTGTTTTCGGCGGCAGCATCAAGCTCAAACCGGAAGAGTTCGAAAAGAGCATCGACACGCTGACCAGCAGCACGGCGGATTTGCGCAGGCAATCGCTTGACGCGCTCAATGGACGCCTCGATTACTACCACGAGAACTCCAACACGGAGTTCATCCCGATGGCGGTGGTCTTCTGTGTTCTGGTGATCATGGCGATCTATCTGTTCGCCTGTCTGCAATCCTCGATTCGCAACAGCGCCAGAGGCATCACCACGCTGGCTGAATCCCTGCGTGACGGCAATCTGTGTGTGGAAGTGGCTGTGCAGGGCCGTGACGAGCTGGCTGCCATCAGCCGCGCGCTGAACGTCGCGGTAGTGCAGCTGCGTACCAGCCTGCTGGGTGTCAATCAGGAAACCGTTCGCGTCGGCGACGCCGTGCTGACGCTGAGTGCTCAGTCCAGCGGGACGCTCACCGAAGTCGAGGACCAGCAACAACAGATCAGTCAGATCGCCGCCGCAGCCACCGAGCTGGCTGCCACTTCCCAAGGCGTGGCGAGAAGCTGTGAGCAAGCATCGGAAAGCGCCCGGCAGACGCGCCAGATTGCTCAGCAAAGCAGCCAGGACAGCCAGCGCACCACCGACAGCATTCAGCAGCTCAATCAGCGGCTGACCGAGACTGCTGCCGCGCTGGGCCGGGTCAGCGAGCAGGGCCAGCAGATTCAATCGGTGGTGGATGCCATTCGCGGCATCGCCGAACAGACCAACCTGCTGGCCCTCAACGCAGCCATCGAGGCGGCACGCGCCGGCGAGCAAGGGCGCGGGTTCGCCGTGGTTGCCGATGAAGTGCGCAGCCTGTCCCAGCGTACCCAGGCCTCGACCGCTCAGATCGCCGGCACGGTCGACAGCTTGCGCTCCACCGTGACGCAGGCGGTCAACCTGATGGAAGCGGCCTGCGGGCAAGCCGTCAACGATGCGCAGTCGGTAACCGGCCTGGGCATCCGCCTGGGCGAAATCGCCACGGCAGTGCAGGGTGTCACCGATACGCTGGCGCAGATATCGACCGCCGTGGAAGAACAGGCAACGACCGCTGATGAAGTGAGCAGCAACATCCAGCAGGTCGATCAGGCCGCAGGGCGTTTGCTGGAAGGCGCCCGTGCGGTCAATCAGGCGGCGGATACCTTGAGTCAGGGCAGTCGGGCGTTGAATGACAATACGGCGCGGTTTCGGTTGGGGTGATACGTCAAGTGGTCAGTAAAAAGCCCCAGTGATGGGGCTTTTTTTATTCATCGAGAGACGACATTCATTTCAGCAGGTCGTGATAGACCTGCACAGTCGACGCGCACATCCTTTCGGCGGTGAACAGCTTGTGGAAACGTGCCAGCGCGTTCTCGCCGAAGCGGGCCGCTTGCTCCGGGGCTTCCCACAAGCGGCGCATCGCTTCGCGCAAAGCCAGCGGATTTTCCGGTGGTACTGCCAGGCCGGTTTCTTCGTCGATATTCACGTAGGTCGTGCCGGTGCCGATCTCGCAGGAGATCATCGGCTTGCCGTACATCGAGGCTTCAAGCAGCGAGATGCCGAACGCTTCCGAGCGTAGATGGGAAGGGAAGACCAGGGCGTAACACATCTGCAGCAGGCACGCCTTGTCCTCATCATCCAGTCGACCGAGAAACAGCACGTTGCGCAGTTGCAGTTTTTCGGCCTGCTCCTTGAGTTCAGCCTCCTGAGGCCCGCCACCGAGGATCACCACCGGGTAATCAACGCCCTCCAGGGCGCTGAGCAGTGTGTGCAGACCTTTGTAATAGCGCAGCACGCCGACGAACAGAAAGAACTTGCCCGGCACGCGCTGCTGCCATTCTGATCGCTTCTGCGCCGGAACCACCGGATAGGCCGACTGATCCAGCCCGTAGGGCACGACCACGGTCTTGTCAGCGAAGGGCTTCAGGGTCTCGCTGGTCTGCAGGTAATTGGGCGAGGCCACCAGAATGCGGTCCATGCGTTGGAGAAACTGGTTCATCAACGGGCTGTACAGCTTCAGCAGCGTGCGCTGCTTGATGATGTCCGAGTGATAACTGAGCACCGTTGGCCGGCCATGACGGGTGGCGAAATGCACCAGATCCATCAGCGGCCAGGGGAAATGAAAATGAACCAGATCGGCTTCTGCGGCCATTTCCCTGAATTGACTGAAGACCTTGGCAGAAAAGCCCGTGGACGCCAGATTGAAGTTTTCCTTCACGCGCGTGACCTGATGGTCGGCGACCTGCAGGCGGGTGGGTGAGGGGGATGGGCTAAGCGTCAGCACCTGGCTTTCTACATCGAACGCACGGCAGCCCTGAGCGAGCTGGAAAATGACCTGCTCTATCCCGCCAGTGGTGTCCGGGTAGTAGGTTTTGAAGAAGTGAAGAACCTTGATCATCGTCTGCCTGATTCAGCCATGCGTGCTGAGTCGTTCACCACGGGCTTTAAGGGTGTTTAAAAAGGAAAGGCCTGTCTACCAGGTAGACAGGCCTTATTTTGTAACTGCCAACCAATCAAGCGGAGGGCAACATCCAGCTCAGGGTTTCCCGAAGCGGCGGGGTCTCCCAGTCGTGGACCAACGCGCGCAGGCGAGCGTTGTTGCCGCACAAGGTCTTGACCTCATTGGCCCGGACAAACGCAGGGTTCACCTGAACGTCGATATCCTGACCCGTGATGTCCCGGCACATGTCGATCACTTCGCGCAGCGAGTGGGTCACGCCGGAGCTGACGTTGATCGTCTGCCCGACCGGGCAGACTTCCAGCAGACCGCGATAGGCGCTGACAACGGCGCGTACGTCACTGAAATCACGCCACACGTCAAGGTTGCCCAGCTCGATGGTGCTGGCCTTGCGTGCGAAGTGCGAAACGATCTTGGGCAGCAGAAAGTTTTCTGCCTGCCCGACGCCGGTGTAGTTGAACGGCCTGGCGATGACGATGGGCAACCTGGCGTGCCAGAGGCTCGCCATGTATTCCATCGCCAGTTTGCTCACGGCATAGTCGTTGGCCGGTGCGGGCGGAGTCGTTTCATCCAGCATGCCGGAGGAAGCATTGCCGTAGACATTGGCGCTGCTTGCCAGCAACACACAGTCAGGCACCTTGCCGCAGGCATCGATCGCCTCGAGCAGGTTACGGGTGCCGATCAGGTTGACCTGATAGAAAGCATCCGCTGCCCCGTGCCCCACGAACGCCAATGCTGCGAGGTGCACGACGATATCCGGCTGAGTGTCTGCCAGCAGCTTGCGAAGACCTGCCACGTCTGCCAGATCCACCTGGTAATAGCCGGGACTGTCCGAAGGCTGACTGCCGACGCCAAGGACTTCACAGCCCTGGGCGGCAAGCTCGTTCGCCATGAAACGGCCTGTAAAGCCGTTGATTCCGGTGATCAGTGCGCGCTTGCCAGCAATACTCATCAGAACGAAAAGCCTTTTTCATTACGACGCAGATCCGCTTCGACCATCATGCGGCACAGCTCTTCCAGATTGGTCTTAGGCTCCCAGCCCAGGACTTCCTTGGCTTTTGCAGGGTTACCGATCAGCAGCTCGACTTCGGTTGGGCGGTAGAACTTCGGATTGACCGAAACCAGTACCTTGCCAGTGTCTGCGCAAATGCCTTTTTCCGACTCGGCTTCGCCTTCCCACTTGATGGTCACGCCAGTGGCCTTGAACGCCATGCTCACGAAGTCGCGTACGGTTTCGGTGCGGTTGGTGGCCAGGACAAAGGTGTCCGGCTCATCAGCCTGCAGCATGCGCCACATACCTTCGACGTATTCCTTGGCAAAACCCCAGTCGCGCTTGGCGTCCATGTTGCCCAGTTCGAACGACTCGATCAGGCCCAGTTTGATCTTGGCAACCGAATCGGTGATCTTGCGGGTTACGAACTCACGGCCACGCAGTGGCGACTCGTGGTTGAACAGGATGCCGCTGGTGGCGAAGATGTCGTACGACTCACGGTAGTTGATGGTCATCCAGTGAGCGTAGAGCTTGGCAACGCCGTACGGGCTGCGCGGGTAGAACGGAGTGCTCTCTACTTGCGGGATTTCCTGGACCTTGCCGAACATCTCGGAAGTCGAAGCCTGGTAGAAACGAATCTTCGTGTTGACGATGCGAATGGCTTCCAGCAGGTTGACTGCGCCGATGCCGGTGATTTCGGCAGTGGTCAACGGCTGTTCGAACGAAACGCCCACGAAGCTTTGTGCAGCGAGGTTGTAGACCTCGGTAGCGCCCGTGGTTTGCAGCAAGCGAATGCTGGCAGACAGGTCAGTCAGGTCATACTCGACGAGATGCAGATTAGGGTTGTTCTGGATCCCGAGCTCTTCTATACGCCAGAAATTGACGGAGCTGGTACGGCGATAGGTGCCGTAAACGGTATAGCCTTTTTCGAGCAGCAGCTCAGCCAGGTAAGCGCCGTCTTGACCAGTAATGCCGGTAATGATTGCTTTCATGCTATGTCTTTTAACTCCATCGAAGAACGGGGCCCCGGATTATTCTCGAGGCTTGTACTGTATGTCTGGTGTGCAATGATACAGGTTAGAAACCCTATATACGACTGTTTCACCCATAGATCCTTAGCTTTCAAGAGTGAGTGATCCGCGATCCCGAGTGTCTGGCGGTGCAATCGCTATGGCCATGAGGCATCATTGGGAGTCTTCAATCTCCGTCATTTTTCAAACGGGCGCTGGCTTGCCAGAAAATAGCTGATTTTTCGATGTTTTCCACCGTTAGACCCGGCTGGGCTTCATGAACAATTCAACTATAAAGCGGGGATTTGTAGACTAGACGGTGACTATTCCAGCGAAGGCGATATAGTGCGCCCCCAGAAACCTTTTCTGCTTTTTACGTATCGCGGCTTCGTAAGCCTCTCACGGGGCGAGCCTCGACCAAGACCTTGAGTGACGTTGCGCGAAACGGAAACACTCAGGGTAAGCACGACTTCACCCTTTTCAGGAGTCATCAATGTTGGAGCTGTTCAGAAGCCTTTGGGGTTACCGGGGATTCGTCTTTTCATCTATACGCAATGAGTTTTCCGCACGATTCTCCCGTAGCCGCCTGGGTGGCCTGTGGATGATCATCAACCCGCTGGCACAGGTTGCGATCTACGCGCTGGTTCTCTCCAACGTTCTGGCTGCCAAACTACCCGGCATCGACAACAAGTATGCCTACGCGGTCTACCTGATGGCCGGTATGCTGGCCTGGAGCTATTTTTCAGAGATCATCGGTCGTTGCCTGACACTGTTCATCGACCAGGGCAACCTGATGAAGAAGATGCGCTTTCCGCGCATCACACTGCCGGTGATTGTCGCGGGTTCATGCCTGCTCAATTACGTACTGTTGTTTGCAGCCATTCTGCTGGTCTTCGCTGCGTTGGGGCAATGGCCGCACTGGCAAATGTTGTGGCTGATCCCGCTGACTATCGTGATTACTGCGCTGGCCGTAGGGCTGGGGTTGATTCTGGGCGTCTTGAACGTATTCATACGCGACGTTGGCCAGGTCATTCCCATTCTGCTGCAGGTATGGTTCTGGTTTACCCCGATTGTCTACCCGCTCAACATCATCCCTGAACAATTCAAGAGTGTCATGGGCATCAATCCCATGTTCCCGATCGTCAGTGCCTATCACGATGTTCTGGTTTATGCGCGAGCGCCTGATCTGCAAAGTATGGCCGTCATCGCCGTTGTCGCTGCTGGGTTAATGCTGTTGGGTCTCTTCATGTTTCGCCGGGCGGCGCCGGAAATGGTGGATGTACTATGAGCCTGCTAAGTGTCAGTAATCTGGGAAAGGCCTATCGCGTCTATGCCTCTGAGTTTCAGCGCATCGCTCGCTGGTTTGGGCTGAGCACCAAGCCCAAAGAGGAACATTGGGTTCTCAAACATATAAGCTTTTCTATCCATCCGGGTGAGGCTATTGGCATTGTCGGTCAGAACGGCGCGGGCAAGTCAACACTGTTGAAAATGATAACTGGCACCCTGCAGCCGACTGAAGGCAGCGTGCAGGTAAATGGACGCATCGCTGCAATTCTTGAGTTGGGAATGGGTTTTACACCTGATCTGACCGGCCGCCAGAATGTGTATCATGCCGCGGGCCTGATGGGCTTCAATGCCGACCAGATAGATACAGTTATCAAGGAGATCGAAGCGTTTGCCGAGATAGGAAGTTATTTTGATGAGCCGGTGCGCACCTATTCGAGTGGTATGCAGATGCGTGTGGCATTTGCCGTAGCTACTGCCATTAGGCCTGAGATTCTTATTGTCGATGAGGCCTTATCGGTAGGCGACAGTTATTTTCAGCACAAGAGCTTTGACCGCATACGCGAGTTTCAAAAGCAAGGCACAACCCTGTTGATCGTGTCGCACGACCGTGGGTCCATTCAGGCATTGTGTGATCGAGCGATCCTTCTTGAAAAAGGCACCGTCATCAAAGATGGCAAGCCCGAAGAGGTCATGGACTTTTACAATGCCTTGATCGCTGAAAAGGAAAACGCCACCGTACAGACTCGAGAGCTGGAGGAGGGCGTTGTGCAGACGCGGTCAGGTAGCGGCGAGGCCACAATAGGCCCCGTTACTTTGCATAACGCTGCGGGCGAACGCATTGAATATGTGTCTGTTGGTGAGCCGGTTTCATTGCGTATTAACGCTCAAGTGAATAGCGCTATCCCCGAGTTGGTGGTGGGTTACCTGGTCAAGGACCGACTTGGGCAGCCGGTGTATGGCACCAACACTCACCACATGGGGTGCAAGGTTGTTGATCTACAGGCGGGCGAGTCGCTGGACTACGTGTTCAGCTTTACGGCCAACCTCGGTCCGGGCTCTTACTCGATTGCGGTAGCGCTCCATACAACAGACAGTCATTTATCACGCAACTATGAATGGGTGGACCTGACGCTTGTGTTTAACGTAGTCAATATCTCGCAAAGCGAGTTTGTAGGACTGGCTTGGCTGCCGCCTGTTGTGGAGTGCAATCGATGACCCTTCCTTTCTATCGCGCCTTTGAAGACCGCCATCGTGGTTCCCGTGAGTTGATTCGCGAGCGGCAACAGGCATTCTTTCCGTTCATTCAGCCTCTCGAAAGACTGTATCCAGCGTCCAAGGCTCTGGATCTTGGCTGTGGTCGCGGAGAATGGCTCGAAATCTTGATTCAGACAGGCTTCGCTCCGCTCGGTATAGATATGGATAATGGCATGCTCGACGCCTGTATCGAGCGCGGTTTGCCCGTTGAACTTGATGATGCACTCAGTGCGCTAAAAAAGATGCCTGACGAAAGCCAAGCTCTTGTTTCAGGTTTTCATATTGCAGAGCACATACCCTTCAAGGATCTGAAAGTCCTGGTTGCAGAAGCATTGCGAGTTTTGAAGCCGGCAGGACTATTGATTCTGGAGACGCCCAACGCAGAAAATCTGGTAGTGGGCACGCAACATTTCTATCTTGATCCGACCCATGAACGCCCGATTCCGCACTTGTTACTGGATTTTCTGATCGAGTTCTCTGGGTTTAGTCGTTCGAAGCTGATGCGCCTTCATGAACCTACGGTATTGGCAGAGGGCGGTCCCGTCGATCTGATGGACGTTCTGGGGGGGGCTAGCCCTGATTATGCGATTGTCGCTCAAAAAACGGCGTCAGATGAACAGCTCGAATGTTTTGATAGTGCGTTTTCAGCGGACTATGGCCTTCCGCTCAATACGCTTGCCAAGCGATATGATGAGCAGGCCTTGAGTCGACTGCAGGAGATTGAACAGCGCAATCAGAACCTGGAAGCTCTTTTAAAACAGCTAACGACTTATAGCGAGCAAGCCAAGCACGACACCGAACATGCCGTGCAGCACAGCAAGCAATTGGAAGTTGTCGTTCATGAGCTTGGAGGGCGTACTGATATAAATTACGCACGAATGGAAGCTCAACTGCAAGCGCTTCACGAACGTATGAATACCCAATTTCAAGAAAATCATACGTACATGGACGCGCAGTTACGAGAGACTGGCTTGCGCGCTGATCTTGCGGAGTCGCGCTACCACACTGTGCAGTTGTTGCAGGAAGACACGCTCCATCATGTAAAGCAGGCAGAGGATCGTATTGATGAAGCCTTGGCCACCATAGGGCAGCTCCAGACCAGGATTGAACTCCTGACTCGGGATTCTTTAACTGATGGACAGGCAGAGCAGGCTCAGGCTCAGGCGCAAGCGCAACTTGACGATTTGAATGCACGTTTGAATGCGTCGCTGGGCAATGCACATCACTGGTGGTTGCGCGCTACAGCCTATGAGCAGCAGTTGAATGCGGTGCACCGGAGCACGTCCTGGCGCCTCACTGCACCGCTGCGGTTCATCGCGCGCTGCATTTACTGGCCGTTCCGCCGCAGTCGTCCTACGCTCGGCCAGGCATTACGTCGCACCGTTCCACACGCGCGGCTGTGGCTGGCACGTAGACCAGCAATCGAACGTCCAGTCCTTGCGGTTTTGAAGTCGAGTCCTTGGCTTCACGCCAAGCTGAGCGGAATGCATCAGGCGACTGTGAACCCGGCACCTGAAACCATTATCAGCGATCCACCGCACGGCGTGATTGATCACGCACCACTGACCCAGCGAGGCCGCACCATCGAGAATGCCCTCAGGGAAGCTATGATTAGAGGGCAAGAATAATGCGCATCGTAATTGACATGCAGGGCGCACAAACAGAAAGCCGGTTCCGCGGTATTGGTCGTTATAGTCTTTCTCTGGCGATGGGCATTGTGCGCAATCGTGGTGATCACGAGGTTTATCTGGTCCTCAACGGCATGCTTAGCGAAAGTATTGAAAGCATCCGCGCAGCGTTTGTCGGCTTGCTGCCGCAGAGTCATATACGTGTATGGTATGCCCAAGGGCCGGTATCTGATATGGATCCGGCCAATGTTGTCAGGAGGGATGTGGCGCAGCGTATTCGGCAAGCCTGCATCAGCGACTTGAAGCCGGATGTAGTGCATGTCACTAGCGCGGTCGAAGGGTATGGCGACGATGCGGTCATTGGCAGCCCTCTCCTGGACACGACATCGTTGGTCAGCTCGACACTGTATGATCTGATCCCCTTTGTTAGTCCGGAGAAATACTTAGACAATAATCCCGTCTACAAAAAGCATTATCTGAACAAGGTTGAGGACTTCAAACACTACGGTCTTCTGCTTTCTATTTCGGAGTTTGCGAAGGAAGAGGCGCTGTCTCTGCTGCCGCTTGATAACTCTAAGATCGTCAATGTATCGACAGCCGCAGACGATGTTTTTCAACCGGTTACCTTGAGTATTGATGAACGCGCTGATCTTGAAAAAAAGTTCGGACTGCGAGAGAGGTTCGTGCTTTATTCCGGCGGAGCTGACGAGCGCAAGAACCTGCCACAATTGATCAGAGCGTTTTCAATGATCAAGACGGAGCAGAGCGACATTCAGTTAGTCTTTGCGGGAAAAATGCCGGATTTCCATGTAAACACTTATCTGGCACTCGCCGAAGAGCTTGGCCTGGGTCCAAATGATGTCGTGCTAACAGGCTATGTCACTGACGCTGAGCTGGTGGCATTATATAGTTCATGTCAGGTGTACGTATTTCCTTCTTGGCATGAAGGTTTTGGTTTGCCACCGCTCGAGGCGATGAAGTGTGGTGCGCCGGTAATAGGTGCCAATACCTCTAGCGTGCCAGAGGTCATCGGTTGGCATGACGCGACGTTTGATCCGTTCGACGTTAAGGCGATTGCCGAGAAAATCCGTACCGTACTCAACGATGACTCGTTCCGAAATACCCTTGTCAGCCATGGTCTGCAGCGTGCCGAGAAGTTCTCATGGGATCGCACTGGCATTGCCTCGGTCCAGGCATTCGAACAGGCTCTGGCCAATTTCAGACGTTCGGCGAACAGAATATCTCCGGAAAAAGATAGTGCATTGGCTCTGGTTGACGCATTGGCCGCAACAGGGCACTTGGGCTCTGGAGATCTGGATATCCCGCGCCTTGCCAAAGCCATTGATTTTTCTTTGCAGGGCCCTGCAGATAAACCAACGCTGTTCGTTGATATCTCGGAATTGTGCAAACATGACGGCAAGAGCGGAATACAGCGAGTTGTACGCAGCATCCTGGCCGAATGGCTGAACCACGCTCCTGAGGGCTATGTTGTCAAGCCGATTTATACGAAGGCAGGTGAGCCTTTTTACCGGTATGCAGCGCAGTTCACGACGTTGTTTCTGGGTAAGGAGGCCAGTGAAGCAGAAGAGGACGAAGTCATCAGCTACCGTGCGGGTGATACCTACCTTTGCCTCGATCTGTTGATGGATGTTCTGCCACATAAGCAGACTTATCTGGATACGATGCAGGCCCATGGGGTCAACATCTTCTTCGTTGTCTACGATCTTCTGATTCTTCAACTGCCGCACTGTTTTGTTGACAGTCTGCAGGCGCATTACGTGAAGTGGATTCACGCAGTTGCCCAGTACGATGGCGCGATGTGTATATCTCATGCGGTTGCAGACGAAATGCGCCAGTGGCTGGAGCACAATGCTCCCCCGCGTACTCGCCCTTTCCGCATAGGTGCTTTTCATCTAGGCGCAGATATCGACCACTCAATGCCGTCCACCGGCTTTCCGGAAAATCCTGCTCTTCGCATCGAGTCGCTTGAGCCGTTCCCGAACTTTCTCATGGTAGGCACACTTGAACCCCGTAAGGGGCATGCGCAGACGCTGGACGCGTTCGAGCTGCTGTGGGCGTCAGGTGTCAAGGCGAATCTGATCATCGTTGGCAAGCACGGCTGGCTGGTGGATGATCTGGCGGCGCGGCTGATGAGCCATGAGCAACTGGGCAAGCAATTGCTGTGGCTGGATGGGGTAAGTGACGAGTATCTCGAGCATCTCTATAACCATTCCGATTGCCTGATAGCAGCTTCCTACGGTGAAGGCTTTGGTCTGCCATTGATTGAAGCAGCGCAATACAAACTGCCGATCATTGCAAGAGACTTGCCTGTATTTCGCGAGGTGGCGGGTGAGTTTGCCTGGTATTTCAATGGCGCGATTGCGCAGGACGTCGCCGATAGCCTGACTGAGTGGCTGATTCTTTTCGAGCAGAAGCAACACCCACAGTCTGGCGAGATGCCTTGGCTTACCTGGAAAGGTAGCGCGCAACAGCTCATTGGCGAGATAGAAAAGTACGCTTTTTGACGCGCCCTTCTTGGCTCAAGCTCTGATCATGTGCTGCAGGAGCAGTCCTGTGGCCTGAAAGCGGTGTGAGATTTAGGTCGTGGTGCTTACTCGTAGGCGTTCATCGGGACCTTGTACGAGGTGGCGTGTGTTGTCGTTTGGTCTGGTTGTAACGCCGTGTTACTTGCTAGATAGGCCTAAAAACCCTATCATTCCGGCCTATTTTTTGGGCGATTTCTGCGCGTTAATCAGCGTTTGTCAGCGTCAAAACCTTCAATACGGTAGTGAACAGCGTGATACCTAATTTAATACGAAGAATCGCCAACCTCGCTTACAGACTTACCCGAGGGATATTTCCCTTATCACTCATCTCATTCCTGATCGTTGGATCACTTGGCGTTCTGGTACACATGAGTGTTCTCAAAACACTCATGCTGACCTCGACGGACAGCTTCCGGTACGCCAACGCGGGCGCGATGATCGTTGCTGCCAGCTTCAACTATCTGATGAACAACAAGTCGACCTATCGTGAGACAAGCCTGGCCGGCAAGCGAATCATTGCCGGGTATTTGATCTATCTGACGATCACTTCTCTTGGGCTGGGTTTGAGCTTGTTGATTTCTGGAGAGGTCTACGACCGGATACAGATGCCTATGATTTCCGCGCTGTGTGGCATCGTGGTGGGTTCGCTCTGGAATTATTTCATGTCCTATAACTTCGTTTGGAAAATGCTGTCTCCAAAACCCAAGCCAATTGAACAGAATTAAGCAAAAATAATGAAAAAATTGATTTTTTTTGCCACCTATAACGAGGCAGGCAACGTAACGTCCATGATTGAGCGGATCACCGCTGCCGCACCCGATGCGGACATCCTCGTGGTCGATGACAGCAGCAAGGACGGCACCCTCGATATTCTGGCCACCTTGGCCAGGCCAAGCCTGAGAGTGATCGTGCGTCCAGGAAAACTGGGGTTGGGTACTGCCCACCTTCTGGCATGGAAGTATGCGATTTTTCATTCATACGACATTCTGGTCACCATGGATGGCGACCACTCCCACGATCCCGCCGACATCCCGAAGCTGATTGGTGCTCTGGATGCCACGACAGATCTGGTCATCGGCTCTCGTTACGCTGAAGGCGGAAAGTGCGATTACACCGGATATCGTCTGCGTGTCAGTCAGGCAGCAAACAAAGCCGCCAGGCTGTTGCTTGGCATCAAGCTGACCGAGTTTACTACCTCTTTTCGCGCGTTTCGCGTCAGCCGGTTGAATGCAATCGACTTCGATACACTGGTCGTGGGCGGCTACTCATTCTTCCTCGCGGTGATTGTTCAGGCTTATCGACATGGCCTGAAACTATCCGAACGTCCGATCCACTTCCATGAGCGCAATGCTGGTGTATCGAAGATTCCTCCACTGGAAATCTTCCGCGGCATCGCTAATTTGCTCAGGCTGACGGCAATCAGTCATTTCACCAAGATTTCTCCTGCGGTGAACAACGTGATAATGAAATGCGAGAAATGCCAATGTGAATTCTCGCTGATCAAAGTAGATCAGCCGAGCGCAAAAGGCATCAAGGATGACGTTTGTTTGAGCTGTGGTAACCGTCAGCATGGTGCGAAAAGCGTATGACAGGCACTTCGACCAGTGATAGTGATGAGCGTCGCAAGCTGCTGCTAGGTGTCCTGCTTATAGTGATGTCTGGTGTAATTGCGGGTGCGATATTCCCGCTTACCCAGGCGTTAGCCGGCTTTCAGGATGGCGATGGGATCCTGACCTCGCTGATGTCGACCCAGAAGTTGACCTGGTATTTCTGGGGCCAGGACCGCCTGCTGAATTTCATACCCGCACTGGCCTCGCCATTTACAGATGTGGAGACCAATTTGAGGGTGCAGGTTTTTTTTCGAAGCCTGTTCGCGTATCTGTCCCCGTTGGGCATATTGATCTTCTTCAACAGAAGCCCGAAGTTTCTGTTGGTCGCAATTGCAATTACCAACGTCATATTGCTGGCTTGCCTGAGCCAATACGCTCATTTCAATTTCTATGTTCAGCACAATACGTTCGGTACATCGCTGGTCATGCTGGCCTTCGCTTACGCACTGACCTACTCAAAACTACCAAAGCCTGTGATTGCTGCCATTGCGTTGTTTGTGTGCAGTGTCGCTTACGCCACTAACTATGCGTTACTGACCTACGCGATCCCCGCGATCTTTCTGCTTGGCGTCTTGAGGTGGCCTTCCTGGAAACGATACCTTTCCTTTTTTGTCATCAATTGCCTGGCGGTTCTGATCGCGCGCTATCATAGCCAGACCTATGGCGTGGCACCTACCGAACTAGGTCTTTTGATATCGCTTCAGGCCGTCATTGATGCCCTGCACGTCATTTATCAGAATCTTAAACTTGGCGCATTTCTGCTGTTCCTCGCTATCACATTCGTTTGTTATCAGATATCGGCAGAGAAAAAGTTTCTTGAATTAAGCGGCGTGTTGTGCGTAGCGTTTGCCATCGTTGTACTGTTGGCCAACACACTATGGGTTCAAATGAACCTACATAACATACGTTATTTCCTGACCAGCGAACTCATCATCGCCAGTGTGTTCGGTTTTGTCATCACCCGTACACTCATGCTGGGTCGGTACAAGTACGCACTGCTCATCCCGGGGCTTGCACTGGTGTACTGTGTATTTTTTCCTCTGGGTGGTTTCACTGCGACTTATAAAGAGCTGGTTGGTGCACCATGGCGCTCCAATTCCAGTGCCGTGGCCAATGTGGCTGTGGAAGAAAAAGCCGAGGTCATTGCTGGTGCTTTCTGGGATGTCTGGCCCGCTGTATTCGAAACCAAGCATCTGCAGCCTGATTTGCCGGTCTATGGCGCTGCGTTTCGTGGCGGAGTCCTCAGAGATGACTTTCTGGCAACGACAAAGGGCAAAGGCGAATTTACGGCGCTTTGCTTCTTCGACACGACTGAGCTTTGCGTAAACGAGATCGTTGGTAACTTCGGTGTCACAGGTGATAACCAACTGGTTGTCAAGAAGGCCGAACCTATCGTTGTAGGTGAGAAAAAACTGCTCAAGATGGTGCTTGAAGTCAACTGACATCCAGATGTAACTCCTGTCAGCAGCGCTAAACAGCGAAAGGGCGCGATACCGTTAAAAACGGCATCGCGCCCTTTATCGATCTGGCATCTCGAACCGCCAGATTCAGGTCAGAAGACCTTTTCCTTCAGCACGTTCTTCAAATACTGGCCGTAGCCATTCTTGATCAACGGCTGTGCAAGCTTTTCAAGCTGCGCACCATCAATCCAGCCCGCGCGATAGCAGATCTCTTCCGGGCAGGCGACCTTCAAGCCCTGGCGCCTTTCCAGCGTGGCGATGTACTGGCCGGCTTCGAGCAGGCTGTCATGCGTCCCGGTGTCCAGCCAGGCATAGCCACGGCCCATGATCTCTACGTGCAGCTGTTTCTGCTCCAGGTACAGCGTGTTGAGATCGGTGATCTCCAGCTCGCCGCGTGGGGAGGGCTTCAACTGGCGGGCCAGATCGACCACCTGATTGTCGTAGAAGTACAAGCCGGTGACGGCGTAATTCGACTTGGCAACCTTGGGCTTCTCTTCCAGCGACAGCACTCGGCCGCAGTCATCAAATTCGGCTACGCCATAACGCTCGGGGTCCTGCACGTGATATGCGAAGACCGAGGCGCCCGACTCACGGTTGCTGGCATTGAGCAGCAGCGACTGGAAGTCGTGGCCGTAGAAAATGTTGTCGCCCAGTACCAGTGCCGATGCATCGTTGCCGATGAAGTCTGAGCCGATGGTGAACGCCTGAGCCAGGCCATCCGGGCTAGGCTGAACTGCATAGCTGAGGTTCAGGCCCCACTGGCTGCCGTCACCCAGCAACTGCGAGAAACGCGGCGTGTCCTGCGGTGTGGAGATGATCAGAATGTCGCGGATCCCGGCCAGCAAGAGCGTGCACAGCGGGTAGTAGATCATCGGCTTGTCGTACACCGGCAACAGCTGTTTGGAGACAGAGAGCGTGGCCGGGTGCAAACGGGTACCCGATCCACCAGCCAGAATGATTCCTTTACGAGCCATGAGAGTCCTTAGCGCTGGATTTCGTCCAGCATGCGTTGTGCGCCTTGTTGCCAAGACGGCATCTTCAATTGAAAAACAGTTTCGAGTTTAGCCAAAGCCAGCCGCGAATTGCGCGGGCGCGGTGCCGGCACTGGATACGCTTCAGTGGGGATGGCGCCGATCTGGTCGGGCGCTACCTTCAATGCCACGCCATTACGTGCGGCGTGTTCCAGAACGAACTGTGCAAAGCCGTGCCATGACGTCTCACCGGCAGCAGCCAGGTGATAGATACCTGCCAATGCTGCCGGGTTTTGATCAGCGCGTACTCGATGCAGAATCTGCGCAGTGACGTCGGCGATCAGTTCGGCACCGGTGGGGGCGCCGTACTGGTCCGCTACCACGTTCAACGAGTCGCGTTCGGTGGCCAGGCGCAGCATGGTCTTGGCAAAATTGTGACCACGCGCCGCGTACACCCAACTGGTGCGCAATACCAATGCCTTGGCGCCGCTGGCCTGAATGGCCTGCTCGCCCATCAGCTTGCTGCGGCCGTAGACCGACAATGGGCCGGTAGCCGCGTCTTCGTGCCACTGCTGTTCGCCGCTTCCATCAAACACATAATCAGTCGAGTAGTGAATCAGCCATGCGCCCAGCGTCGCCGCTTCTCTGGCCAGGACGCCGGGAGCTTCGCCGTTGATCAACATCGCCAGGTCCGGCTCGCTCTCGGCCTTGTCCACGGCCGTATAGGCAGCTGCGTTGACGATCACATCAGGCGCCAGCGCACGAACTGTGGCGGCCAGGCGTTCCAGATCGGCCAGATCACCGCACAGGCCATCGGCACCCTGACGATCCAGCGCGATCACCTCGCCCAGCGGCGCCAGAGCGCGCTGCAGTTCCCAACCAACCTGCCCATTCTTGCCCAGCAGCAGAATCTTCATGCGTCGCTGACCTCATACTGTTGCACGATCCAGTCACGGTAACTTGCATCCATGACGCCACTTACTCATTTCTGATTGGCCAGATACCATTCCACCGTCCTACGAATCACGGTCTCAAAGGTTTTCGCAGGCTTACAGCCCAGCTCTCGTTCAATCTTGCGCGCATGGCCGCATAGCGACGGTCATGGCCATGGCGATGGGTCACATAGGTGATCAGCTCTGCGTAAGCGCTGACCGGCTGGCCGTTCTTCTGATTGATGACCTCAAACCCGGCGGCTGGAGCCAGTTCATCGAGCAGGGCATACAGGTTCTGGACAATATCGATATTGGCCTTCTCGTTCCAGCCGCCATATTGTAAGTCTAGCCTAGCGCATCGACTTCCAGAGCACGGCGAATACCGCAGTAGTGATCTTCGACGTACAACCAGTCTCGGAACTGTTGGCCATCACCTTAGACCGGTAGCGCTTTGCACAACCTGAAGGCTAGGCTTGCAAATACTCATAAGATCTCTTGAGTTAAGTGCCTACGCGTCGCAACTGCCTATGTCTTGGCGGAATCGCCAATCCCCCATAAGGCCCACTCAAATAATCCAGACTCAGCGCCGGATGATAGTACGGATCGCTTTGACCTGATTGGGACCAGCGTTCGATAAAGCCTTGTTGTTCGCGTTGACCACGGGCTCGCTTTTCCGGAGTCAGGTCTTTGCCGCGACTGGCCGATTCAGCGTGAATGAGTTCGGCAACTGGCGTCCATATGATGTTCAAGCCTTGTTGTCGAATACGCAGGCACAGATCCACGTCATTGAAGGCCACCGGGAAAGCCTGTTCATCCAGGCCGTGCAAAACATTGAAGACTGATTTGCGCAACAGCAGGCATGCCGCCGTAACTGCGCTTTGGCGTCTGGTGATCTGATTCATGCCCAGGTAGCCGGGGTCGCGTTGTTCCAGGTGGTTGCCAGTGTGCGCGGCCAGTCCATTGACTCCTACCACCACGCCGCCGTGCTGCACCATGCGGTTGGGCCAAAGCAGTTTGGCTCCCACTGCGCCGACGTTCGGGCGCAGCAGCTGGCTGACCATTTCCTTTAACCAGTCGGCCGCTATGATTTCGATGTCGTTGTTGACCAGCCCGATCAGTTCACCGGAGGCGTGGGTGGCGGCGTAATTGTTGATGGCCGAGTAATTGAAAGGGTGAGGGTAGGGCAGAACCTTCACGCCGCGCTCAGACAGCTGTTGCAGATAAACCAGGGTTTGCGGGTCACTGGACTGGTTGTCGACAACGATGATTTCCAGGTCAGGATAATCAGTCGCGGTCAGCAGGCCTTCGATACAGGTGCGCAGCAACCCGAGTTGGTCGCGGGTTGGAACGATCAGGCTGACGCGCGGCAGGGTGGCCGGCAAGGGCCACTGCGTACGCAACAGCGCCGGGAATTCCGGTAACTGCGTGACGATGGCACCTGATGCAAGTCTCTCGCTCAGCCAGGCAATCGATTGCAGGCGTTGCGCAGAAGGTTCGGCTTGCTCCGGGCTGGCGGCTGCTAGATGGCTGCGGTGATAAAGCACGTGCGGCAAATGCGCGACGACGGCCTGGCTGGTCTCGGTGACCAAGGCGATGGCCGCGCTCAACTGGTGCCAATCAAGAGTTCGCTGGCCATCAGTGGCGGGTATCAGGGCCAGGGCCTTATCGATGATTGCAGTACTGAAGATCGCCCCTGGGGTGAAGATATCGGCCCCCATAAACAGGTCGATGTCCCATACCGGTTTCAACCACGGCAGGCTGCGCTCGCCTTGCGGACCATCGCGATCACAATCGGCATAACCCCACGCACAGCCATTGTCGAGCAGGGTACTCAAGTGTTCAAGTGCGTGCATTCCCAGATGATCGCCGGCCATCAGCGGGACCACTGCGTCGCAGCCTGCTTCAAGTAACTGCTTGAGTGCGGGCAGCAGGTCAGCGGCGTCTGCTTTGACCAACTGATGAGGCGCTGTTCGCTGGCTGTTCATGCTCGCGAGGCTGATGGCTTCGAGCGTGCTGTCGCCGTCACTGATCAACAGCAAACCGATCCTGCATTGCTGCAGTTGATCGTCTTTTGGCGCAGCAGGACGGAAGCGTTCAAACCACTCGGAGTAATGATGAAAGCCTGCGCTTTTCGGCAGGCGCATTGCCTGGTCCGCTGCAATCCGGGTCAGCAATGCCAGATTTTGCTCGGTGGGCGCGCGCTCATGCTGCTTGAGCAGACCTTCCAGCCCGTCGTGCCAGCAGCACAGGTTTATCGGGCTGCCGGATAGCGTATGGCCGAGATCATTTTCGATGTCCAGCGTATGTGGCTTGCCATCGGCCAGTTCCCAGGGCAGATCAAAACTGAAACCGTGATCGCTGGTGGCGCGATAGACCAGCGCCTGTTGATGAACATTGCACGTAGTTTGACCCAGTACCCGACTGCCTTCACGCACGGTGATGTGCACATGCCGCTGCGGTGCATCCGGGTCCCAAGACCAGCCGCCGAGCCGCAGGCCACCGCTGTGCCAGACCTGAGACGCGATGGGCGCCGGCTCTGCGCTGGGCGTGGTCGGTAATTGCAGGTCGCCCGCAAGCCAGCAGTCACTGTTGGCCACCCGGGCGCTGATGTGCTTTGCATTATCCAGCCAGCCTTGGCGTAGCTGTACACCAAAGCCATGGAATGGATCATCCGCACCGGCGCGGGGATGAAACTGGTCGGCCCGCACCAGTGAAACGCAGGCGCCGTCGACGTAGACCTCGACAACCAGGCGTTCATCCACGTGCAGGGTATCGAGCGCCCAGCCTTGCAGCACATCGCCATACAGGCCGGTGATGGCACCATTGAAGCGGGTATTGCCGGGGGGCTGAGCGGTCGGGTCGGAGTTAACCTGTGGGTGTTCTGAGATCATGTCCGACTCAATGAAGTAAGCAGTGTGTTGATCGGTAATGCTCCGGCTTCCTGGGCGAGCGGCCCTGGCATGGCGTACAGCGGCAGACCTAGTTCGACGGCCAGGTCCGCAGCGCGCCAGGATGCACCCGGGCTGCGCTCCAGGCTCAATGCGGCGGTGCATCCGGCAAGCAGAATGCAGTCGGCCTGGCTCAAGCCTTGCGCAATGGGCAATGCATGAATTGCGCCAGTGGCGAGCAAGGGTTTGACCCACGGGCCGTCCTCTGCAACGAGCAATACCAGAGATTGGTTTTCGTGTGTGATGCGTCTGCCCAGTTCCAGCCACTGTTTGGCAATGTCAGGGTCTGAAAGGCCGTCGGCAATCAGCAGGGTGGTTGGAACGGAATCGTTGTTCGACAGCGCCTGAGGGGCTGAGCGGATCAGAATATCGGCCTGGGGCAGAGCGGCGGCGTAACGCTCGCGCAGGGCATGCCACGGCAACTCGATGCTCTGCGCCTTTTGAGCGAAATGCGGCCAGTCGAATCGGCTGTCTGGCGTGAGCAACGCGTCATCGCGGCATACGATTCGGTAAGGTTTATCAAGTTGCTCGGCCAATGCGCAGAGCGCTGCAGGGCAATTGGCGAGGTTCTGATAGATCAGTTCGTCCAGTGGCAGGCTGCGCAGGTCGTGCAACAGTTGCTCAGTGTCGGCAGGCAGTTCGTAATCAAGGCTGAACGCCAGCGGCAGCACGTTGGCCTGCAGCGTTGCCTGCGCATGCTGGCCCTTGTTGCGCCAGGTGAGGCTTAAAGGCGCTTGCGACGCTGCGATGTTGGCGATATGCAGCTGCCGTAATGCCGGTGTCGACAACTGCTCGGCCAATTGCGCAAGGCGCGCGCGTTGCAGGGCCTGACGAGCGGGCCTGATGGGGTCGCGCAGGCAGAAGTTTTCATAGCGCGATGAAGCGTCAGGGTAGCGACGCTTGAGGATGGCGTTATTGTGCGCCACCCGCAGCGCCTTTTCGGCGCCGAACGAAATGCCGCCCTGATGCGCAACGAACACATTGGGCGCGCCCACATGACGCCAACCCAGGCCGCGCGCTCTCAGGCACCAGTCAGTTTCCTCACCATAGCCACGCAGCAGTTCGACTTCATCCAGATAACCCACACTGTCCAGAGCGCTGCGTTTGATGTACAGGCAAAAGCCGCAGCCGGTTTCAAGCTCCATGGCCGGACTGTCAGTCAGTCGCGCCAGATCGTCCAGGCGGGCCTGTTCTGCTGCGCTGGGCATCGGATGGCTGAAACGGCTTTCAGGAAAACTCATCAGCTCACCGTTATTGGTGAACGGGGTAACCGAGGCGATGGTTTCGTCGGCATAGGCAGTCGTACGCAGCCGGTCCAGCCAATCACCCTGCACACGGGTGTCGGCATTCAACCAGACCACATCCTGCTTCGGGCTCAAAGCCATCGCCCGGTTCATGCTGCGGATGAAGCCCAGGTTGATAGGGTTTTGTACCAGGGTAATCTTGCCTTTGCCTGCGAGAACCTTGAGGGCTTTACGCAGCGCGGGGACCGGCGTTGCGTCTTCGATCACCACCAGGCGATGAGGTGTGCGATTGCGTTTGCGCGCTTCCAGCGCACTGTTGATGCACTCGAGGGTTTCTTCCAGCCCGTCGTAAACAGGGATGAGTACATCCACCGGCTGCTTGTCGCCAACCTTCGACGCCGCGGGCGGAGCAATGAAAGTCGGCATTGCTGACAGCGGGCTGCCCAGCAGCGCAGTGCCGTTATCGAAGCGCACATGCACGGAAGGGGTGGCGTTGGGCACCTTGATGCGAATACCGCCGTGAGTCGCAGGCAATCCTGCCGCAGTCAGTAACGGGTGCGCGGCGCTGGCAACCATGCTGATCAAGTGACCGTTGGCTTCCAGTTGCAACGAAACAGGCGTCTGCACGTTGTGCACGTCGATTGCCCAGCCGTGGATCTCCTGCACATCAGGCAGGTAACGGACCACGCCGAGCGTGCCTGGCAATCCAGTCTGCGCAGCCAGCAGTTTGAGTACCAGGACAAGCTCGTTGGCAGCGGTAATATCAGGGAGGTGCGCCAGAACGATACGGCGCAAGTCTTCAGGTGTTTCCGACAGGCTGCGTGCCTGCCAGAGCATCATGCGTAGCGAAGCGTCGGCAGGCAGCTTTTGCCAGGCATTGCTCATGTAACGGTTGGCCAGTAACGGCTGACCCTGGGCAATGATGCTGCGCCCGAGCAGGGCGTGAATGTCCGCACGTAAAGGAAACGCGTGCGCGGCGTTGAGCAAATAAATAAAGGCAAGCTTTGGGTCTTGCGACAGGGCCTCGATACCTTTCCAGACCAGTGCTTCCGGACGGTATTCAGGGGTCTGCAGCGCACACTCGAGTGCCACAGCGGCAAGGTCGTGCTCATCGGCCTGGCGGAGGCGATGAAACATATCCATGAGCGTTTCTCGCCCACGGTCGAGGTGTATGGACATAAGCTGGCGTGTTCACTTTAAAAATAAAAGAGGGGCGACCCGAAAGTCGCCCCTTTTTGCATACGACCCGGCCTTGCGGCCGGGCGTATTTGTTACAACGACAGGGCTAGTTACACCGCGCCGTGCAGCACGATAACGTTGTCGTTATGTGCTACTGCTTCTGGAGAACCTACGATACCGATAGCAACATCAGCGTGGGTGCCGCCGTTGGCCAGTAAGTCGCTCCATGCAGCCTTACCGCCTGCATCAGCGGCGCGACCGGTAGCGGTCAGGTACAGATTGTTAATGAAATCGCTATCTGCCTTGGTTGCAGCTTCCTGCGAACCAGCGATGCCCTGAGCCACTTCAGCACGGCTGGTGCCGTTGAACAGTTGGGATACCCAATTGCTCAGACCACCCTGATCCTGATTGGCATCGCGACCCAGTGCTGCGGTGTACAGGTCACGGACGAAGTCGCCGTTCGACTGGTCGAGAGCTTGCGCTTCGGTGGAAACGGCGAGGCCTGCTGCAACGTCAGCCAGAGTGCCGCCGTTAGCTACCACTGCTTGCCAGTTGGCAAGTCCACCAGCGTCTGCCGCACGGCCCAGCAGTTCGGTGTACAAGCTACTGATAGGAGCCGCCGAGGAAGTATCTGCGAACTCGGAGGAGTTCAGGAAGCTATTGGCGATGTCGGTCAACGATGCACCGGAATTCGCCAGGCCAGCGAACGCTTGAGCGCCACCCAGATCTGCGTCACGACCCAGAATGCCTTCGAACATGCGCAGAGCTGTAGCTTCTGTATCGTTCTGTGCCAGAACAACAGTTTCAACAGCGCTGGTAGTAGTGTTGACGAAGGTCAGGAACTCAGCACCAGTAATCGATGCAGTTTGTGCGCCGGTCAGGTTGACGTTGAAGTTGTTGCCAGCGGTGAAGGTATAGTTAGAAACCGAACCGTCCAGCTGAACAACGTCGTAGCCTGCGCCTGCATTGACGACGTCTGCGTGGTTAACACCACTCAGAACGATGGTGTCGTTGCCGCTACCGGTGATGATGTTGTTGTTGCCCACGCCAGCGATAACAGTGTTGTTACCGTTGCCAGTGATGATGGTGTCGTTGCCGGCGCCAGCGTCGATGTAGTTATTCTGATTGCCATTGACGATGATTACGTCATCGCCCGTACCAGTGGTCAGCAGGAACTGAGTGGTAGCGGAGGCATCAGCCGAAACGGCAACACGAGCCTGCGACGAAACGTCGGCAGCAGCATCAGTAGCGATGGTCGGAGTGATGTTTACGTTCAGGTTAGCCTGGCTGTCCAGAATGATTGCCTTGGCAGCAGCTACTTCAGCAGTAACATTCAGGGTGACCAGATCGCCACGTACACCAGCGACAGTGCCGGTGATCACGTCAGTAGTGCCGGTTTGGCCGGTAGGAATCTGAAGAGCGCTTACGCCATCCCAGCTAGCCAGGTCTACGGTGGTTGCAGTGTTGAGAGCCAGAAGACTACTGATGGCAGCAGTGGTGCTGTCAGTCAGCGTGGTAGCCGACAGAAATGTGTTGAACTGAGTTGTAGTTACCGGGGAATCGTATTGCATGGGAAATTCCTGTTACTTCAGGCCATCTGGCCTGTGCTGCTAATTTTCTGCGTCAATGCAGAGTTTTCCCACGGAGACTTATAGCGGGCAGCGTTCATCTTCGTAGCGGGTGCGATGCAAATGTGTAACGCCACCAGGGGCTCTGTGCCTGTGGGGCCGTACATCATCTGGTTGGCGACAATGACCTGCGGTGCAGCGCCGCGAAAGACAAGGTGGCCAGACAATTCGTAAAAATGCTGATTGGGTCCGACCAGGCTGAAACCTGCTGAAACCAGAGACAAGGACTTGCCACGGGTACCGGTGAAGGCCCCCGTAGCGACATTTGGGCTTGGGCCGGAGCCTGCAACGGTCGAGGTATAAACCAGGTCCACGCCTGCCGGCCTGTCGCCCCACAGTATGGAGAACCCTTCAAGGCGCCGTGTGCCGTCAGGTTCGCCGGCCCAGCCTTCCGTAGACACCACATCACCTTCGCCTTGCAGATGCGCGACCAGTTTCAGCGCGACCGGCGTTAGAGTCGACGAGATCGCCGCGCTCGGTTCGGCAGTCGCAGCGATCGTGAAATTGCGCATGATGGCGGTGGAGGTGTCGATTCGGTCGATGCGCAAGTCGATAGGGTCGATGACTGCGTCGAACATATGGTATTCGGTGATCAGAACCGTGGTGATCCCGCCCTTGACGCGAGCAACGATGGTATCGCCAAGCCGGGTCAGCATGTTCTTGCTGACACCTTCGGCTGGAAAGAAATCGATGGAGCCTTTACCAAGGGGGGCTTGCTGCAGTGCGATGCACACAGGCTTGTCCGCGGGTGGCTGCGAGGCATAACGGAATATGTACATTCCTGGCTCGAGCAGCGTCACGCGAGAGCTGATCTTTAATCCATCAAGTTCTGGAGACTGCACCCAACAAGCTTCCTTCTTATCCTGAGCGGCTACACCTTCAATCCTGATAGAGGCCTGACAGTAAGCTGCTCGGGTACCGCTACATAGGGTTAATGGCCGTGTGCTAGCCAGACTGCGAGAGTAGTCCTTTGGTAGGAAAAGTCAATTTGAATAAGGTGAATTTTCGGCAGCTAATGTGGGGAATTTCTTACACTCATATTTCGCTCAAGAACGGCCCTGCTGGGGCGGTGGGTGGCCGAAAGCCATAGGCTTTTTATGGTTTGCCCACGTCCGGCCGGATTGATTCGGGATGTTTCTGTGCTGACGTGCAGGCTCACGTTCGTCCATGGGTAAAAAGTTGAAGTCAACAGGTGTTATCGTCCTACAATCCGCTGTAGTGGAAGTGTTTAATCGGTCAGATTTTAGCGGGACACGCCTAGCGGCCTCAGCCTTTTGCCCATGAAACTCTATCTAGACCATATCCCTAGCTTCTTACTGCACTCATGCGTATATGACAGTTTTTGCATTGCACACTTTTATTTGCACTGTAAGATCAAAAAATAAACGTTCAAAGTTTGTGCAAGTATCTGGCGCCGTGTGGGTGATGCGGACGAACCTTGACGTCCAGGAAACCTTCACTTGTATCTGGCTGCCTTTTGCGTATTTTGATGGCGCCTTAATGCTGCGTTGCTTCAAAAGCAGGTGCTACACTGCCGCGCGTTCACCGATCTCTCATCAGTACGGATTCTATGAGTCGTTCACACGAAAATAATTTGCAGTTGGCCCTCAAAGCTTGCAAAGGCAGCTTTATCTCAGTCGGTTTCTTCAGCCTGTTTGTAAACGCCTTGATGCTGGTCCCCACCCTATACATGATTCAGATATCCGGACGCGTGGTGCCCAGTAGCAGCGTCCCGACCTTGCTCATGCTGACCTTGATCCTGACCGTACTGATGATCACTATGGGGGCGCTGGAGTGGGTTCGTTCCCGAATCATGGTTCGTATCAGTAACAGGCTGGATGTCCTTCTAAGTCGTGACGTCTATCGAGCCAGTTTCAGGAAAGCGCTGAGAAGTGGCGGTATGGATGCGTCGGCACAATCGCTAAACGATCTTACTTCGTTGCGCCAATTCCTTACCGGCAATGGCCTTTTCGCATTTTTTGATGCTCCCTGGCTGCCCATTTATACCGCCGTGATGTTCCTGTTTCATCCATGGTTCGGATGGATGACGGTCGGTTCTGCAATCGTGCTGATAATACTTGCCTATCTGAACCACCGGTTCACTGGTAAGGCGTTGACCGAAGCCAATCAGCAGAGCATGGTTGCGAATCTGGTGACTACCAAAAACCTCCGTAACGCTGAAGTCATCGAGTCCATGGGGATGCTCGATACTCTAATGGCTCGTTGGGGTGTTCGTCAGCGCAGAGTCCTGGTGTTGCAGTCGGATGCCAGCGACAAGGGCGGTATTGTTACCTCCATCTCAAAGACCTTCAGAAACTGGGCGCAGTCAATCATGCTGGCGCTGGGGGCGTATTTGGTCATAACTCACCAAATGAATCCTGGCTTGATGATGGCAGGCTCATTGCTATTGGGACGCGCGCTTTCTCCGGTCGATCAGATTATCGGCACTTGGAAAGGTTTTGTGGCTGCGCGCGTTCAGTACACTCGCCTGAGTGAAACGCTTGAAAAGCTGCATAACGAACCGGATCGCATGGCTTTGCCTGATCCCGAAGGGCATATTCAGGTCGAAAACCTGGTAGTCACACCGCCGGGTGGCAAGAACCCGGTTATTCGCAACATCAGTTTCGTAACGCCGGCTGGCACCATTGTGGGTATTGTCGGGCCGAGCGCAGCAGGCAAATCGACCCTGGTGAGAGCCCTGTTGGGCATCTGGCCGGCACAACACGGTACGGTGCGTCTGGACGGTGCCGACATCAGTGCTTGGGATAAACAGAAGCTTGGTCCGCACTTGGGCTATCTGCCACAGGACATCGAACTGTTCGAGGGCAGCATCAGCGATAACATCGCTCGATTTGCCAAGGTTGACCCCGAGAAAGTCGTTCTGGCGGCGCGCACCGCAGGTGTGCATGAAATGATCCTGCAACTGCCCGACGGCTACGACACCGTGATCGGCAGTGATGGCGTCAACCTGTCTGGCGGACAGCGGCAACGCATCGGTCTGGCCAGAGCTATCTATGGCAGCCCGCGGTTGATTGTGCTGGATGAGCCCAACTCCAATCTCGATGAAGTCGGCGAGCGCGCTCTTAGCGTCGCCCTGCAACTGATTAAGGAGTCAGGGGCCACGGTGTTTATCGTTTCTCACCGTCCCAATATTCTGTCGCGGCTTGACCGGGTAATGGTCATGAGCGCCGGCACCATCACCCTGTACGGCGCGCGTGATCAGGTCATTGCCGAGCTGGCACAGCAACAGGCCAAAGCGCAGCAGGCTCAGCAACGGGTGGCTCCTGCAGTCACCGGTGTCGGCCCTGCGCAACCTGGCGCGTGAAAGGAATTCATGAATGAGCATTAAGACAATATCCACGCTCGACACGCACGCGGATGACATGCCCACCTCTGATCGCGGGATTCGCCGGATCGGTGTGACGATCGTACTGGTCACCTTCGGCCTGTTCGGTACCTGGGCAGCGCTGGCCCCATTGGATAATGCGGTGTACGGCTCGGGTCTGGTAATGGTGCAGAGTTATCGCAAGACGGTTCAACATCTTGAAGGCGGGATCGTCAAGGAACTGCTTGTCCGTGACGGGGACACCGTGCATAAGGGTGATCCGCTGATCGTATTGGACGACTCGCAGTTGCGCTCCCAATACGAGTCGACCCGTAATCAGCTGATTTCGACCCAGGCCAGGGAGGCACGACTGCGCGCCGAGCGCGACGAGCTGCCGTCGATTCCGCCACTGACCATCACTGGTACGGACAGTGTGCGGGCTAAAGAGGCCATAGCAGGTGAGCAACAGGTATTCAGCACCCGTAAAAACTCGCGCCTGACCGAGATATCGGTGCAACGTGAACGCATCGGGCAATTGAAGCAGCAGATCAGTGGTCTGCGAGACATGATCCGCACCAAGGTCAGCCTCGAAAAATCCTACAGCAGCGAAATCACTGAACTGAAGGATCTGCTGTCTCAGGGCTTTGTCGACAAGCAACGCTTGCTGGAGCAGGAGCGCAAGCTGGACATGCTCAAGTCCGAAGTGGCCGATCACGAGTCCACGATCACCAAGACTCAGCTACAGATCAGCGAGACTGAACTGCAGATCATTCAGTTGAACAAAAACTTCAGCTCTGACGTCGCGAAAGAACTAAGCGATGTACAGGCCAAGGTATTCGATTTGCAGGAGACCGCTAACGCGCTGCAGGACCGTCTGTCTCGCGTGGTCATTCGGGCTCCTGAGGACGGCATGGTACTGGACATGAAAGTTCATACCGTTGGCGGCGTAGTCAGCGCCGGTACGCCTTTGCTGGATATCGTGCCGGAATCTTCCGAGCTGGTCGTTGAGGCTCATGTGGCTATCACGGACATTGACCGGATTTCCATCGGCAAGCTGACAGACGTTCACTTCAGCGCCTTCAACAGTGCTACCACCCCTGTCATCGAGGGTGAGGTGACGCGTATCTCCGCTGACCGTTTGAAAGACGATGCCGGTGAGCCGTATTACCTGGTTCGGGTAAAACTGACCGAGAAAGGCATGAAGCGTCTTGGCGACCGCAAGTTGCAGCCGGGCATGCCCGCTGAAGTGCTGATCAATGCTGGTGAACGGACCATGCTTCAATACCTGTTGAAGCCGGCGTCCAATGTATTTATCAAATCGATGATCGAGGAATGACCGTGCTGCGCTTCGTTCCTGTGTTTCTTTCCCTCGGGTTGGCCAGCATTCAGGTCCATGCAGACCCCACGCAGCCCGCTGCACCCCAGGTGACCAGCGCTTCGGCATACTCCGTGGATCTGATGAAGCTGTATCGCGAGGCTCGTCTGGAAGACCCGCGCATGCTGTCTGCCTACCTGCGTGCACAGTCGGCAGTCGACAGCGAGCGCGATGCGTTCGGCGGGCTGTTGCCGCAAGTAACTGCGAACGGCAGTTACAACCGGATCCTGCGCAAGGACGACACGCAACGCGAGATCTATAACAACTCCAGCTATTCGCTCAACCTGACTCAGTACCTGTACAACAAGCAGGCTTGGGAAGCCTACCAGAAGGCCAAGAGCACGACGGAGCAGAAGGGGCATCAGGCCGAAGATGCCCAGGCTGAGGCCACGGTTGATCTGGCCAAACGGTACTTCCAGGCGCTGTCTGCCGACGATGAACTCGAGCTGATCATGGCCGAGCGCCGGGCGACGCAAAAGAGCCTGGATCGGGTCAGTGCGATGTACGACAAAAAGATGGCCGTGGTCACTGATCTGCTGGATCTGAAAGCGCGTGTCGATTTGCTGGCCGCGCAGGAGGTTGATGCCCGTAACCAGATCAGGCTCAGCCGTGCTGCACTCTCTGAAATTGTCGGTCGGCCGATCACCGAGCCTTTGAGCCGCATCAGAAACGACATTGCGCTGCAGGCGCCGTCCAAATCAATGGACACCTGGGTGGCCCAGGCCATCGATAGCAACCCGTTGCTCAAGGCGCGTGAAAGCAGCCTCGACGTTGCCAACGCAGCGGTACGTGAAGGCAAGGGCGGGCATTATCCGACCCTGACCTTCACCCTGGGTGCCCAGCAAAGTGACGTGGGCTACGACAACACCCTGTCACCGCGCAGCGACAGCTATGTGGCGACAATCGGGGTGCGCGTGCCGATTTACAGCGGTGGCTCGACCTCTGCGCGAGTGCGTGGGCTGTACAACGAGCAACTGGCTACCGAACAGGACGTGGAAAGCGTGCGCCGTCAGGTGGTCAAGGAAACCACCAACGCCTACCTGACGGCGTTTTCCAGTGTCGAGAAGATCCGCGCCAACAAGAACGCGCTGGCATCGGCAGAGCAATCGAGTATTGCGGCGCAGAAAGCCTTCTCCTATGGCGTTGTGAACGCGGTCGATGTGCTGACCAGCGTGCAGAACGAGTTCAAGGCGCGACGTGACCTGCTCAGGGCGCAGTACGACTTCATCACCAACCTGTTCATCCTCAATCGATGGGCAGGCCGTCCGCCACAGGAAAGTGTCGACAGCGTCAATGTCTGGCTGGGTGGTACCAATCCGGCAGTCGAGAAGGCTGCGGACTCGGCCTTGAAAAAGACGCCCCGATAGCACCTGCGGCGCGCTTCAGGCTTGTGCCCGGCGTCTCTTCTAGCGATGAGTCGCCAGCACCTTGCGGTAGATATCCAGCGTGCTCTGCGCACAGGCATCCCAACTGAAATGACGCGCACGCCCCAGCCCTGACTGAACCTTGCGCTCACGTTCTTCAGGCTGTTCCAGGACGGCGAGCATTGCAGTGCTGATGCTTTCTGCACTGTGCGGGTCGACAGCCCAGGCGGCATTGCCTGTCACTTCCGGCAGTGAAGAATTGTTGGACGCGATCAGCGGGCACTGGGCCGCGAACGCCTCGATGGCTGGCAGGCCGAACCCCTCGTACAGCGAAGCAAACACCAGCGCTCCGGCACTTTGCAGCAGCGCTAGCACCTTATTTTGTGGCAGATAACTCAGCCAGCGACCTTCGCCACGTTGCTGCAATGCCTCAAGCTGCGGGAGCAGTTCGTCGTTACTCCAGCCGTTGCGGCCGACAATCACCAGCGGATGCTCTTTGCGTACCAGTGCTGGCAGTTGCTGGAAGGCTTCAAGCACACGTTGCAGGTTCTTGCGGGGTTGCAGGGTGCCTACTACCAGAAAGAAGCCCGGTTTGAGGCCATACGTGTCCAGCACCCTGTTGCGCTCGGCGGCGCCGACGCGCTCGAAATACACAGGGTCCACGCCCAGGGGCGTGACGCTGATGCGCTCTGGCGCAATGCCCAGGTGGCTAATCATGTCCTGCTTGCTGTATTCGGAGATGGTGATGATGTGATCGGCACGTTTAATGCTGGTTGTGAACAGCCAGCTTTTCAGGCGCTTGAGGTCTTGCTTGATCCATTCCGGGTGTAATATCGGAATCATGTCCATGATCGTGGCCACGACAGGTACGCCTTTGATTCGTGGGACATGGTGATCCGTGGCATGGAACAGCTGAACGTCTTTGGCGATGCTTGCTGAGCTACCCAATGGCAGTTTTAGGACGCCACTGAGCACGGCATGAATACGGTAGTCGCTGGACAACTGTTGCGGTTGACCACAGGCCAGGACTGGTAGTTGCTTGCCGAAAGCGTAAGGTTTGACGTGGATATCGTCAGCCTGACTCAGCTTGGTCAGGCTGTGCCAAAGCGCTCTGGAATATATGCCGATACCGTCCAGATGCCCGGCACGTTCGCCTTTCGCCCAGACCGTACAACTCAAGCCTATATCCATGTTCTGTCGTTCTCAATGTCGATCAATTACATCACTTCTCAATGGTGTACCAAGGCAGCGTATTACGCTTGCGTGTGGCGGATATGCGGAATCGGGCGCGGAATCGGGCGCGAAGACTAACATGGGGCGGCTTGGCCCGCACGGGGTGGAGAGCAGTTGCGGCGACGGAGTTACTGAATGGTAGGCATATTGTAGTGGCCTTCATGTTGCATAGCAGCCAGAGCACCCGGATAATGGGCCTTTGCCACGCCTTCGTGGCCCAAGAATGGAGCGTCTATGTTCACCCCTGTAATCCTGGCTGGCGGTAGTGGTTCGCGGTTATGGCCTTTGTCGCGGCAGAGTTTCCCGAAGCAGTTTCTTGCCCTTGATGGCCAGGATCAGGGAACCATGTTTCAACGCACACTGGCTCGCCTGAAAGGCCTTGAGCACGCGCCTGCGGTTGTTGTGAGCAACGAAAATCACCGCTTTATCGTCGCCGAGCAGCTGCGTGTAGCGAAGATGGGTAGCCGTCGTGTCATCCTCGAGCCGCTCGCCCGCAACACTGCGCCGGCCATCGCTCTGGCTGCGCTTGAAGCAACGGCTGATGGAACTGACCCGATCCTGCTGGTACTGGCTGCCGACCATCATATTCATGATGAAGACGCTTTCCGACAAGCGGTAACGGTTGCTCAGGTGCACGCTGAGGCGGGTCGTCTGGTGACGTTCGGTATCACCCCGACTCACGCTGAAACCGGTTTTGGCTACATCCACTGTGGTGAATCCATTGCTCAGGGTGGCTTCGCGATCGAGGCGTTCAAGGAGAAGCCTTCGCCGGAAATGGCTGCCGAATACCTGTCCTCGGGTGCTTACCTGTGGAACAGCGGTATGTTCATGTTCCGTGCCTCGGTGTTCCTGGCTGAGCTGAAAAAGCATCGCTCCGACATCTTGTCTGCATGCCGCGTAGCCTTGGCTGACTCCGATGCCGACAGCTACTTCCTGCACGTCTCGTCCGAGAAGTTTGCCTTGTGCGCTGATGAGTCAGTGGACTACGCGGTCATGGAGCACACCGATCTCGGTCTGGTCGTACCTTTGGACGCAGGCTGGAACGATCTGGGCAGTTGGGCAGCGATCTGGGACGTGGGCCCGCACGACGAGAATGTCAATCGCCTGGAAGGCGACGTGATGGCCATCGACACGCGCAACTGCCTGGTGCAGTCGCACCATCGACTGGTGGCCACCGTCGGCGTCGAGGACCTGATCGTCATCGAAACCAAGGACGCCGTTCTGGTTGCCAACAAGCACAACAGCCAGCAGGTCAAGGACGTGGTCAAGCGTCTGCAGGCAGAAGAGCGCCCTGAGTTCGTCACTCATCCACTGGTCAATCGCCCGTGGGGCCACTACGACACGATCGACCTCGGCGAGCGTTATCAGGTCAAGCGCATCAGCGTACTGCCCGGCGAGTGCCTGTCGCTGCAGATGCACTACCACCGCGCCGAACACTGGATCGTTGTATCCGGTACCGCCAAAGTTATCTGCGACGATCAGGAACTGATCCTTTCCGAGAATCAGTCCACTTACATCCCGCTGGGCGTCAAGCACTCGCTGGCCAACCCCGGCAAGGTGCCGCTGGAGCTGATCGAAGTGCAGTCCGGCTCGTACCTGGGCGAAGACGACATCGTGCGCTTTGAAGACCGTTACGGGCGTCTGAAGAAGTAATCCGGCATCCGCTGCATGCTGGTCCGAACGCCCCGCAAACCTGTTTGCGGGGCGTTTTTCGTTAGGGAGGGCCGATTGTTCTGTTTGTGTGTTTGCCGCCTGAATTAGAGGCATCCTCGATACCAATCAATTCGATGAAGTTACCCGGAAACAGCATCAGGGATGTGACACCTCCCCAAGTGAGGTGCTGACCGGGGAGGGCGTGAACCTCATCTTGCGAGAGAGCAGCAATGACCTGGAGTGATGACGTACCCTGACCGAGGGATGATCGATAACCTAAGGAAGCTACGCGGTGGCTGTCATAGGAGCGCAGTTCCAAAACGACAAAACCGCGCCAGGGCGCGGTTTTATCGAGGTGTGCCGTTCGAAGTGTTTCAGGAAGCCCCTGAAACCGGATACTCAAATCAGACGTTAAACCGGAAATGCATCACATCACCGTCCTTGACGATGTATTCCTTGCCTTCCAGACGCCACTTGCCGGCTTCCTTGGCACCTGACTCACCCTTGAACTGGATGAAGTCGTCATACGCCACCACTTCGGCGCGGATGAAGCCTTTTTCGAAGTCGGTGTGGATCACGCCTGCGGCTTGTGGTGCGGTGGCACCGACGCGGACGGTCCAGGCGCGGACTTCTTCGACGCCAGCGGTGAAGTAGGTCTGCAGGTGGAGCATTTCGTAGCCAGCGCGGATCACGCGGTTCAGGCCGGGCTCTTCGAGGCCCAGGGCTTCGAGGAACATGTCCTTCTCTTCGCCGTCATCAAGCTCGGCGATTTCGGCTTCGATCTTGTTGCAGACCGGCACCAGCATTGCGCCTTCTTCTTCGGCGATGGCGCGGACCACGTCCAGCAGCGGGTTGTTCTCGAAGCCGTCTTCGGCGACGTTGGCGATGTACATGACCGGCTTGGTGGTCAGCAGGTGGAAGCCACGGATGGTGGCTTTCTCGTCGTTGCTCATGCTCTTCATCAGGCTGCGTGCAGGCTTGCCTTCGCTGAAGTGTGCAATCAACTGTTCCAGCAGGCCTTTCTGGACCACTGCGTCCTTGTCGCCGCCCTTGGCGTTGCGGGTGACCTTTTGCAGTTGCTTCTCGCAGCTGTCGAGGTCGGCGAAGATCAGTTCCAGATCGATGATCTCGATGTCGCGCTTGGGGTCGACGCTGTTGGAAACGTGAATCACGTTCTCGTCTTCAAAGCAGCGCACCACGTGAGCAATGGCATCGGTCTCGCGGATGTTGGCGAGAAACTTGTTGCCCAGGCCTTCGCCCTTCGAAGCGCCTGCCACGAGGCCGGCGATGTCGACGAACTCCATGGTGGTCGGCAGGATGCGTTTCGGGTTGACGATGGCAGCCAGGGCCGCCAGACGCGGGTCGGGCATCGGCACGATACCGCTGTTCGGCTCGATGGTGCAGAAGGGGAAGTTCTCGGCCGCGATACCAGATTTGGTCAGGGCGTTGAACAGGGTGGACTTGCCGACGTTAGGCAGGCCGACGATGCCGCAATTGAATCCCATGGTGTTTCCCCTCGAGTGATGTCAGGCCTTCTGGCTGTGCAGGTTTTTCATCGCCCGGTTCCATTCACCGGCGAAGATATCCGGCAGCACGCCGAGGGCAAAGTCGATACTGGCGTCCAGTTTTTCCTGTTCGGCGCGTGGCGCTCGACCCAGGACAAAGCCGGATACCTTGCTGGCATCGCCCGGGTGGCCAATGCCAAGCCGCAAGCGATGGAATGTGTTCTGGTTGCCGAGCTGCGCAATGATGTCGCGCAGCCCGTTATGACCGCCATGGCCGCCACCCACTTTGAGTTTGGCAACGCCCGGAGGCAGGTCCAGTTCGTCATGCGCCACCAGAATCGACTCGACCGGGATGCGATAAAAGCCCGCGAGTGCCGCGACAGCCTGGCCGCTGCGGTTCATGTAAGTGGTGGGAATCAGCAGACGAACATCCTGACCCTGGTGCGTGAAGCGCCCGGTCAGGCCAAAGAATTTGCGCTCGGGAACGAGGTTAACTCGTTGCGCCGCAGCAATACGCTCAACAAAAAAAGCCCCTGCGTTATGCCGGGTCTGTTCGTATTCGGCGCCTGGATTTCCCAAGCCCACGATCAGTTGTATGGCGGTCACGACAGGGGCTCTTCCTTTGGAGTTGAGGGTTGAACCGCTGACGACAGCGGCAATGTGGACGAAAACTGCTCATTTACCATGATGTAAACTCAGCGATCTCGCCCGCTTTGCCTGCTATCGCTCGCGATGTCTCCTGAGCAACTCCGACGTTACCAAGTAATGAATTACTCGGCAGCGCCTTCTTCAGCTTCACCTTCTTCTTCGTCTTTGACGATACGCGGTGCGTGGACGTTGGCGATTGCCAGGTCAGTACCGTGTGCCAAAGCGACGAACTCAACGCCTTTAGGGGCTTTCAGTTCGGACAGGTGAACGTTGTCACCTACTTCCAGCGCGCCCAGATCGACTTCGATGAACTCAGGCAGGTCTTTCGGCAGGCAGGTCACTTCCAGTTCAGTGGTAGTGTGCGAGATCTCGCCGCCTTTCTTGACCGGAGCTTCTTCGTTCAGGAAGTGGATCGGCACGATTGCGGTCAGCTTCTGGCCGGCAATAACGCGCACGAAGTCAGCGTGCATCACGTGGCCTTTGGCCGGGTGACGTTGCAGCGCCTTGATGATGACGTTTTGCTTCTTGCCACCAACGTTCAGCTCGATGATGTGGCTGTAGGCCGCATCGTTTTCCAGCAGTTTGGCAACTTCCTTGGCCAGCATGCTGATGGACTCGGGGGCTTTGTCGCCACCGTAGACGACAGCTGGAACCAGGCTAGCGAGACGACGCAGGCGGCGGCTCGCACCTTTCCCCAGGTCGGAACGCTGTTCTGCATTCAGGGTAAATTCGTTCATGTTGTATCTCCAAATTAACCACATCCACCGTTGCGTTTGCGACCAGCGCTCGGATGGTATGGGCAAAAAAGCCCCGCCCTGACCGGATGTCAGGGCGGGGCGCTTTTCGTCTGCGTGATGTCAGTTAACGGAACATCGCGCTGATCGATTCTTCGTTGCTGATGCGGCGAACCGCTTCGGCGACTACCGGGGCAATATCCAGTTGACGGATACGGCCACAGGCTTGAGCGGCGGCGGACAACGGGATGGTGTTGGTCACCACCAGTTCGTCCAGCACGGAATTTTCAATGTTTTCGATCGCCCGACCCGACAGCACAGGGTGTGTGCAGTAGGCGAAGACCTTGGCAGCACCATGCTCTTTCAGGGCCTTGGCCGCGTGGCACAGCGTGCCGGCGGTATCGACCATGTCATCGACCAGAATGCAGGTACGCCCTTCGACATCACCAATGATATGCATCACTTCGGAGTGATTGGCTTTCTCACGGCGTTTGTCGATGATACCGAGATCGACACCCAGGGATTTGGCGACAGCACGTGCACGCACGACACCGCCGATATCCGGGGAAACGATCATCAGGTTTTCAAAGCGCTGATCTTCGATGTCATCCACCAGAACGGGGGAGCCGTAGATGTTATCTACCGGAATGTCGAAGAAGCCCTGAATCTGGTCAGCATGCAGATCAACCGTGAGCACACGGTCGATTCCCACTACGGTCAGCATATCAGCGACAACTTTTGCGCTGATGGCAACACGTGCGGAGCGCGGACGGCGATCCTGGCGGGCATAACCAAAGTAGGGAATCACAGCAGTGATTCGGGACGCTGAGGAGCGACGGAAGGCATCAGCCATCACGACGAGTTCCATCAGGTTGTCGTTCGTGGGTGCGCAGGTCGGCTGAATGATAAAGACGTCTTTACCGCGGACGTTTTCATTAATCTCAGTGCTGATTTCGCCGTCGGAGAATTTTCCAACAGAAACATCACCCAGTGGGATATGCAGCTGACGTACTACACGCCGAGCGAGATCGGGGTTGGCATTCCCCGTAAAGACCATCATCTTGGACACGCGCAGTACCTAGAGGCTGAGGGTAACCTGGATGAGTATAGAAAATGGCAGGGGCGGCTGGATTCGAACCAACGCATGGCAGGATCAAAACCTGCTGCCTTACCGCTTGGCGACGCCCCTGTATTGAATCAATCGAGTGCCTGACACTCAATTCCTGCTACAGAATTTGCAGCTTGCGATGCAACATCGAGATGTTGCTTCCTTTCGCTACGAACCCCGTAAGGGTCTCTGTAAGAAGGGCCGAGACTTTATCAGCTTCAGCTTTGTTTGGGAAGGCCCCAAACACACAACTTCCAGTTCCGGTTAATTTTGCTTCGGTAAATTTACCTAACAAATTCAAAGCGTTACGTACTTCTGGGTAACGCCTCTCTACAACCGCCTTACAGTCATTTCGACTGTTTCCCTTGGGAACGGGGCGCACTTTAATGGGCGGCGTGTCGCGTGTCAACAACGGATCTGAAAAAATTTCTGCTGTACTTACAGATACTTGCGGGACGAGCACCAAATACCAGGGTTCTTCCGGGTCCACCGGGGTGAGAATTTCGCCGACGCCCTCAGCAAAAGCAGCATGTCCACGTACGAAAACCGGTACATCGGCGCCCAGTGTCAGCCCCAGTTGCGCCAGACGATCCTCATCCCAGCCGAGCTGCCATAAATGATTCAGGGCCAGCAGGGTGGTCGCTGCATCCGAGCTGCCGCCGCCGATACCGCCACCCATGGGCAGGCGTTTTTCCAGCCAGATGTCCATGCCCAGTGTGCAACCGGACTGTTGTTGCAGGGCACGGGCGGCTTTGACGATCAGGTTACTGTCATGCGGGACACCGGGAACGTCGGTCTGCAGGTGAATCTCGCCGTCCTCGCGAACGGCAAAACCCAGTTCGTCGCCGTAATCGAGAAACTGAAACAGCGTCTGCAGTTCGTGATAACCGTCAGGACGACGTCCGAGAATGTGCAGCATGAGATTGAGTTTTGCCGGGGCAGGCAAAACCAGTTGTGGCGTGCTCATGGTCATTGCCCCAGTTTGCGAGGCTGCCAGTCCTTGATGACCAGCGTGACATCCAGGTCCTGCCCGTGCAGCTTGACGCGTTCCGGCAGCCAATAGCCGTTCTGCTCGACGTAGCTGAGGTATTCCACCTGCCAGCCATCCTGTTCAAGGCTGGCCAGCCGGCTGTCGCCATCGAGTGTCACGTTGCTTTTGCTGTCCGGTGCCGGCAGACCGCGTACCCACCATACAAGGTGCGACACGGGCAGTTTCCAGCCCAGTTGATCCTGCAGCAGTGATTCTGGCGAGGTGGCTTCGTAGCGGCCCTGATTGGCAACTTCGAGCACCACGGCGCCGGGCCTGCCGGTCAGCCGCGCTGCACCACGACCGAGCGGGCCGGACAGGCGGATGTCGTAGTAATCCTGGCGCTGCAGCCAGAACAGGGTACCGCTGCCGGAGTCTTTCGGCGCGCGGATACCGACCTTGCCATTGATCTGCCAGCCATCGAGGCTGCTCAGTTGCTGTTTGTGCTCGCGCCATTGCGCGGGGTCACCCTTGCCCTGAACGGCTTCGCGGGAGGTGAGGCCGGCGCAGCCGGTGAGCAGGGCGATGAGGCTGAATACGATTACGTGGCGCAAAAACATAACGTCAAAGGGTCTCTGATCCGGTCAAGCGTCGCAATGTGCTGCGCAGGACGGTGCTGTCGGGTTGTTGTTCAAGGGCCTTGGCCCAGACTTTTTTGGCTTCGCGCTGCTCGCCCTTGGCCCAGAGTACTTCGCCCAGGTGGGCGGCCACTTCGTGGTCGGGGAAGCGTTCGAGTGCCTGACGCAGGTAGCGCTCGGCATCGTCCAGATTGCCCAGGCGGTAGTTCACCCAGCCAAGGCTGTCGAGCACTGCCGGATCGTCGGGACTGATCTTGTGGGCTTTTTCGATCAGGTCGCGTGCCTCGCTATAACGCGTCGTGCGATCGGAAAGGGTGTAGCCCAGCGCATTCAGCGCCATGGCGTTTTCCGGTTCGCGCTTGATGATGGTGCGCAGGTCTTTTTCCATCTGCGCCAGATCATTGCGTTTTTCAGCCAGCATGGCGCGGGTGTACAGCAGGTTGGCGTCGTCCGGGTATTGCTTGAGCGCCTGATTCAGCACCTGCCAGCCACGGTCCAGTTGATCATTGCTGGTCAGGGTTTCGGCTTCGATCAGGTACAGCTGGATTGCATAATCGGGCTCTTCGGCGCGCGCTTCGGACAGCCGTTTGGCGGCTTCGGCACCGTTACCGTTGCTGATCAGAATATCGGCCTGGCGCAATTGCGCCGCCAGGAAGTCCGGGCCGGGACCGACCTGAGCGTATTCGTTGAGCGCGCTTTGCGGGTCATCACGCTCTTCGTGGATGCGGCCCAGATTCAAATGCGCCGAATCGACATGCGCGCCACGGGCGATCAGCTCTTCCAGATAACCCGCGGCTTCGTCCCAGGCCTTGGCTTCAAGGCACACCAGGGCCAGCGAAAAGCGCAGCTCGTCGTCATCCGGATACTGCTGCAAGAGTGCGGAAAACTGCACTTTGGCGTCTTCCATGCGGTTCTGCTCGACGAGCATGCGCGCATAGGTCAGGCGCAGGCGCTTGTCGTCGGGGTATTTCTTGATGCTTTTTTCCAGCAGGGGCACCGCTTCCTTGCCTCGATTCATGCTTTGCAGCAGGCGGGCGTGCAGCAGGATCGGCGCGATTTCACCTTCTTTCGGCGGGTTGTCTTCAAGCAGTTTCAGCGATTGTTCGGAATCGCCGTTCTGCTGCAGCAACAGCGCCTTGCCGAAAATCAGCTGGCCGTTGTTCGGGTATTTGCCCAGCAGTCGGTCAAAGCTCTTGAGCAGACCATTGCGGGTGTCCGGATCTGTTTCGGCCGCCGACAGGGCCAGAAAATCGAAGTGCGTGTCGCCCTGGCCTTGCAGGACTCTCTCCATGTACACAAGGGAATCGTCGTAACGCCCGGCGCGCGCCAGTTGAATGGCGGCAGCTCGTTGCGCTTCAAGATTTCCCGGCGCGTTCCTCGCCCAGATCAGTGCGGTATCCAGCGCCGATTGATCGGCACCCATGTACTCAGCGATCTGATAAGCGCGCTCCGAGACCCCCGGATCCTGAGTCTTGATCGCCTGGGTCACATAGTTGTCCAGGGCGATGTCGAAGCGGTTGCGCTGGCCAGCCAGCTCCGCACTCAACAGGCTGACCAGGGTGTCCTGAGTGAACGAACCATAGACCTGCGGCTTGGCTTCAGGCGCGGGCGGGGCGTCCTTTTGAGCGGGCACAGGCTGTGACGAGGCGGGAGTCATGGACTGACAGCCACCCAGAAAGGCGAGAGCAAGGAACAACGCGGAGGATCTATTCATATATAAGAAGGGCGGCTTACCTGCGGTGGGAGCATCATGACACAAGGCTGTTGGCAAAACCCACAGCCGTCGGAAAAACTGATGCAATGCGTGTGTTTGCAGTGTCGCGGAGCCGAAAGCACGGTCTGCGACGAGCGATTGTAGTGGGACAATAATATGTGGTGGTTGTTCTGAGCTTATCGAAGTAGGACAATTACCGGCTTCACGTCACCACCTGCGACCCTGAATGGCCTTCCTTGCACTCGGTATCAACCATAAGACCGCCTCGGTCGACGTTCGCGAGCGTGTGGCATTTACCCCGGAACAGCTGGTCGAGGCATTGCAGCAGCTCTGCCAACTGACGGAAAGCCGCGAGGCTGCGATCCTTTCGACCTGCAACCGCAGCGAGTTGTACATCGAACACGAGCACCTTGGCGCGGACAGTATTCTTGCCTGGCTGGCCAATTATCATCACCTCAGTCTTGAAGAATTGCGTGCCAGTGCTTACGTGCACGAAGATGACGCTGCCGTGCGGCACATGATGCGTGTCGCCTCGGGGCTCGATTCGCTGGTGCTTGGCGAGCCGCAGATTCTCGGCCAGATGAAGTCCGCCTACGCGGTTGCCCGCGAAGCCGGCACGGTCGGGCCGTTGCTCGGTCGTCTGTTTCAGGCGACGTTCAGCGCTGCCAAACAGGTACGTACCGACACTGCCATTGGCGAAAACCCGGTCTCTGTGGCCTTTGCTGCAGTCAGCCTGGCGAAACAGATTTTCAGTGACCTGCAACGCAGCCAGGCCTTGTTGATCGGTGCAGGCGAGACCATTACGCTGGTCGCCCGGCATCTGCATGATCTGGGCGTCAAGCGTATCGTGGTCGCCAACCGCACGCTGGAACGCGCCAGCATGCTTGCCGCCGAGTTCGGTGCGCACGCGGTGCTGCTGTCGGACATCCCGGCGGAACTGGTCAACAGCGATATCGTGATCAGCTCCACCGCCAGCCAGTTGCCGATTCTGGGCAAGGGCGCCGTGGAAAGCGCGTTGAAGCTGCGCAAGCACAAACCGATTTTCATGGTCGATATCGCCGTACCGCGGGATATCGAGCCTGAAGTCGGCGAGCTGGACGATGTTTACCTGTACAGCGTTGATGACCTGCATGAAGTGGTGGCAGAAAATCTCAAGAGCCGCCAGGGCGCGGCGCTGGCCGCCGAGCAGCTGGTCAGCGTGGGTGCCGAGGACTTCATGTCGCGCCTGCGCGAACTGGCCGCAGTCGACGTGCTGCGTGCCTATCGTCAGCAAAGCGAACGGCTGCGTGACGAAGAACTGAGCAAGGCGCAACGTATGCTGGCCAACGGCAGCAATGCCGAGGACGTACTGATCCAGCTGGCGCGTGGCCTGACCAACAAATTGCTGCATGCACCCAGCGTGCAGCTCAAGAAGCTGTCTGCCGAAGGTCGCGTCGATGCGCTGGCCATGGCCCAGGAACTTTTTGCCCTCGGTGAGGGCTCGACGGATAAACCCCCGCAATGAAAGCTTCACTGCTCAATAAGCTGGATGTGCTCAGCGACCGTTTCGAGGAACTGACCGCGCTGCTCGGCGACGCGGAAGTCATCAGCGATCAGACACGCTTTCGCGCCTATTCCCGTGAATACGCTGAAGTGGAGCCAGTCGTTGCGCTCTACGCGCAGTTGCTCAGGGTGCAGGGCGACCTGGAGGGCGCACAGGCGCTGCTCAAGGACAGCGATCCGGACATGCGCGAAATGGCCGTCGAGGAAGTTCGCGAAACCAAACAGCAACTGGTCGAGCTGGAAGCGCAATTGCAGCGCATGCTGTTGCCCAAGGACCCGAACGACGGTCGTAACGTGTTTCTGGAAATCCGCGCAGGCACCGGCGGCGACGAAGCGGCGATCTTCTCCGGCGACCTGTTCCGCATGTATTCGCGTTACGCCGAGCGGCGTGGCTGGCGGGTCGAGATTCTTTCCGAAAACGAAGGCGAGCATGGCGGCTACAAGGAAGTCATTGCACGTGTCGAGGGTGACAGCGTCTACGGCAAGCTGAAATTCGAGTCTGGTGCGCACCGTGTGCAGCGTGTTCCGGAGACCGAATCCCAGGGCCGCATCCATACCTCAGCCTGTACGGTTGCGGTATTGCCGGAGCCTGACGAGCAGCAGGCGATCGAGATCAACCCAGCCGACCTGCGGGTCGACACCTATCGTTCTTCGGGCGCTGGTGGACAGCACGTCAACAAAACCGACTCGGCGATCCGCATTACCCACTTGCCGTCGGGTATTGTCGTCGAGTGCCAGGAAGAGCGTTCGCAGCACAAGAACAGAGCCCGGGCAATGTCCTGGCTATCTGCCAAACTGAATGATCAGCAGACCAGCGCGGCGGCCAATGCCATTGCCAGCGAGCGCAAGCTGCTGGTCGGCTCGGGCGATCGGTCCGAGCGCATACGTACGTATAATTTCCCTCAGGGGCGAGTGACGGATCACCGCGTGAACCTGACTCTGTATTCGCTGGATGAAGTTCTGGCGGGCGGAGTCGATGCAGTGATAGAGCCGCTACTCGCTGAATATCAGGCTGATCAACTTGCGGCACTGGGTGAGTAAATGACCATCATCGCAAGTGTACTCAGAAGCGCCGAGCTTCCCGATTCACCGACTGCACGGCTTGATGCCGAGCTGCTGCTGGCGGCGGCGCTGGGCAAACCACGCAGTTTTCTGCACACCTGGCCCGAGCGCATCGTCAGCACCGAAGCCGCCGTGGCATTCGCCGGCTACATGGAGCGCCGCCGCAAGGGCGAGCCGGTCGCTTACATTCTCGGCCAGCAGGGCTTCTGGAAGCTTGATCTCGAAGTCGCCCCGCACACGTTGATCCCGCGCCCCGAAACCGAAATGCTGGTCGAGGCGGCACTGGAACTGGTGCCTGCCTTCGCACCCGCTCAGGTGCTGGACCTCGGCACCGGCACCGGCGCAATTGCGCTGGCGCTGGCCAACGAACGCCAGCAATGGAAGGTCACCGCGGTTGACCGTGTGCCAGAGGCCGTCGCCTTGGCTGAACGCAACCGGCAGCGCTTGCAACTGAACAACGCCGAAGTCTTCGAAAGCCACTGGTTCAGTGGCCTGCAAGGTCGACAGTTCGACCTGATCATCAGCAACCCGCCGTACATCTCCGACGCCGATCCGCATCTGTCGGCCGGTGACGTGCGTTTTGAGCCGAGCAGCGCGCTGGTGGCCGGTTCCGACGGGCTGGATGACTTGCGCACGATCATCGAACAGGCGCCTGCACATCTCAATGCGGATGGCTGGCTGCTGCTGGAGCACGGCTACGATCAGGGACCTGCGGTGCGTGAGCTGCTGATTCGCCAGGGCTTCGAGCGTATTCAGACGCGCCGTGATCTGGGCGAGCATGAGCGCATCACCTTCGGATGCAAGCTGTGCTGAGTGATCAGGAGCTGCTGCGCTACAGTCGCCAGATTCTGCTGCAACATGTTGATATCGATGGCCAGCTAAGACTCAAGCAAAGTCGTGCGCTGGTCGTGGGCGTCGGCGGGCTTGGCTCGCCGGTGGCCCTGTATCTGGCCGCCGCCGGGGTTGGTGAGCTGCATCTGGCGGATTTTGATCACGTCGACCTGACCAACCTGCAACGCCAGATCATCCACGACACTCAGAGCATCGGGCAGGCCAAGGTAGATTCGGCCATCACCCGGCTCAATGCGATCAATCCCGAGATCACCCTTGTCGCTCATCGTGCAGCGCTGGATACCGACTCACTGGACGCGGCGGTACAGGCTGTCGATCTGGTGCTCGATTGCTCGGATAATTTCGCCACTCGCGAAGCGGTCAACGCCGCCTGTGTCGCTGCCGGCAAGCCGTTGGTCAGTGGTGCGGCCATTCGGCTTGAAGGGCAGTTGTCGGTGTTCGACCCGCGTCGTGCGGACAGCCCTTGTTACCATTGTCTGTACGGGCATGGCAGCGAAGCCGAACTGACCTGCAGCGAGGCCGGTGTCATCGGGCCGCTGGTCGGTCTGGTTGGCAGCCTGCAAGCGCTGGAGGCGTTGAAACTGCTGGCCGGCTTTGGCGAACCCATGGTCGGTCGACTGTTATTGATCGACGCCTTGAGCACGCGTTTCCGTGAACTGAAGGTCAAGCGTGACCCGGCGTGCAGCGTCTGTGGTCCGGCCAGTGTGCAGCGCGAGCATGCTTGACGTGCATATGAGCCATGGCGGCGATGCACCGGTCGGAATCTTCGATTCCGGGGTCGGTGGTCTGTCGGTGCTCAATGAAATCCGCCAGCTGTTGCCCAGCGAGTCGCTGCTGTATCTGGCGGACTGCGGGCACATTCCCTACGGTGAAAAGACTCCCGAATTCATCATCGAGCGATGCCTGACGATTGCCGGGTTTTTCCGCGAGCAGGGGGCCAAGGCGCTGGTCGTCGCCTGCAACACGGCTACTGCCGCAGGTGTGTCGCACCTACGTCAGCGCTACCCGGACTGGCCGATTGTCGGTATGGAGCCAGCGGTCAAACCGGCTGCCGAGGCGACCCGCAGCGGCGTTGTCGGTGTGCTGGCGACTACCGGAACGCTGCAAAGCGCCCGCTTTGCGGCCTTGCTGGACCGTTTTGCCAACGATGTGCGGGTCGTGACCCAGCCGTGCCCCGGGCTGGTCGAGCTGATCGAAACCGGCGACCTGGTCAGTCCGCAAATCCGTCAGCTGCTGCAGCACTATGTCGAGCCATTGCTGGCAGCGCGCTGTGACACGATCATTCTGGGCTGTACTCATTACCCGTTTCTCAAGCCATTGCTGCGCGAAATGCTCCCCGAATCGGTCACCCTGATCGATACCGGAGCCGCAGTGGCGCGGCAGCTGCAGCGTCTTTTGGCGCGGTCCGGCCTGCTTGCCAGTGGTGTCGCCCGAGACACTGTGTATTGGTCTAGTGACATACCGGACAATTTCAGAAAAATCCTACCTTTTTTGTCGCAAAACGTCGGCAATGTGAGAAGCTTCTGTTTGTAAAAAAAACGTGAAAAAAAGCGCTTTTGGGGTGAACTTACGTCGCCTCCGCGGCTTCTATAAAAGCGGCTGATGAATTCCAACACTTTTCGTACAATTTAATATATTTAGGACGTTTCTCATGAAGAGACTCTTTTGCCTGGCCGTGATTGCGGCCGCTTTGGCAGGGCAAGCTTCAATCGCGCAGGCTGATGGTGTTGAGTTTTCGGTCGGTCAGACCGGCGAGTCGACCATGACTTATCGTCTGGGCGTGCAGTTTGATTGGGATAAAACCTGGCTGCAAAGCGACATCGGTCGTCTGACCGGCTACTGGGATGGCGCTTACACCTACTGGGATGGCAAGGACTACAAGGATAACCACAGCCTGTCGTTCTCCCCGGTTCTGGTCTACGAGTTCGGCAACGGCAACGTCAAGCCATACGTAGAAGCCGGTATCGGCGTCTCGGTGTTCTCCAACACCCAGGTCGAAGACCGCAAGTTCGGTTCTGCCTTCAACTTCGAAGACCGTATCGGTTTCGGTCTGCGCTTCGCGGGCGGGCATGAAGTCGGTATCCGTGCGACCCACTACTCCAACGCCGGCATCAAAGAGCCGAACGACGGTATAGAGAGCTACGCACTGCACTACAAGATGCCGTTCTGATAAAACAGCTGCCTCTCATGCCAGCGCCCCGCGTTGGCATGCATTTCGTGACGCTCCGCTCCGGACCATCCCCCCCCCCGCAGAAGAGCCCGGGTGACGGCGCTTTCAGGCTTCTGCCCGCAGGGCGTAGGAGCGAACTTGTTCGCGAAAGGGCCGGTATATTCACCGAAAATACTTCGTCTGAACTGACGCCTTCGCGAACAAGCGAAGCGTCGCCCGGTCCGCTCCTACGGCCTTCGGCCAGAATCAAGAACAGATTTGTGTATAACGCTTAGCACAGCGCGTGGGGACGATAGTGATGAATCAAAGATAAGCCGTCGCAATCCCTTTGCGTTCGTTCAGGCAGTCTTCCGCACCCGCTTCGAATTCACGACAGATCAACGGGCGTTTCTCGTAGATCGTGCACATCATCGTGTTGCGATCCAGCGCAGCGCACCAGCCGTCATCCAGGCGCAACATGACCTCGCCACCCCACTCATCGGTATCGATGTAACGCTCAGGCACGCCCGTGTCGGTGATCAGCATCACTTCCAGTTGGCAGCAGCAGGCTGCGCAGGTCGAACAAGTGACTGCCGGTTCGCCGTGGACCTCGGCGAGCGGAATGAGTGTAGCGTTCAGAGCGTTTCTCCCGAGTGTCTGGCGGCGCGGGCTGCCAGCCATTGCAGCAGGGGAAATATACCCGCCCAGACCAGCCCCAGCACCAGCATGCCTGGCCACACTCCGAGGGGAAGGTGGACCTGGGCCAGTTGCGAGCCGGCATAGTACGACATCGGGCCGCCAATAGCGCCCAGCACGACTGCACGCCATAGCGGCTTCGCCGTCCAGGCCAGGCAATGATTGAGCGTGGTGCCCAGCACCGCCCACAACAGCGCCAGCCACAACGGCAAGAGGTAGCCGCCCGTGCCGAAATCAAAAACGCCGAGTGTCATCAAGGTACTGTCCAGCACGATACCGATCAAGGTCACCGTCAGAATCAGCCGGCCTTCCGCTGCCCATGAGCTGATCCACAGAAAATGCACCGCCAGCACGCCCACGGCGATCAGCAGCCAGAAGCTGTTGCCGCCCAGTACGCAGGCGAACCAGCCGATCTGAAACAACAGCGCGTTGGCAATGGATTTAAGCATTGAAGCGCCCAAGCAGCGGTTCGCGCAGCGCTTCGGGCTTGGCGAGCAGCAGTTGCGCGGTGCCTATGGTCCGCTCCAGGAAGCCGCCTTCGCAGTAGCACATGTAAAACTCCCACAGGCGCAGGAAATGCTCGTCGTAACCCAGCTCGGCGAGTTTGCCGTGGGCGTTTTTGAAGTTGTCGTGCCACAGGCGCAGGGTGCGCGCGTAGTGCAAGCCGAAATCTTCCATGTGCAGCAGGTTCATGTCGGTATCGCTGCCGACGATGTCGAGCATCTTCGCCACCGAGGGCAGGGCGCCACCGGGGAAAATGTAACGCTGGATGAAGTCCACAGTGCGCTTGGCCTGTGCGTAACGCTGTTCGCGGATGGTGATCGCCTGCAGCAGCATCATGCCGTTGCTTTTCAGCAGGTTCGCGCATTGCTTGAAGTAGGTGGGCAGAAAGCGATGGCCGACCGCTTCGATCATCTCGATGGACACCAGCTTGTCGTACTCACCGGTCAGGTCCCGGTAGTCGGTCAGCAGCAACGTCACGCGATCCTGCAGGCCCAGTTCGATCAGTCGTCGCTCGGTGTAGGCGAACTGCTCCTTGGACAGGGTCGTAGTGGTCACCTGGCAGCCGTAGTGCTGCGCCGCGTAAATAGCCATGCTGCCCCAGCCGGTGCCGATTTCCAGCAAGTGATCGGTGGGCTTCAGGGCGAGTTTCTGACAGATGCGCTCGAGCTTGTTCAACTGCGCCTGTTCCAGCGTGTCGTCTTCGCTGAGGAACTGTGCGGCTGAATACATCATGGTCGGGTCGAGAAACTGCTCGAACAGCGTGTTGCCCAGGTCGTAGTGGGCCGCGATATTTTTCTGCGAGCCTTCGCGTGTATTGCGGTTGAGCCAGTGCAACGCGTGAATCAGCGGGCGGGTCAGGCGCGCCATTCCGCCCTCCATCGCATCCAGCACATCCAGATTGCTGACAAACACCCTGATCACCGCCGTCAGGTCTGGTGTCGTCCAGTAGCCATGAATGAAGGCCTCGCCCGCACCGATGGAACCGTTACTGGCGACCATGCCCCAGGCTGCCGAATCGAGAAGGTGGATTTCAGCCTGAATCAGCGCGCCGTTCTTGCCGAACACATGGCGCTCACCCCGTTCGACAATCACCAACTGGCCGTTGCGCAGTCCGGCGAGTTGCCGCAGCACGCCTCGGCGCAGGAGGTTGGCAGTCAAACCATTAGTGCCCAGATTGGCAGAAAAACTACTGCTACTGCTTTTCATGGAGTGAGTCCTTGGATTGCGCGGCGGCAGCACGGTACTCGCCGTCAGCGGCCTGATGGGAAAAGATGGGTATGCGTTTGACCAACAGGCGCATGGCCTGCCAATAAATGGCCAGACAGGTTTTCGCGGTCATCCATGGATAAGCGATCAGATAGCGATGCAGCGTCTTGCGGTTGAGACTCTGGCGGGTCAGATTGAGCGTGGCGTCAAACATCTTCAGTTCGCCTTGCCAGTCAGCCATGTGTACACCGATCCGTTCGGCGGGCTGGCTGAAGCTCATGCGGTACTCGAGATCACGTGGCAGAAACGGTGAAACATGAAAGGCCTTGGCCACGGCGAAATGCTGATGGCCTTCGCCGGTGGCGGGCAGCACATAGCTGTAGCGCTCGCCCCACGGGGTATTGGTCACTTCACACAGAATGCCGGCCAGTGTGCCGTCAGCTTCGTGGCAGTAGAAAAAACTCACCGGGTTGAACGACAGCCCCCAACTGCGCGCCTGCGTCAGCAGGCAGACGCGGCCAGACGGGATGCGCCCCAACGCTTTGCCGACCCGCTCGCGGACCGCCTCGATGAGCGTCAGTCCTTGCCCGGTCAGCTCTGGCAGATAGTCTCGCTCACGAAACGAGAACGGCGCAAAACGCCCCCGGCCTGCCAGTGGGGAGAGCCCCAGCACGCTGTCCTGTTCATCCAGATCCAGATAGAGCAGGCCTATCCGATAGGTGAACTCATGGGCGCGCGGTGCAAACCGCCGGTGGCTGATCCAGCCACTGTAAAGGGCGCTGTTCACAGCGTTTCACCAAAGGCCTGGGCGACACGCAGGCCGCTGACCACGCCGTCTTCGTGAAAGCCATTGGCCCAGTAGGCGCCGCAGTACCAGGTGTGGTCGACACCGTTGATTTCCTCCCAGCGCGCCTGTGCAGTGATCGCATCGAGGCTGTATTGCGGATGGGCATAGCGGTAGCGGCCAAGGATTTTGGCCGGGTCGATGGCCGCAGTCTGGTTGAGGCTGACGCAGAACGTCGTGTCGCTCTCGATCCCTTGCAGAATGTTCATGTCATAGGTGACGGCGGCCGACTGCTGTTCGCCGCCGCCCAGGCGATAGTTCCAGCTCGCCCAGGCCAGTTTGCGCTTGGGCAGCAGTCGCGTGTCGGTGTGCAGCACCACATCGTTTTCGGCATAGCGCAGCGCGCCGAGAATCGACTGCTCGGCACTCGATGGCTGTGCCAGCAGGGCCAGGGCCTGATCGCTGTGACAGGCAAACACCACCTTGTCGAAACGTTCGCTGCCCATGGCGCTGTGCAGCGTCACACCTTCGCTGTCACGCTCGACACGTGTGACCGGGCAGGACAGACGAATGCGCTCGCGGAACGAGGCTGTCAGCGGTTCCACATAACTTCTGGAACCGCCTTCGATCACGCACCATTGCGGCCGATGAGTGACTGAGAGCAGGCCGTGATTCTTGAAAAAGCGCACGAAGAACTGCAGCGGGAAGCCGAGCATGTCGGCCAGCGACATCGACCAGATCGCCGCGCCCATGGGCACGATGTAATGATCGATGAAGCGCTGGCCATAACCGCCGTTCTTCAGGTACTCGCCCAGCGTGGTGTCTGCCGCGATGCGCTGGTTTTCCAGATCATCGACCGATTGACGATTGAAGCGCAGGATATCGCGCAGCATGCCCCAGAACCGCGGCGACAGCAGGTTGCTGCGCTGGGCGAACAGGCTGTTGAGGTTGTTGCCGTTATATTCCACGCCAGTACGCGGATCATGTACCGAAAAACTCATTTCCGCAGGCTGGAAGCCGACACCCAGCTGGCCTAGCAGGCGAATGAAATTGGGGTAGGTCCAGTCGTTGAAGACAATGAAACCGGTGTCGATCGCGTAGGCGCGGCCTTCGACCTGCACATCCACCGTGTGAGTATGCCCGCCGATCCAGTCCGAAGACTCGAACACGGTCACCTCATGCGCGCGGTTGAGCAGGTAGGCACTGGTCAGGCCAGAAATCCCGCTGCCAATGACTGCGATCTTCATTGCGCGTCCTTATTCGACGATTCGCTGCGCGCCATGCGTTTGCCGAGGGCCAGTCGGGCGCGTGCCGGGAGCAGGGCCAGTAAGCTCATGCTGAAGATGAACAGCGCCGGAAAGGCGATATCCAGCGGACGTTTGTTGCGCCCCAGTTTGCTGGCGATATGTTTGGCTGCCTTCTCGACAGGCCAGCGCATGGGCATGGGGAAATCATTTTTCTGCGTCAGCGGCGTGTCGACGAACCCGGGGCTGACCACTGTCACGTCGATGTTTTCGCTGGCCAGGTCCAGCCGCAGCGCTTCGAGCAGATAACGCAGGCCGGCTTTCGACGCGCCGTAGGCTTCGGCGCGGGGCAGGGCCAGGTAGGTCACCGCACTGGCCACGCCGACCAGGTGCGGCTGATGACCTTTGCGCAGCAGCGGCAACGCGTGCTCGATGCAGTAACTGCTGGCCAGCAGGTTGGTGCGTACCACGCGTTCGACCATGGCCGCTTCAAACTGTCGGGCGTCGATGTATTCGCAGGTGCCCGCGTTGAAGATGGCCGTGTCCAGGGCTCCCCATTGCCGGGCGATGTCGTCGGCAATCGCCTTGACTTGCTCGGGGTCGGTGATGTCACCGGTCACCAGCAGCACCTGCGTGGGATAAACGTTCGCAAGGTTCTGCAATGGCTCAAGCGTGCGGGCGGTCAGCGCGAGCCGGTGACCGGCGTTGAGCAGTTCTTTGGCCAGTGCCAGGCCAATGCCGCTGCTTGCTCCGGTCAACCAGATGCGTCGTGCAACAGGAGTGCTCATCCCAACCTCTTCTTCAACCAATGGATGACTCGACCCATGATGGGCAGATGTTCGTAGAGCAATGCACCGGCATCGAAGTAGTCCCGGTGTCGATAAACCTTGTCGCGCCACTTCAGTTGCGAACAGCCTTCTACCTGAATTGTCCGGCCGGCGGCCAGACGCGGGTGCGAATAACTCATGGTCCAGACCAGATAGCCCTCGCCGGGGCGCACCTCGTCGAAGGCGTGGAAGTCGAAATGCAGGTCCTGGACGTTGGCGTACAGCTCGCCGAAATAGCGGCGCATGGCGGCAAGGCCGTGGATATCGTGCATCGGGTCGCTGAACGACACGTCTTCGCTGTACAGCTCGGCAACCTGATCAAGGTTGTCCTTGTTCAGCGCGGCAAAACCCTCGGCGAAGCGATGCAGGAAATCAGCCATGTTCGACTCCTGCGGCCGGCTGTCGAGCCGGGAGCGCCTTGAACGCTGCCAGGGCGCGGGCGCGGCTCTTGCTCAGGTCGACGATGGGTTTCGGGTAGTCGGCAGCGCCAAATAGGTCACCGATTAACGACGGGTCGTGAATCTGCTTTTTATTCATATCCGCCAGTTCCGGCAGCCAGCGCTTGATGAACACGCCCTCGGGGTCGAAGCGTTCCGACTGCGACAGCGGATTGAAAATACGGAAGTAGGGCGCCGAGTCGGTACCAGTGGACGAGCTCCACTGCCAGCCGCCGTTGTTGGATGCCAGATCACCGTCGATCAGGTGGCGCATGAAAAAGCGCTCGCCCTCACGCCAGTCGATCAGAAGATTTTTGGTGAGAAACATCGCAACGACCATCCTTAGCCGATTGTGCATCCATCCGGTTTCCAGCAACTGGCGCATCGCTGCGTCAATGATTGGCAGCCCGGTACGCGCTTCTTGCCAGGCGCGCAGTTCTTCAGGTGCATCGCGCCACTTCAACGCCTCGGTTTCCGGGCGAAAGGCGCGATGACGCGAGACGCGTGGGTAGCCGACCAGCGTGTGTTTATAGAACTCTCGCCATAATAGCTCGTTGATCCAGGTCACGGTGCCCACGTCGCCAGTCTCGAACTCGCCCTGATTACTGGCCAGTGCCGCGTGCAGGCACTGGCGCGGCGAAATCACCCCGGCCGCCAGATAGGCCGACAACTGGCTGGTGCCGGGCTTGGCCGGAAAGTCGCGTTCGGTCTTGTAGTAGCTGATCTGCTCGTCGGCGAAGGCGTCCATGCGCCGTCTGGCTTCGGCCTCACCGGCCGGCCACAGGTCACGCAAGGCTTTCGAGGGCGTGGCAAAGCCCTTGACCTGCTCGGGAACCGCATCGCTTTTCATCGACTGTGCCGCCTGCGCTTGCGGGGTGCGCACCGGGTGCGGCATGGCCTCGTGCAGTCGGGTGTAGCAGACCTTCTTGAACTGGGTGAATACCTGAAAATAGTTGCCGGTCTTGGTCAGGATGCTGCCAGGCTTGAATAACAGCTGATCGAGGTAGCTGTTGAAGTGCACACCGGCTTTTTCCATTGCCTTCTGCACCGCCTGGTCGCGGCGGGTTTCGTTGATGCCGTATTCCTGATTGAGGTGCAGGCCCTCGACCTTGAACTGTGTGCACAGTGTTGCCAGCACTTCAGGCGCCTGATCCCAGGTGTCCGCCTCGCGGATCAGCAAAGGAACGTTCAACTCGCCCAGCGCCTTCTCGAGCTCGACCAGATTGCGCAGCCAGAAGTCTACCTTGCAGTCGGCATCGTCATGGCTGCGCCACTGCGCAGGACTGAGCAGGTAGACCGCCAGCGTCGGACCGCGCTCCATGGCGGCGGTCAGGGCAGTGTTGTCTTGAGCGCGCAGGTCGCTACGCAGCCAGATCAGTTGCATGAGAAGTCCTTAGATAAGTCCGAGCTTGCCCAGCTCGATTTGAGCGCTGAGTACGTCGTGGGCAAGGGTCAGTCCAGATATCTCCGTGGCCTGTACGAGCAACTCGGCATTATGGATCTGCACCGTTGGTCCGCCCAGCACGACAGGGCAGGTGATATTGGCCAGCAATCGGGGCAGATGGGGCACGTTCAGCGACTTGCTGGAATACAGCACTATGCCGCGTGGCTTCAGGTATTCGGCTGCCAGCGCCAGCTCGCCGACCGGCAACGGCCAGTCGAACACCTCGACCGGGCAATCGGCGCTGCTCACCAGCCAGGCCGCCAGCCACAGGTGCGGCTCCAGCGGCAGATCGGACTGATTGACCAGCAGCAACGGGGTGCCATTTAGCTGACGATTGTTGTGGTAGATGCGTGCGCCAAACTTGCTGCGCAGCCAGGAGTAGAAAAACGTGCGCTCCAGTTGTGCGCCGAACTTGCCTTGCCAGCGCTGTTCCAGTTCGGCCAGCAGCGGCAGCAGCAATTGCTCACACAGCGTGCGCGGCGGGTACAGCGACATCGCCTGATTGAACACGTCATCGACCCGGCGTTCGGCCAGCTCGCCGATCGCGACCAGCAAGGTCTGACGCAATGCGTCCCAGTCGTTGGTCGGCGGCAGGGCGTCCTTGCGATTGTCATCGATCAGCCCCTTGACCTGACTGACGGACACACCGCGGTTAAGCCAGGTCAGAATCTTCATGACGCGCTGCACATGCTCGTCCGAATACAGCCGATGACCTTTGGCGGTGCGGTGCGGGACGATCAGCCCGTAACGACGCTCCCAGGCACGCAGGGTGACGGCGTTGACGCCTGTCTGCCGTGCAACCTCGCGGATCGGCAACCAGTCGCCCGGTACCTCTGTGTCTGTTTCATTCATGAGTCAAATCGCATTGCGCAGGCTGAGGTTTTCCGGGTGGGGCTGCATGTACACCTGCAGCGCCACATACGGGTCCGGATGTTGGCGAAAATGATGCTTGAGCAGCGTCAGCGGCACGATCAGGGGCACGATGCCCTGGTGATACTGGGCGATGACCTGCTGGATTTCCTGCTTGTCTTCACTGGTAATGGTTTGTTTCAAATAACCACACAGGTGCTGCAGGACGTTGGTATGAGTGCTGCGCGTAGCGCACTTTTTCAAGGCTGCCATCAATTGGCTGAAGTACAGCGGCGCGATTTCGTTCGGGTCGGTGCGGCCCATGCTGCCGAGCATCTTGCCCAACGCCTTGTATTGCACCGGGTCGTTGGCCATCAGCTGGTATTTGTAGCGCGAGTGGAATTCGGTCAGGGCGCGCCGGGTGACGCCTTCTTTCAGCAACTGTTGCCAGGCCGCGTAGGCAAACACGCGGGTGACGAAGTTTTCGCGCAGCACGGCATCGTTGAGCCGGCCGTCTTCCTCGACGGGCAGATCGGGGTGACGTTCGCAAAAGGCCTGCGCATAGATCCCGCGACCGCCGCCATCGACCGGGGCGCCGTTTTCGCGGTAGACCTTGACCCGCTCCAGGCCGCATGAAGGGGATTTCTGCATGAAGATGTAGCCGCAGATATCGCCCAGCTCAGCGGCCATCTGTATGCCGTAATCCGCCAGGGCCTGGGTAACGTCCAGGTCACGATTGACCGTACCAAGCGCCTTGGGATTTTCTGCGTCGCCCACCAGCCTGATCGGCTCGCGCGGGATGCCCATGCCGATAGCGACTTCAGGACACGCCTGGACGAAATCGAAGTACTTGCTCAACGCCTGCGTACACAGATGAGATTCCTTGTGTCCGCCATTGAAGCGAACCTCGGCACCCATCAGGCAGGCACTGATGCCGAGTTTGGGTTTTTCGATTGCGGACGCCGCCATCAGTCACCTCTACAGAAGACTTGTACAGATAGTTCGTGCTGTACAACTTGTCTTCATCATAGGGGTGTAATTGTACAAGTCAAATTCTTTGTAGAGGGCGGTAAGGGCTGATTCCAGCTACTTCCAGCCCATCCGCCATGTATCTGACTGTTGCAGCACTTGCCACGGCAGTCGCTCGCTGCGCTGGGTCAGCACGGCCTGCAGCTCTATTTCCAGGACGGTGCCTTCTTCGTCCTTGAACAGCTCGGTGACCAGAAAGTGTTTTTCCCGGTTGAGCGGGGTGGCTGCTGTCCATTTCGACAGCAGCAGCTTGCGCGGGTTGATCTGATTCATTGCACGTGTTCCAGCAATCGACGCGCGGCTTCCTGCCCACTCAGCCATGCGCCTTCCACGCGTCCGGACAGGCACCAGTCGCCGCACACGTAAATGCCCAGATCGGCATCCGACAGGGCGCCCCATTCGTGAGAGCCGGCAGGCCGTGCATACAGCCAGCGGTGGGCGAGGCTGAACACTGGCGCGGGCATGGTGCAATCGATCAATTCCGCGAAGGCGCCGTGCAACTGTTCGGTCACCTGTTCTCTGGAGGCGTCGATATTCTGCTGGCTCCACTGGCTGGTGGCGTGCAGTACCCAGGTATCGAGCGTGGCGTCGCGCCCGGCTTTGCTGCGGTTGCGGGCCAGCCAGTCCAGCGGGCTGTCCTGCACGAAGCAACCCTGCATGGGCGTCTGCAACGGGGTTTCGAAGGCCAGCGCCACAGCCCAGGTCGGGTCCATCTTCACGCCTGCCACGACGCTTGCCAGTTTCGGCGCGGCAGCCAGCAGGGCTGTGGCCTGAGGGGCCGGGGTGGCGATGATCACATGGCTGAAAGGGCCGTGGCTTTCGCCTTCGGCATCCAGCAGGTTCCAGTGTTGTTCGCCGCGAAACACTTCAGTGATCCGGCACGAGAACGACACTGGCAGATCGCCGCGCATCGCCCGGGTAATAGCGCTCATGCCAGGCGTACCCACCCAGCGCACTTGCTCATCCGGTGAAGGGCTGAGTCTGCCGCCATGAAAGTTGTAGAGCGAGGGTGTCCACTCGGCGACGTGACCGGCGCTTTGCCACTGCTTGACTGCAGTGGCAAAGCGCCGGTCACGGGCGGTGAAATACTGTGCGCCCATGTCCAGCGAACCTGCGTCGCTGCGCTTGCTGGACATACGACCGCCGCTGCCGCGGCTCTTGTCGAAAAGGTGCACCTGATGCCCGGCGGCTGTAAGCGCCTGGGCTGCTGAGAGTCCGGCGATACCGGTACCGATGATTGCGATAGGGACAGTCATAGGGGCCTCGTTACCTTGTCTGTACAGACTACGCCGTAGTTAAAACCTGTACAATCTTCTTGTTTGGTATAACTTGCAGTGGTTTTGCAATTTAGCGATTGAGTCACATTGCCACTGGCAAGGTCGAACGGTTCAGCGACTCGGGCGAAGGCCTCGAGGCTGCGCTTCATTCTGCTGTGGCCTATGGTTCAGCTGACAGTTTCGTTTTCCGGACCAACGTCACGGACAGCGTCACTGGTAAAAATAAGACTACTCAATTGTCACCTACGCCACGCGAGGTTATCTGCCATGCACATATTGCTGACCGGTGGTACTGGTTTGATAGGACGAGCGCTCTGCCGTTTCTGGTCTGCTCAAGGCCATGAATTGACGGTATGGAGCCGAACACCCGCCGATGTCGTCGAGCTGTGCGGTCCCTCAGTGCGTGGCATTGCCAGCCTTGATGAGCTGGGCACGCAGCCGGTGGATGCAATCATCAATCTGGCAGGCGCGCCCATTGCGGATCGTCCCTGGACCCGCAAGCGCCGTCTGTTGCTGTGGGAGAGTCGCGTCGGCCTGACCGAGCAACTGCTGAAATGGCTGGGCACTCGCACGCAAAAACCTGCGCTGATGATTTCCGGTTCCGCAGTCGGTTGGTACGGCGACAGTGGCGAGCGCGAAATCGACGAAACCTCGCTGCCTGCCAAGGAAGACTTTGCCAGCCAGCTGTGCAATGCCTGGGAAGAAACCGCGCAACGTGCCGAGGCGCTGGGTGTGCGGGTGGTGCTGATACGCACGGGGCTGGTGCTGTCCGATCGCGCCGGTTTTCTGCAGCGTCTGTTGCCCCCTTTCAAATTCGGCATGGGCGGGCCGATCGGTAACGGCAGGCAGTGGATGCCGTGGGTTCACCTCCAGGATCAAATCGCCGCAATTGATTTTTTGTTAAATCTGAATGAAGCAAAGGGTCCTTATAATGTTTGCGCGCCTTCACCGGTGCGCAATCGTCAGTTTGCCAAGACCCTGGCCGGCATTCTGCACCGACCGGCGTTCATGCCGATGCCTGCGCTGGCCCTGAAGGTATTGCTGGGTGAGCTTTCGGTATTGCTGCTCGGTGGTCAGCGTGCGCGGCCGGAGCGTTTGCAGGAAGCTGGTTTTACATTCAAGTACACCGAACTCGACACCGCCCTGCAGGATTTGCTGGGTCGCCACTGAACGCTGTTGAAATGAATAGGATGTTGCATGACCGATCACGCTTTGTTGCTGGTCAATCTGGGTTCGCCTGCCTCTACTCAAGTGGCAGACGTGCGCAGCTATCTGAACCAGTTCCTGATGGATCCTTATGTGATCGACCTGCCGTGGCCAGTGCGCAGGCTGTTGGTCTCGCTGATTCTGATCAAACGGCCAGAGCAGTCCGCACACGCCTATGCGTCCATCTGGTGGGATGAAGGTTCGCCTCTGGTGGTGCTGAGCAAGCGTCTGCAGCAGGCGATGAAAAAGGAGTGGTCGCACGGGCCGGTCGAGCTGGCCATGCGTTATGGCGAGCCGTCCATCGAAACCGTGCTGACGCGCCTGGCAGAGCAGGGCTTCAAGAAGGTCACCCTGGCGCCGCTGTATCCGCAGTTCGCCGACAGCACGGTGACCACGGTCATTGAAGAAGCCAAACGTGTGGTGCGCGCCAAATCGTTGAAAATGCAGTTCTCGGTGCTGCAGCCGTTCTACGATCAGCCCGAGTACCTGAGTGCGCTGGTGGAAAGCGTGCGGCCGCATCTGGAGCAGCCTTACGACCATTTGCTGCTGAGCTTTCACGGTCTTCCCGAGCGGCATCTGCACAAGCTCGACCCGACCGGCAAGCATTGCCTGAAGGACGACTGCTGCATGACCGCCCCCGCCGAAGTGCTCGCCACCTGCTATCGCGCGCAGTGCATACAGTCGGCGGCGGCATTCGCCAAACGTATGGGCATTGCTGACGGCAAATGGTCGGTGTCGTTCCAGTCACGTCTGGGGCGTGCCAAGTGGATCGAACCCTACACCGAAGCGCATCTGGACGAACTGGCGGCGAAAGGTGTGAAGAAGCTGCTGGTCATGTGCCCGGCGTTCGTGGCCGATTGCATCGAGACGCTGGAGGAGATCGGTGATCGCGGTGCCGAGCAGTTCAAGGAAGCGGGGGGAGAGGAACTGATCCTGATCCCTTGCCTGAACGACGACCCCAACTGGGCGAAAGAGTTGAACAGACTGTGCGAGCGTGCGCCGTTGATGTTGTAGTGCTGCGAACGCCAGGGTGGTGATGATCGTTCCTACGCTCCGCGTAGGAATGCATTTCGTGACGCTCCGCGTCGCAAATCTGCGCTGCACCGCACATTCAGGGTCGGACGCAGAGCGTCCAGAACTGCATGCCAACGCGGAGCGTTGGCACGATGGTCAAGCCCACTCCGGGCAGGATTACGGCAACTGATCATCCAGCTGCTTGTTCTTCCAGCTGTCATTGCCCGGCAGGATCAGGTTCAGGGCGATGGCGGTCACGGCGCACAGGGCGATGCCCTTCAGGCCGAAATCGTTCGGGCCGTTGCCGGTGCCGATCAATACGCCGCCGATCCCGAATACCAGGGTGACCGAGACAATCACCAGATTGCGCGCTTCGGCCAGGTCGATCTTGTGGCGGATCAGGGTGTTCATGCCCACTGCGGCAATCGAACCGAACAGCAGGCACAGAATGCCGCCCATTACCGGCACCGGAATGCTCTGCAGCAGCGCGCCGAACTTGCCGATGAACGCCAGTGTGATCGCAAAGAACGACGCCCAGATCATGATCTGCGGGTTGTAATTCTTGGTCAGCATCACCGCGCCAGTCACTTCGGCGTAAGTGGTATTGGGCGGGCCGCCGAACAGGCCAGCCGCGGTGGTGGCGATGCCGTCGCCAAACAGCGTGCGGTGCAGGCCCGGCTTTTTCAGGTAATCGCGTCCGGTCACACTGCCGACTGCAATCACGCCGCCGATGTGCTCGATGGCCGGGGCCAGGGCCACCGGAACAATGAACAGAATCGCCTGCCAGTTGAATTCCGGTGCGGTAAAGTGCGGCAAGGCCAGCCAGGCGGCGTCAGCGATCTTTTTGGTATCGACCACACCAAAGTAGAACGACAGCGCGAACCCTACCAGCACGCCGGAGATGATCGGCACCAGACGGAAAATGCCTTTGCCGAACACCGCCACGATCAGCGTGGTCAGCAAGGCCGGCATCGAAATCAGCATGGCGGTCTGATAGGGAATCAACTGCACGCCATCGCCGGACTTGCCCATCGCCATGTTGGCTGCAATCGGGGCCATGGCCAGGCCGATGGAGATGATGACCGGCCCGATCACCACGGGAGGCAGCAGGCGATCAATGAAACCAGTGCCCTTGATCTTCACCGCCAGACCGAGAAAGGTATACACAAAGCCTGCCGCCATGACACCGCCCATGGTCGCGGCCAGGCCGAACTGGCCCTTGGCGAGGATGATCGGGGTGATGAAGGCAAAGCTCGAGGCCAGAAAGACCGGCACCTGACGCCCGGTGACGATCTGGAACAACAGCGTGCCCAGGCCTGCGGTGAACAGCGCCACGTTCGGATCGAGCCCGGTGATCAGCGGCATCAGCACCAGCGCGCCAAAGGCCACGAAGAGCATTTGCGCGCCGGATAAAATCGTGCGCCACAGTGGATCGTTGAACTCCTGCTGCGTCATCGGGTTACGCGTCCTTCTGTTTGGTGCCGAAAATCTTGTCACCGGCATCGCCCAGGCCCGGAATGATGTAGCCGTGTTCGTTTAGACGCTCGTCGACGGAAGCGGTGTAGATCATCACGTCCGGGTGCGCCTTCTCTACGGCAGCGATGCCTTCGGGCGCCGCGACCAGGACCATGGCGCGGATTTCCTTGCAGCCGGCCTTCTTCAGCAGATCGATGGTGGCGACCATCGAGCTGCCGGTGGCCAGCATCGGGTCGATGATCATTGCCAGGCGCTCGTCGATTTCCGGGACCAGTTTTTCCAGGTAGGTGTGCGCCTGCAGGGTTTCTTCGTTGCGGGCCACGCCGACCGCGCTGACCTTGGCGCCCGGAATCAGGCTGAGCACGCCGTCCAGCATGCCGATACCGGCGCGCAGAATCGGCACGACAGTGATTTTCTTGCCCGCGATCTTCTCGACTGACACCGTACCGGCCCAGCCTTGAATGTCGTAGTTTTCCAGCGTCAGGTCGGCGGTGGCTTCATAGGTCAGCAGCGCGCCGACTTCCTGAGCCAGCTCGCGGAAATTCTTGGTGCTGATGTCGGCGCGGCGCATAAGGCCGAGCTTGTGGCGGATCAGTGGGTGACGGATCTCACGAATGGGCATGGGGAAAGGCTCCAGCGGGGCAAAAATCGGTCTAGGTTAATCTATTCGGCACTGACTGTCTTAAAGCACATGCAGTATCGTTACGAAGCTTCGACGTTCGCGGCTTTTGCAAGACACTCGCAACGTTAGTCCAGAATCACTTGCTCTGGCTTGAACGGATGCGTACCTTTGCCCGCTTTTCTCAAACTGCCTTACCTGGAGAGCGTCATGTCCGCTGATCTCGAGCATATCCGTCAAGTCATGCGCGAAGCTGACTGCCTGTACACCGAGGCCGAAGTGGATGCGGCCATTGCCCGCGTCGGCGCGCAGATCAATGCCGAACTGGCCGAGCGCAATCCTGTCGTGTTCTGCGTCATGAATGGCGGCCTGATTTTCTCCGGCAAGCTGCTCACCCATCTGAACTTCCCGCTGGAAGCGTCCTACCTGCACGCGACGCGTTATCGCAACGAAACCACCGGCGGCGATCTGTTCTGGAAAGCCAAGCCGGAAGTCTCGTTCATGGACCGTGACGTGCTGATCATCGACGACATCCTCGATGAAGGCCACACCCTGGGCGCCATCATCGACTTCTGTAAACACGCCGGTGCCCGCGCTGTGCACACGGCCGTGCTGATCGACAAGGACCACGACCGCAAGGCTCGCCCGGACCTGAAAGCCGATTACGTCGGCCTGCCGTGCATCGACCGTTATATCTTCGGCTTCGGTATGGACTACAAAGGTTACTGGCGTAATGCTGCCGGTATCTATGCGGTCAAAGGGATGTAAGGCATTCTGACGACCGCTTCTGCGAACAGGGGCGGTCGTCGATTGGCAATTATATGGAAACCCTCAATGAAGCTACTGATTCCCGGCGCCGTGGCGTTGGTGCTGTTGTCTGGTCTGGCCGTTGCCGCACCTGCTGCGCCGGTATCGGCCAGCCCCATGCACGATCAATACCTGCCGCCTGACGACCTGAGCCTGCGCGATGGTGTGCCCGAGCAGCAACAGTTGATGCGGGTCACCGAGTACACCATCGTTGCCGGTAACCAGCGGCAATCGAGTCAGCAGCCGATTCCGGTCACCTCGCCCTTGTCGCTGCGCCTCAAGGGCAAGTCGCTGAACAAGGGCGCATCCATCTCCCAGGTGCTCGTGCACTTCGATGGCGGTGATAGCAAAAGCCTTAAAAAGCCGACCTATGATGAGCCGTCGCGCACGTTGACGCTGTATTACCCGCTGTCCCAGTACCGCGTGCTGGTGGACTTGCTGCGCAACGAGAAGGTCTATTGCCAGTTCCTCAGTTATGCCAACGGACACATCTGGGCTGATCTGCACACCACCTCTGCACGTGCGCGTTGAGCGCGGCGCTCGCCGGAGGGTAAACTGCCCGCCCGTGAAAGTGTCTGCGACCTGCTGGAGCCTGTAATGCGTAAAGATAAGAAGCAGTTGATTGGCGATGAGATCGGCGATGAGCAGATCAAACTGTTCCTCGACTTCGAGCCGTATGATGCTACCTCGCCGTCGCTGCACAAGCTGATCAAGGCTTATCGTGGGCTGCGCATCAACGATTTCGAACGCTTTCTGGTGTTCTTCAAGGAAGCGGGCCATGACTTCGATGGCAAGGACGAGCACGGCAACGACTTCATCGCCCTGATCAAGGATCAGCGCAATGCTGACGAATACATCGAACTGATCGAAAAAGCCCGCAGTTGACTGTCGTGCCAATGCTCCGCATTGCCAGAGCTGGACGCAGAGCGTCCGGAACTGCATTCCCACGCGGAGCTCTCAGTCGTTATACACACGTCCTAGAGCGCCCGGAATAACGGGCTTCCGAGCTTCTGCCCAGAGGGCGTGGGAGCGAACTTGTTCGCGAAGACGGTGTTTTAGGCGATGCATTTTCGGCGATTATACGACCCCCTTCGCGAACAAGTTCGCTCCCACGGCCTTCGGCCAGAATCAAAAACAGACTTGCGTATAACACTGAGCGCAAAGCGTGAGGACGAACGCTGCAGTTATTTGCGTGCCTGATACGCCTTGCCGTAATGCCGCTCCAGTCGTGACTGCAACAACTCCAGCCCGATCGACATGATCCAGTACAGCACCGCTGCGGTGGTCAGCATTTCGATGTATCGATAGCTGGAGCGGCCGTAAGACTGCGCGAGAAACATCACTTCCCAGACGCCCATCACTGAAATCAGGGAAGAGTCCTTGAGCATGGAGATGAACTGGTTGGTGGTCGGCGGAATGATCGTGCGCATGGCCTGGGGCAGGGTGACGCGCCAGAAGATCTGCGTCGGGCGCAGCGCCAGGGCCAGTGCGGCTTCACGCTGCCCGACGGAGACGCCGATGATGCCGGCACGGAAAATCTCGCTCAGGTAAGCCCCGTAGTTGAGCGACAGCGCGATCACTCCTGCCGTGATGGCTCCGGGCACGATGCCAAGTTGTGGCAGACCGAGATAGATCAACAGGATCTGGATCAGCAGCGGCGTGCCACGAAAGAACGAGGCGTAGAAGCTGGCGATGCCAAACGCCACTGCGCTGCTGGAGAGCCGTGCGAGTGCAGTGACAAAGCCAAGCACGACCGAGACCACGATCGAGCACACTGACACGAACAATGTCAGCGCCGCGCCCTGCAGAAAGCCGTTGGGGGCCAGATGCAGCCCGATCAGGTTCGGCAGCTTGTCGAGGATGATCGACAGCTTCAGATCGAAGCTCAGGAAGAAGCCGGCGAACAGCACGAACATGACCAGCCAGGTCAGGTAAAGCCGCGTACGGAAGCCGAAAACTCGCTTGAGCAGGCTCTGCTCGGCCTGCTCGGGTGGGCGCTGGGGCTGAAAGGAAGTCATTTGCTGATGTCAGCACCGATCCACTTTTGCGACAGCTTGCTCAGGGTGCCGTCGCTCTTGAGTTCGGCGAAGACTTCGCGAACCTTGGCGTCCCATTCCGGATCGTCTTTTTCGATGGCCACGGAGTTGGGTTCTTCATACAGCGGCTCGCCCGCCAGTTTGAAGCGCTTGTCCTGATCCAGACGCGGTTTTGCGGTCACCAGATTGGTCAGTATCGCGTCCAGCCGCTTGCCAGCACCCAGCCCAAGGTCTTGAAAGGCCACGTTGTCGTTGTCGTACGGGGCGATCTGTACGTCTTCGAACGGGTACTGCAGGGGCTTGTCTTCGGCGCCATCGATGACCAGGTTCTTGTTCAGGTAACTTTCGTAGCTGGAGGCGCTGGTCAGGCCGACTTTCTTGCCGCTCAGGTCCTTGGCCGAATGGATACGATCATCCGAGGCGTTGACCACGATCACTGCAGGCGAGGCGTAATACTCGACCGGGAAGTTGAACACTTCGGCGCGGGCCTTGCTCGGTGTCATCGAGCAGACGCAGATGTCATAACGTCCGCTCCAGTGGCCCGCGGCGATCACGTCCCAGGACGGTGTTTCGAGGCGCAGCTTGACGCCCAGTTTCTGCGCCACGGCCTTGGCGACGTCGACATCGAAGCCGTCCAGTTCATTCTTGTCATTCAGGAAAGAGAAGGGCGGGTAACTTTCCATGAGGACGTTGACCAGCTCTTTGTTTTTCTGCACGCGATCCAGCGTGGCGCCGGCCAGAACTTGCGTGGAGGCTGCCAGAGTGACCAGGCCGATGCCCAGCAGAGCGCGATAATTCACAGATATCCCCTGAAAAAGTGTTTGTAGTTTGATGAAAGGGCCGTATTAAATACGTTATACAAGACTGACTCATAATGAGTTTTTTTCATATACATATAAGCAGATCACATATGACGCAAGGCACAACTGTAATTCTCGATGGCGGCATGGGCCGTGAACTGCAGCGTCGCGGAGCCCCGTTCCGCCAGCCTGAATGGTCGGCTCTGGCATTGAGTGAAGCACCGGAAGCGGTGAGTGCGGTACACGCCGCTTATATCGAAAGTGGTGCTCAGGTCATCACCAGTAACAGCTACGCCGTCGTGCCGTTTCATATTGGCGAAGAGCGTTTTGCCCGCGAGGGTCAGGCATTGGCAGCGCTGGCCGGGCAACTGGCGCGCGAATCGGCCGATGCTTCTGGCGGACGCGCCCGGGTAGCGGGCTCCATTCCGCCGCTGTTCGGTTCCTATCGCCCTGATCTCTATCAGCCGCAACTGGCTGCCGACGTTCTGAAACCACTGATTGCCGGGCTGTCGCCGTATGTCGATCTGTGGCTGGCCGAAACCCAGAGCTGCATTCTCGAAGCGCAGACCATCCGCGCCGGGCTGCCCAATGACGGCAAACCGTTCTGGCTGTCCTTCACCCTGCAGGATGAAGATACTGACGAGGTCCCGCGCCTGCGCTCAGGTGAGCCGGTCGCCGACGCCGCCAGGGCTGCCGCAGCAATGGGTGTCGCCACGCTGCTGTTCAACTGCAGTCAGCCAGAGGTGATCGGTGGCGCAATCGATGCAGCGCGTGAGGTGTTCACGTCGCTGAACGTCGACATTGCCATCGGCGCCTATGCCAACGCCTTCCCGCCGCAACCCAAGGACGCCACCGCCAACGACGGCCTGGATGAGCTGCGTGAAGACCTTGACCCGCAGGGCTATCAGCAGTGGGCGGCAGACTGGGTCAAGCGCGGCGCCACGCACATTGGCGGCTGCTGCGGGATTGGCCCCGAGCACATTGCCGTACTGTCCAGAAGCCTCTGACCGGCACCTGCAATAAACGCAATAAAAAGCCCCGTGGCTGGTAAAGGCTCACGGGGCTTTTTGTTACAGCACAGCAGCGACCGGATCAGGCGAAGCTGTGTTCCTGGCTGTTTTTCTCGACCAGTTCCAGCGCCTCGTCGTTCTGCGCGCTGATACGCTCGTAGAGCGGCGCATCGGTTTCGAGGATCTTCTCCCGGGCCGGGAAAATCTCTTCGAGCTTGGTCGCCCATTCCGTGCGGGTTTTCTCCGGGAAGCAGCGCTCGAGCAGCTCCAGCATGATCGACACAGTCACCGAAGCGCCTGGCGAAGCGCCGAGCAGTGCGGCCAGCGAGCCATCCTGTGCAGACACCAGCTCGGTGCCGAATTGCAGGACGCCGCCTTTTTTCGCATCTTTCTTGATGATCTGCACGCGCTGACCGGCGATTTCGAGACGCCAGTCTTCGGCTTTCGCTTCCGGGTAGAAGCGGCGCAGCGATTCCAGGCGTTGCTCCATCGACTGCATCACTTCGCTGACCAGGTACTTGGTCAGGTCCATGTTGTCGCGCGCCACCGCCAGCATCGGTTTGATGTTGGCCACGCGGACCGAGAGCGGCAGGTCGAGGTACGAGCCGTGTTTCAGGAACTTGGTGGTGAAACCGGCATAAGGTCCGAACAGCAGGGATTTCTTGCCATCGACCACGCGGGTGTCCAGGTGCGGCACCGACATCGGCGGCGAGCCCACGGCGGCCTGGCTGTAGACCTTGGCCTGGTGGTGCTTGACCACTTCCGGGTTGTCGCAACGCAGCCACTGGCCGCTGACCGGGAAGCCGCCAAAGCCCTTGCTTTCTTCGATGCCCGACAACTGCAGCAGTGGCAGTGCTGCGCCACCGGCACCGAGGAACACGAATTTGGCATCTATCTCGCGCGTGCCACCGCCATTCACGTCCTTGACGCTGACGGTCCAGCCGGCGCCGTTGCGGGTCAGGTTGGTCACACGGCTGCGGTACTTGATCTGCGTGCCTGGAGCGCTGGTCAGATGGCCAAGCAGTTGATTGGTCAGCGCGCCAAAATTGACGTCGGTGCCGTTCATCATGCGCGTTGCGGCAATTTTTTCGTCCGCAGGCCGGCCAGGCATCATCAATGGCATCCACTCGGCCAGTTTTGCCTTGTCCTCGGTGTATTCCATCGAGGAGAAGGCGTGATGCTTGCTCATGGCTGCAAAACGGGTCTTGAGGAACGAGACGCCTTTTTCGCCCTGCACGAAGCTCAGGTGTGGAACCGGGTTGATGAATGAGCGGGCTGAACCGAAGGTGCCCTTGCGTGCCAGGTAGGCCCAGAACTGTTTCGAGACTTCGAACTGGGTATTGATGTGCACCGCTTTCTTGATGTCGATGGAGCCATCAGCCGCAGGCGGCGTGTAGTTCAGCTCGCACAGACCGGCGTGGCCGGTGCCGGCGTTGTTCCACGGGTTGGAACTCTCCGCAGCACCGGAATCCATCAGCTCAACGACTTCCAGCGTGATGCCGGGGTCGAGCTCTTTTAGCAATACCGCCAGAGTGGCACTCATGATGCCCGCTCCGACCAGTACTACATCGACTGCTTCGTTATGCGCCATTAACGCGTCTCCAAAATCTGCAGCACCAAATTGACGGCATACGATCCTGAGGCTGGTTGCCAGGTGTTCGCGGGCTGGATCAACTCTCTACCCTCGCTTGCCTGGCCAGGATCGCCTGACCGATTCTTCGCAATTTTTCGCATCCAAAGCGCAGGTCCCGGTCAGGCCCGGTCATGGTTCATCAATGCTTCATGAACGCATTTCCAGGCCCGCGAGGCCATTCGACCATCGTCAGGGAGCCCCTTGTGCAACGGGCTCCTGTCGATGGCGTCAGGCTCCGGTCATGGAGGCGCGGCTGCGGTCAGTCCTGTTCAAGAGAGCCGGTTCAGACGCTGATGGTGCATTTACAAACGCGTACCTATTCATTTGCTCGCCACACTCTTGTGAAGTAGTGAAACCCGTTTTTCACGTCCTTTTGGGAACGCGAACCAAACCTCGAAATGGCTGCGATGACAGCGCTGGCAGGTCAGGCGCATAAAGAGTGAGGCGCTGGCCGGCGAGAAAGGTTCGATACGATTCGAGCATTCTTCACCTTTCATCGAGCACACTCGTGCGCAAATGACCTGTGTGGGCGGCTCTCTGTGGGCATTACGAAGGCGCTAATACGGCGATTAGCAGTGCTGCGAGGCCCGATCAGGAGACGTCCTTATAATCGGGGGGAGATTATAGCGATGAAATGGCAGGAATTGATCGCTTTAAATGACTTTTATTCGCTCCCCGGTCAGGCGGTGAGCAACTGGCCGCGCGGTGAGCGTTCGCTGCGCTGCGTCACGCGGGCGCTGGCGGGCAGGGCCTGATTCAGCCAGCTGAGCCGTTGCTCGGTCACTTCGACCCATTCCACGCCGGTCGGACGTTGCGCGCAGTGTTTGAACGCACGGCAGACGCCTGCCTGATCGATACGCGCGTAGTGGCGATGCTGTGGGCGTGCAGTGAACAGAGACCGGAACAGATTCATGGCGCAGCTCCTGTGACTTTAATGAGCGTCTGGGCGATGGAGGCGAGTCTGCCGCGTGGATGTGACGCCCTGATTACACTGTGCTGGATGAATCTTGCCCTGCGTTGCTGCGTGAACCCCGATGCGTGTCGAATGTCCGAGGCTTAACGGTCAGTGGCCTCTGGTTAGCGGCTGTTACAGGCCGCTATACTGCGGCACATTCAGTGTCTGGCCCATGGAGAAATGAGCATGCTGCGTCGCATTTTGTTCGGTTTGCTTGCTGTAAGCAGTTTGACCCTGGTGGGCTGTGCCCACAGTCCGCAACAACTCAGCCCCACGCCCAAGCTCAACGCGCAGCTGGCGGCCGTAGGGCGTGGTCAGCCTGTGGTGGTGCGTGTCGTCGACGGCCGTCCTGGGCCGACGCTGGGTACGCGCGGTGGCATGTACCCGGAAACCAGCGCAATCAGCGTCAACGGTGCTGATATCGTTCCCAAGCTTCAGGCTCAGGCTGAAGCGGCCGTGCGCCTGCTGGGCTTTACGCCAACCCAGAGCGGCAACGCTCCACAGCTGACCGTGACCCTGGCAGACTTGAAGTACCAGTCGCCGAAGGAAGGTCTGTACGTCACTGAAGCCACCATCAGCTCGACGTTCCGCGCTGACGTGCGCAATAACGGTCGCACCTACAGTGGTCGTTACGCCGCATCGCTGGACCAGCGTTTCGGTATGGCGCCGAACCAGGAAACCAACACCAAGCTGGTGAGCGACGTGTTGAGCGACGCGCTGACTCGCGTCTTCCAGGACCCGACCATCGGTTCGACCCTGTCGCAGTAAGCCTCTAACCGTCGCGATAAAAAAAGCCCGGCCCTTGTTGAAGGGGCCGGGCTTTTTGCTGTTCAGGGTTTGCTATCAGGCTGCCTGCTGGTAGAAGTCCAGGAAACTCAACCCCGTGTCCTGATCCAGATCCGGCAAATCATGATGAACATGCCCGCCCAGTGCGCAGTAGACCAGCCAGTGGCGGTCCTGAACATTGAAGGCCAGGCCATCGATCAACTCCTGCTGCTCATCGCTTGGGGCAATGAGATAAAGGCGATCCTGATTTTTTGCATGCAGCATGACAAGCTCCAAAGAGAGGGAAGTCCGTTTCTCGAGGAGCCACACAATGCAGGCGAAGTATGACGCTGGGGTGACAGCGGCAGAGAATTGTCATGCAGAATGTTTCGGGGGCGTATGACCACGCGGAGCCTGAGCAGGATGCGTGCTCTCCCGTACACCTATCGTTCCTCACGCTGACGCGCCCACGACCGGAGGCAAAGCGCCCGCAACGGCGTACCCACGCGGAGCATGGGTACGGTAGGCATTCTGGCGCAGGTCTTAAAGCGCCAGCCCTGCCTTGACGCGGTACTGGTTGCGCACCGGTGTCGCGTATTGCTGAATCATGTAAGGGCGGTGCTCGATCGGCGTGCCTGCCAGACGACTTTCCCACTCCTCCCTGGCACGTTCGAGTTCATCGGCCGGGAACAGGGCTTCAGCCTTCGGCACTTCAAGCGCCGGATCGGCATCGCTCCACTGCGCGTACGCCAGGTAATGCACCGGGAACAGCCGATAGCCGCCGAGAATCTGCCGGTCCATCTCGATGGCCAGTTGCTTGGTGTCCTCGAAGTGCTCGGTGATCGGCGGTGCAAAGTTCACATGCACACGGCCTTTATAGCCGGTGATCCCCAGGGCAATGCTCACGTCGTCTTCGCCCGGCGTCTTGGTGTAGGCGCCGGTTGTCGCACGAATGTACAGCTCGCGGGCCTTGGCGCTGTCGCACGGATCATACTCATAGCTGATCGACACCGGGATCAGGTTCAGCGAACGAATCACGTCGCCAAACGGCTCATCCTTGCGGCTCATGTGGAACATCTTGAGGATCGCTGACTCGGTACGGTCGTCACCGTCCTTGGCGCGGCCCTCGGCCTGAGCGATCCAGATCGACTGGCAGTCCTGGGTGATCGAGTGATTGATGTACGCCGACAGCAATTGATAAGCCGCCATCTTCTCGCGCCGCCCGGTGATCGAGCGATGCACGATGAAGCTCTTGTTCAGGCGCATCAGGTCGCTGACGAATGGCTTTTGCAGCAGGTTGTCGCCGATTGCGATGCGCGGAGTGGGCAGGCCTGCGTGGTACACGGCATAGTTGACGAACGCCGGGTCCATGACGATATCGCGATGGTTGGCCAGAAACAGGTAGGCGCAACCGGACTTCAGCTGTTCGACGCCAGTGTAGGTGACCCCGTCGGTGGCGCGTTCGATGGTGTGGTCGACATAATATTCAACCTTGTCCTGCAGCGTGGCGACCGAGTCGATACCGGCAAATTCGCGGCGCAGCTTGCGTGCCAGGGTTGGCTGCAGCAGCCAGCCGAATGCGCCCGCCAGGCGGGGAAAGCGGAACCGGGTCAGAATGGCGAGAAAGGCTTTGTCGCTCAGCAGACGTGCCAATACGGCGGGGACTTCTGCATCGTTGTAAGGTCGGATGGCATCAAATTCGCCCATCATGCTCTCTTGTTTGAATCGAATAGGGTAAAAAGAAGACGGATTTGTTAAAACTGCCTTCTGAAGAATGGGTCAATTATACGCATAACTGATCCCGGAGACCGTGATGCAGGAATTACAGAGTTACGACTGCCCTTATTGCGGCGAACCTGTCGAAGCCGTACTGGATATTTCCGGCGGCGATCAACAGTACATTGAAGACTGTCCGGTCTGTTGCCGCCCGATCGTTTTCGACCTGCAGACCGACGGCGAAGACTGGAATCTGGATGTTCGCAGCGAGAACGAGTGATGCAGAAGATCTACGAGCCCGAGAACCTGATGGAGGCCGAGTTGCTGCTGGCAATGCTTGCCAGCGAAGGCATCAACGCGCATCTGGCCGGTCGTGATCTGCTTGGGGCGATGGGCGAGCTGCCGGGGCTGGGGCTTCTGGCCCTCAAGGTCGAAGATGCGCAGGTCGCTCGCGCACGAGCGTTGATCACTGCGTACAATAGCGCCTCGCCCCTGTCTGGCGATGAGCCGGACGACTTCCCCGATGTGCTGGTGTGCTGAGCACCTTCAAACGAGTCTGATTAGCCCCCATGTGTGGACGCTATGCCCTGTTTCGCTGGACCCCTGCCTTTGCCGCCTTGCCCGGTTTCCCTGCCGATCAGCAGGCGCAATGGAATATTTCGCCAGCCGACTGGGTGTTGATCATGCGTGCCGCCGACAACGCGGAGGGCATCGAGCTGGTGCGCGCGCGCTGGGGCCTGACGCCGGCCTGGCTCACTGACCTGTCGAAAACGCCTGCCCATGCCCGCGCTGAAACGGTGGCCGAGCAGCCGATGTTTCGCGATGCCTTCACCCATCGCCGCTGTCTGCTCCCCGCCAACGGCTTTTACGAATGGCGCGGCACGGTACGCAAACGCCCGTTCTGGCTGACGCCGGGGGAGGGCGCCGCGCTGTTTTTCGCCGCGATCTGGGAAGCCTATCCGGTGCAGGGGCATACGTACCTGAGCGTCGCAGTAGTTACCCAGGCCGCGGCAACCCAGCGCCGGCCATTGATTCTGGACGCCAAGGGCCAGAAAGACTGGCTGGCCGCCGACACGCCGCTGCCGACCCTGCAAGCGTTGCTGGCTGCCCCGCAGACGGCGCTGCGCGAGCGGCCACTGGCCAATCTGGTCAATGATCCCAAGCTCAATGCCCCTGAGTGCCTTACGCCTCTGAGCTAGTCGGGCCAGGCAAAAAACGCCGAATCGGACAAATCCGATATCCGCGTTGAAGTACATCTGATACAAACTGGACACACCTGCGGGAACCATCAGCCCCTGTGCAAAGACCAAGATGCCAGCTGGCCGGTATCTGGCGCAGAGGTCTGCCCCGGGAATGACCGTTTCATACACTAGGAGATACACCATGCGTCCTTCATTTGCCTTCTGTGCCTTGAGCGCTGCGTTGCTGCTCGGCGGGTGTCAGGCAGTCAATACCACGAGTGGCGACTCGGTCGGTGTGGAGCGCAAACAGTACATGTTCAGCATGCTCTCGACGGATGAAGTCAACAAAATGTACGCCCAGTCCTACCAGCAGACCGTTGGCGAGGCGACCAGCAAAGGGGTACTGGACACCACCAGCGCAAATGCCAGGCGGGTCCATGCAATCGCCGATCGACTGATTGCCCAGGCGCCCAAATTGCGACCTGATTCGGCCCAGTGGCAGTGGGAAGTCAACCTGATCAAGAGCGACGAGCTGAACGCCAACTGTGGTCCTGGCGGCAAGATCATTGTCTACAGCGGCCTGATCGATACCCTCAAACTGACCGACGATGAAATCGCTGCGGTCATGGGCCACGAGATCGCCCATGCGTTGCGCGAGCACGGGCGTGAAGCGATGTCCAAGGCGTACGGTGTTTCGATGGCCAAGCAGGGCGCAGGCGCCTTGCTGGGATTGGGGCAGGACAGCCTGGCGTTGGCAGATACCGTGGTCAACTACAGCCTGACGCTGCCCAACAGTCGCAGTAACGAGAACGAAGCCGATCTGCTCGGTCTGGAACTGGCCGCACGCGCCGGTTACAACCCTAATGCAGCGATCACCCTGTGGCAGAAAATGACCCAGAACTCCGGCGGTTCGCAGCCTGAGTTCATGAGCACTCACCCGGCCTCGGAAAGTCGCATCGCCTCGTTGCAGGCTGCGATACCGAAAGTCATGCCGCTGTACCAGAAAGCCGCTAAATCCTGAGTGGATGAGTCGCCCGTAGCGTTGCGAGTGTTTTCGCAACGCTACGGGCCGGCATTACACCCAGCCGCTGACCTGCATTGCCTTGTAAACCGCCACCAGCGCCAGCACGAAGAACGCGCAGGCAGCCAGTCGGCGGATCAGGGTCAGCGGCAGCTTCTCGGCGGCGAAATTGCCCGCCAGCACCACCGGCACGTTGGCCAGCAGCATGCCCACCGTGGTGCCCAGAATGACCAGCCACAGATAGGAATACTGCGCCGCCAGCATCACCGTGGCGATCTGCGTCTTGTCACCGATTTCAGCGATGAAGAACGTGATCAGCGTGGTCATGAACGGGCCGAACTTGCGTGCCGTGCTGGCTTCGTCGTCGTCCATCTTGTCCGGAACCAGTGTCCACAGCGCCGTGGCGGTAAAGCTGGCGGCGAGGATCCAGTGCAGCACTGCGTCTGACAGATAACTGCTGAACCACGCACCCACTGCGCCGGCGGCTGCATGGTTGGCGAGGGTTGCGGCAACGATGCCGGCAATGATCGGCCATGGCTTGCGAAAGCGCGCGGCGAGAACGAGCGCGAGCAACTGCGTCTTGTCACCGATTTCGGCGAGCGCGACCACTGCGGTGGGGATTAAGAATGATTCCAGCATCAGGCTTCCTGAGGGGCGGGTCGACACGGCTATGACACGTACGACCTCCCCGCCCCGGGTAAGGTGTTCGTGTCATAGGTCTTGTCAAACCACCGATCCGTCTGAGCGGATTCCGGGTCGCACGTACCATGGTCTGAGGACCAAGTATGTTGATACGTGCCGGACGAGCATGGCGCTCGTGGGAGACTACTCCCCTAGGACGGAGCGGATTCTGCCTCCGCGAAAACGTTTCGGCAAGTGCTTATTTCAGGGGCGTTTGGCGCTGTAGATTTTGAAACCGTTACCCTGAGCCCTGACTTCGCACTGCCCGACATGCTCCTCGATCAGCGGCTGATAACGCAGGAAGTTATTCGCGACCAGGCGCAGTTCGCCACCTGATTTAAGATGTTGGCGTGCTTTTCTCAGCAGGTTTTCCGTTGCCATGTAATCGGTATGAACCCCGACGTGGAACGGCGGATTGCTCAGAATCGTGTTCAAGCCCATCGGGGCTGCGTCTATGCCGTCACCGGTCAGCACCTGGGCTTGCAGGCCATTGGCGGCAAGGGTCAGGCGCGAACTGGCGGTGGCGAAGGCATCGACATCGAGCATGATGACTTCGTTATGCGGGTAACGACGCTTGATCGCCGCGCCCAGCACTCCGGCGCCGCAACCGAAATCGAGCAGGTTGCCGCTGGGCAGCTTGTCAATGTTTTCCAGCAACAAGGCTGAACCACGGTCGAGCCGGCCATGGCTGAACACACCGGGCAGGCTGACGACGGTGAGCGGGCCGTCCTGCAATTCGATCTGGTAGGGCCTGGCGAGGCTTTCCAGGCTGACGGCTTGCGGTGCGTGCTCGACGGTGACCTGCCACAGTTGGCAGTGGCGGGCGCTGTCCAGCTTGCGCGCGCGGCCGAACGGGCTCAGTTGCTTGGCAGCCGCTTCGATGCCACCACGTTTCTCGCCGACCAGAAACAGCTCGCGTCCGGCCAGTCGCGAGGCCAGTGCATTGAGCAGGTAGTCGGTCAGATCACGTGCCTTGGGCAGGAACAGCACGGCGGCTTCGAAGTCAGTCTGTGGCGCCTCGACGCCGAAATCCACGCGCCCTTCAAAACGCGCATCCAGGGCCGCTTGATCACCGGCGTGCCAGCACCAACCACGTGCGTCCGGCAGTTTTCCGAGCAGGTCATCGGCGGGCAGCCCGACCAACAACAGCGAGCCCTGAAACAGCTCGGCCTGACGGAGTAACACTTCACTGCGCGGGTCCATGGAATGGCTCCTGAAAAAGCGCGCAGTCTAACAGGATATGGGCCGGGAGGACGCGGAGCGTCCGGAACAGCATGCGACGCGGAGCGTCGCACGATAGTTGCGATGATCGTTCCGCACGCTCCAGCGTGGGAATGCAGTTCACGACGCTCTGCGTCGTCACGAGGACGCGGAGCGTCCGGAAAGGCATGCGACGCACGATAGTTAGAGCACGCCCTGCGTCGCATCAATGCCGGCATCTGTTGCGAAGACATCAGACAGCGTAATCTGCCGGGTCAGACGTCAACCCTCCAGGAGGTCCCACATGTACTGGGCAGAATTTCTTACCGTTGCGCTGATTCACTTGCTGGCGGTTGCCAGCCCCGGTCCGGATTTCGCGGTGGTGGTGCGTGAAAGCGTCACTCATGGGCGCAAGGCAGGGACCTGGGCGGCGTTGGGCGTCGGCTCGGCGATCTTTCTGCATGTGGGCTATTCGCTGCTGGGGATCGGGATTATCGTCTCCCAGTCCATCGTGCTGTTCAACGCGCTGAAATGGGCAGCCGCGGCCTATCTGCTGTACATCGGCATCAAGGCGTTGCGCGCCAAGCCGGCCGCTGCAACGGGGGATACCGCCATCAAGGCCCCTCCCGGCGAGCGCACGGCACGCGGTGCCTACATCAGCGGTTTCGTCACCAATGGCCTGAATCCCAAGGCGACGCTGTTCTTCCTCTCGCTGTTCACCGTGGTGATCAATCCGCACACGCCACTGCTGGTGCAGGGCGGTTACGGCGTGTACCTCGCAGTGGCGACGGCGGCGTGGTTCTGTCTGGTGGCGCGACTGTTCAGCCAGGCCCGGGTGCGCGCAGGATTCGCGCGCATGGGGCACTGGTTCGACCGGGCCATGGGCGGCGTGCTGATCGCGCTGGGCATCAAGCTGGCGCTGACCGAAGTGCGCTGAAACCTGAGTTCAGTACGCCGCTTACCGAGCACATGCAGCAGTCCGGACGCCCCTTGCAGACAGCGCGGGGCGTCTCGAAAAATCATCCCTTTTACTGATTTCACTGGCAGCCCGAGGCCCTAGAGTGCATATTTTCAGCACGCTTATGGACTTTGAAAAAGGGCTTCATATGTTACAGACTCGCGTTCTTCCGCCCGCCGATGGCGCGTATCAGTGCCCTCTGTTGATCAAGCGCCTGCTGTTGTCGGGCGGTCGTTATGAAAAGACGCGCGAAATCATCTACCGTGATTCGGTCCGCTACACCTACGCGACCCTCAACGAACGCATCTGTCGCCTGGCCAACGTACTGACAGCGGCGGGCGTGAAGTCTGGCGATACCGTGGCGGTGATGGACTGGGACAGCCACCGCTACCTGGAATGCATGTTCGCCATCCCGATGATTGGTGCGGTCATCCACACCGTCAATGTGCGGCTTTCTCCCGAGCAGATCGCCTACACCATCAACCACGCCGACGACCGTCTGGTGCTGGTGAATAGCGAGTTCACGGGACTCTATCAGGCGATGTCCGGACACCTGAGCACGGTCGAGAAGACCCTGTTGCTGACGGATTTGCCAGACAAGACTGCCGAGCTGCCCAACCTCGTGGGCGAGTACGAGACCCTGCTGGCGGCGGCCAGCCCCGAATACGTGTTCGAGGATTTCGACGAAAACTCGGTCGCCACCACGTTTTACACCACCGGCACCACAGGCAACCCCAAGGGGGTGTATTTCACCCACCGCCAACTGGTGCTGCACACCATGGGCGTGGCGACCATCATGGGCTGTATCGACAGCACCCGGCTGCTGGGCACCGATGACGTCTACATGCCCATCACGCCGATGTTTCACGTGCACGCCTGGGGCATTCCCTATGCGGCAACCATGCTCGGTCTGAAACAGGTGTATCCCGGCCGCTACGATCCCGAGTTGCTGGTAGAGCTGTGGCGCAGAGAGAAAGTCACCTTCTCCCATTGCGTGCCGACCATTCTGCAAATGCTGCTGAACGCCAAGTCTGCCCAGAACGTCGATTTCGGTGGCTGGAAGATCATCATTGGCGGCAGCTCCCTGACCCGCAGTCTGTATCAGGCCGCCAAATCCCGCGGCATCCAGCTCACTGCCGCCTACGGCATGTCTGAAACCGGACCACTCATATCCGTAGCGCACATCAACGAAGAGTTGAAAGCCGGCAGTGAAGACGAGCGCATCACCTACCGGATCAAGGCCGGCGTGCCGGGAATGCTGGTGGAAGCCGCCATCATCGATCAGCAGGGCAACTTCCTCCCGGCCGACGGCGAAACCCAGGGAGAGCTGGTGCTGCGTGCGCCTTGGCTGACCGGAAGCTACTTTCGCGAGCCCGAAAAAGGCGCCGAGCTGTGGGCGGGCGGCTGGCTGCACACCGGTGATGTGGCGACGCTGGACGGCATGGGCTTCATCGACATTCGCGACCGCATCAAGGACGTGATCAAGACCGGTGGCGAATGGGTTTCGTCGCTGGAACTCGAAGATTTGTGCAGCCGCCACCCGGCAGTGCGCGAAGTGGCAGTGGTCGGCATCGCCGATCCGCAATGGGGAGAGCGGCCGTTTGCCTTGTTGGTGATTCGCGATGGCCACCAGCTCGATGCCAAGGGTTTGAAGGAGCACCTCAAGCCGTTTGTCGAGCAAGGTCACATCAATAAGTGGGCGATTCCCAGCCAGATCGCGCTTGTTACCGAAATTCCCAAGACCAGCGTCGGCAAGCTGGACAAGAAACGCATGCGCCTGGACATCGTGGAGTGGCAAAGCAGCAACAGTGCCTTTCTCTCGACCCTCTGACACCTCGGGCATGCCGTATCCGTTGGCGACGGCACGTGTCTGCGCTGCAGGTCCTGCTCTGTGACTTGCCAAATTTGCAAATTACGCCATCCTCCCCGCCACATGTTTTTTGGCGGCTTCCCGGAAACGGTCGGTCCAGAGGCGTTGGTCGTGCAAATCACACTTTAGAGGGATCTAGCGTCAGAGCGTGCTGGCTATAGTCAGCACCGGGAATGGCAAGAACGGACCTGGCGCGTGTGTTGATTCGATGACTGATTCGTTTCTGGATTTCCCCACCGCCATAACAATAAAACACAAGGAGTAGCGTCGATGACAAGCACATCCCCCTTCTGGCGTCGGGCCAGGCTGCCTCTGGCCGTCAGCCTTGCCTCGTCGCTCGCCGGCCCGGCCTTTGCCGTGACCTTCAATGTCGGCGAGATCGAAGGCAGTTTCGACTCGTCGCTGTCAGTGGGGGCGAGCTGGTCGACGGCCAATCCCAACAAGAACCTGATCGGCGCCAACAACGGCGGGCGTGGTCTGTCGCAGACGTCCGATGACGGTCACTTGAACTTCAAGCGTGGGGAGACGTTTTCGAAGATCTTCAAGGGCATTCATGATCTGGAACTGAAGTACGGCGATACCGGTGTGTTCCTGCGCGGCAAATACTGGTACGACTTCGAACTCAAGGATGAAAACCGCGAGTTCAAGGACATCAGCGACTCGGGACGCAAGGAGGGCGCCAAGTCGTCCGGGTTCCAGCTGCTCGACGCCTTCGTCTATCACAACTATTCGATTGCCGATCAGCCGGGCGCGGTGCGCTTCGGCAAGCAGGTCATCAGTTGGGGGGAAAGTACCTTCATTCAGGGCGGCATCAACAGCGTCAACCCGGTCGATGTCTCGGCCTTCCGGCGACCCGGTTCGGAAATCAAGGAAGGCCTGATTCCGGTCAACATGTTCTACCTGTCCCAGAGCCTGACCGACAACCTGTCTGCCGAAGGTTTCTACCAGCTTGAATGGGATCAGACGGTCGTCGACAACTGCGGCACTTTCTTCTCGCAACCCGATGTGATTGCCGATGGCTGCAACAACAACCTCGCGGTCTTGCGCAGCCGCAGCGGCCTGAACAGCTCGCTGACGGCGGCCGGTCTGCCAGCTGGCGCGCGCGGTGCGGTGTTCAATTCGCTGTCGCAGCAGGGCGTGGTGTTCGGCAACCCGGATGAGGGCGCGGTGGTGCGCCGAGGCCCTGACCGCGATGCGCGCGACAGCGGCCAGTTCGGTTTTGCCTTGCGTTACAACTTCGAACCGCTGGACACCGAGTTCGGCGCGTACATGATGAATTACCACAGCCGTGCACCGATTTTCAGCGGGCGCGGCGGCTCGGCTGCTTCGTTCAGCCCGCAAGGGCTGGTCGGTTCGCTGGTGCGCAACGGCATTCCTGCCAGCACTGCCGCCGCGCTGGCCCCCAGCCTGCTGCCGGTGGTGGTGGCGGGCAACTCCAGTTACTACGTCGAATACCCCGAAGACATTCGTCTGTACGGCCTGAGCTTCTCGACCACGCTGCCCACCGGCACGGCGTGGAGCGGCGAGATCAGCTACCGCCCCAACGCGCCGATTCAGGTCAATACCACCGACATCCTCTATTCGGGCATTTCGCCGCTCAATCCCAACGTGTCGCTGCTCAGCGGGCAGCCGAATACGGATCAAGCCGGTTATCGCCGCAAAGAAATCACCCAGATGCAGACCACATTTACCCAGTTCTTCGATCAGGTCATGGGCGCCGAGCGTCTGACGGTGGTCGGTGAAGTGGGCTGGACTCATGTGGGCGGGCTCGAAAGCACCTCCAAAATCCGTTACGGCCGCGATCCGGTGTACGGCCCCGGGCCGCTGCCTGGCGGCCAATGCGCAACGTTGAACGCCGGCACGCTGACCGGTGCCGAGCAGAACAACCTGACCCGCTATTGCGAAGACGACGGCTTTACCACGGCCAACTCCTGGGGTTACCGCGCCCGCGCCATCTGGGATTACAACAGCGTGTTCGCCGGGGTCAACCTCAAGCCGAGCGTGGCCTGGTCGCATGACGTCAAAGGCTATTCACCCGGCCCAGGCGGCAACTTCGAAGAGGGGCGCAAGGCGGTCAGCCTGGGGCTCGATGCCGAGTACCAGAACACCTACACCGCGAACCTTTCCTACACCAACTTCTTTGATGGCAAGTACACCACGGTCGATGACCGGGACTTCGTGGCGCTGAGCTTCGGCATGAACTTCTAAGAACATGGTTTTCAGGATGACGATGAACATGAAAATAACAAAAAATCTGTTGCAGGTCGGGGTTCTGGGTATGTCGCTGCTGGCGACGGGTGTGATGGCGGCGGTGTCCGAGTCCGAAGCGGCAAAGCTGGGCACCTCGCTGACACCGATGGGCGCGGAAAAGGCCGGTAATGCGGCCAACACCATCCCGGCCTGGAGCCCGATGCCGAAAAACGCCGGGGCGGTGGACAGCAAGGGTTTTCTTGCCAACCCGTACGCCAGTGAAAAACCGCTGTTCATCATCACCGCGGCCAACGTCGAGCAGTACAAGGACAAGCTGGCGCCGGGCCAATACGCGATGTTCAAGCGCTACCCGGACAGCTACCGGATTCCGGTCTACCCGACCCATCGCGGTGCCACCGTGCCGGATGACGTGTTCGCCGCGATCAAAAAAAACGCCACCACCAGCAAGCTGGTCGGTGGCGGCAGTGGTCTGGAAAACTTCGATACGGCCATCCCGTTCCCGATCCCGGCCAGTGGCGTCGAGGTCATCTGGAACCACATCACCCGTTACCGGGGCGGCAGCGTCAAGCGTCTGGTCACCCAGGCCACGCCACAGCCCAACGGCTCCTACAGCCTGGTGTATTTCTCCGATCAGTTCGTGTTTCGCGACAAGATGAGGGATTTCGACCCGAAAAATCCGGGCAACGTGCTGTTCTACTTCAAGCAGGAAGTCACCGCTCCGGCGCGTCTGGCCGGTGGCGTGTTGCTGGTACATGAAACCCTGGACCAAGTGGCCGAACCGCGCTCGGCGTGGCTGTACAACGCCGGTCAGCGCCGCGTGCGTCGTGCGCCGCAGGTGTCCTACGACGGCCCCGGTACTGCCTCCGACGGGCTGCGCACTTCCGACAACCTTGACATGTACAACGGCGCGCCGGACCGCTATGACTGGAAACTGATCGGCAAGCAGGAAATGTACATCGCCGCCAACAGCCACAAGCTGGACGATCCGACGCTCAAGTACGCCGACATCATCAAGGCCGGCCATATCAACCAGGACCTGACCCGCTACGAGCTGCGCCGCGTGTGGCACGTGACCGCCACCCTCAAGGAAGGGCAGCGTCATATCTATGCCAAGCGTGACTTCTTCATCGACGAAGACACCTGGCAGGCCGCCGTCATCGACCATTACGACGGGCGTGGTCAGCTGTGGCGCGTGGCCGAGGCGCACTCGGAAAACTACTACGACAAGCAAGTACCGTGGTACGCGGTAGAGACGCTGTACGACCTGCAATCGGGTCGCTATGTGGCGCTGGGCATGAAAAACGAAGAGAAGAAGGCCTACGAGTTCGGCTTCACGGCCGGCACCAGCGACTTCACCCCCAACGCGCTGCGCCAGGAAGGGGTTCGTTGATACCTGAACGGTACACGATGTAGCTCAGCGCCTGCCTTGTGCGCCTGAAAAGCCCCTTGATCGGGGCTTTTTCAGTTGTGGGAATTGGCCTTATAAGCTGTAGGAATTTTGTTACAGTCTTTTCGGTGATGGCCTTTTAAAAGTAGCGATTTACCCGCTAGTCTCCGAACACCGCGATGCCGAAACAACGATTCCTACACGAGCCGGCCATGACTGATCTGTCCCGAATGCAAGGGTTTGCAGACGGCGCGATTCCTGCGTTGGAAGGGCGGTTTTTCCGTCCACCTCTGCCTGAGGGTTATGTTCCCCGTGCGCGCCTGTGTCAGCGTCTCGATGCCGGGCTTGGCGGCCGACTGCTGCTGGTCTGCGCCCCGGCCGGGTTCGGCAAGAGTTCGCTGGCTGTCGAGTTCTGTCAGGGGCTGCCGGACAACTGGCAAAACGTATGGCTGGGTCTGAGCGCGCGGGACAGCGACCCGGGCCGTTTTCTCGAGCGTTTGCTGGCCAGCCTTCAACAGTTCTTCCCGCAACTGGGCGTGCAGGCGATGGCTTTGCTGAAGATGCGCCAGCGCCACCAGCCGTTTGCCTTCGAGGAGTGGCTCGACGGCCTGCTCGACGAGTTGGCCATGCACCTGATGCTGAGCAAGCCGCTGTTGCTGGTGCTCGATGACTATCATCTGGCCCAGGGGCCGGTACTCGATCGCTGCCTGCAGTTCCTTCTCAACCATTTGCCGGCCGGGCTGGTGGTCATGGTGACCAGCCGACAGCGCCCGGACTGGCATCTGGCACGCTTGCGTCTGACGCGGCAGTTGCTGGAAATCAACGAACAGGACCTGCGCCTCACGCACGCCGAATCCATGGCAGTGCTGGGGCGGCACAGCGGCTCGCTCGACAGCGAGGTGTTGCAAAGCCTGATTCAGCGCAGCGAAGGCTGGGTCGCCGGGCTGCGCTTCTGGTTGCTGGCGGCGTCCGAAGCCGGTGATGAAAGCGCCTTGCCCCAGACGCTGCGCGGCAGTGAGGTGCTGATTCGCGAGTACCTGCTGGAAGAAGTGATCGACTGCCTGCCGGCCGATGTTCAGGCGTTTCTCTACGACACCGCCTGCCTGGAGCGTTTTTGCGCCGAGCTGTGCGACGCCGCGCGGGATGGTCACGACAGCACCGAGATGCTGGGTTATCTGCAGGCGCATCAGGTCTTTCTGGTACCGCTGGACGAGCAGGGCCACTGGTTTCGCTACCACCATCTGTTTTCCGATCTGTTGCGCGCTCGGCAGGCGGCCGGTGCACCACCGACCCGCCTGCACCTGAATGCCTGCCGCTGGTTCAGCGCTCAGGGCCAACTGGATGAAGCCGTGGAGCAGGCGTTGCGCGCCGGGCATCTGGATGTGGCCGCCAATCTGGTGCAGAACCTCTCCGAAGAACAGCTGCTGGCCGAACAGAATGTCGGCATGTTGCTGCGCTGGAAGATGGACTTGCCGGACGACCTGCTGACCAGCACGCCACGCCTGATCGTGCTCTACGCCTGGGCGCTGGGGCTGGCCTGCCAGCTGGATGCCGCCGAAGAGCTGGCCAATCAACTGAGCCGCTTTCTGCCGGCGCCCTCGGCAACCGCTCAGAAATCCATGCTCGCCCAATGGCTGGCGCTCAGCGGCATCATCGCCCGTGGCCGCGGAGACAGTGAAAAGACTCAACATTATTGCACCGAAGCCCTGCTGAGCCTGCCGGAAAAACGCTATGGCCAGCGGCTGGTGTGCCTGTCGACACTGGCCAACCTCGCGGTCGCCAGCGGTGATCTGTGGCGCGCCCGCGTGTTGAATCGCGATGCGCTGGAGCTGGCGCAGCGGGTCGCCAATCCGTTGTTCGAGGCGCTGGCGCATTACGACCGCGCCAGAGTTCTGCAGGCGCGTGGCGAAATTCTCCGCGCGCTGGAGGAAGTGCGGCAGGGGCAGCAACGCCTCAAAGGCTTGTCCACCGTTCGGCTCTACGCGGTCCGCGCGCGCCTGACGCTGTATGAAGGCTACTTGCTGACCCTGCGTCTGCAGGTGGACGAAGGGCGGGTGTTATTGCTGGCCGGTCTGGCCGAGGCACGCGCCTGCCGCGACATCAGCGTGCTGATCGGTCACTGTGTAATAGCCACCATGGAAGGCTGCACCGGCCGCTTTGCCGAAGCCTTCGCCGAACTCGCCGAGGCCGAACGGCTGATGCACATCTGGGACGTGCCGCCGATCTACTACCTGGCGATGATTACCCTGGTCAAATGCGAGCTGTGGCTGTTGCAGGGGCGCATGGACCTTGCCGAAGCGTGGCTGCTGCGCCTGACGCAGACCTACAACGGCGGTCTCGGTGCTGCGGCCCCCGAGTGCCATCCGCAACTGCCGCAACACATTGAGTTGCAGCGTGCCGTACTCGAACGACAGCAGGGTGACGGCGTTGCCTGCGAGCAGCGCTTGCAGGCGCTCGAGCGGCGCGCTCAGGAGGTGGGGGCGAAACTGCTTGGACTGATCGCCATGACCCAGCAGATCGGCTTGCTGCTGAGTCAGGCGCGACGCGACGAGGCGCGGGCATTGTTGCTGCGCAGCCTGCCCGCAGCGTCCGGCGGTGCATTGATGCCGTTCAAGGCGCTGCTGGGCGAGCACCCCGAGTGGCTGCATGAGCAACTTGTGCAACTGCCACCCTGCCGGGTTCAAGCTGCATTGCTGGAAAAGCTTCCGGCCTGTTGCACGCCGTCGCCCGAGGCGGCACATGGCGGCGATTGCCTCAGCGTGCGCGAACTGGGTGTGCTGCAACTGATTGCACAGGGCTGTTCCAATCAGGAAATCAGCGAGCAGCTGTTCATCTCCCTGCACACCGTCAAGACTCACGCCAGTCACATCAACAGCAAACTGGGGGTCGAGCGTCGCACTCAAGCGGTGGCGCGGGCCAAGACACTGGGCTTGCTGGGTTGACGTCAACGGCGTTCACCGGGCCACTCAGGCCGGGCTGCCCGCCCACAGCGTATCAACTTCTTCCAGCCCCCAATCGGTGGTTTTTTCGATTCTGGCGATCCTGTCCGGGTCGGAAGGGCAGTCCAGGTCGATGACTTGTGCGGCGAACGTCTTGCCGGTGCGCGCTGACATGAAAACCTTCACTTTCGGTTTCAACAGCGACGCTTGACCTTGTTCGACCACCACGCCGAGGCGCCCGCTTTCCAGGCGTACCAGTGTGCCGATCGGGTAAATACCCACGGTCTTGACGAAGCTTTGAAACACCACGTCGTCAAAATGTCCCTGCCACGACGCCATCTCGCGAATCGAATGGGCAACGCCCCAGCCCTTTTTGTAGGGGCGGTCAGAGGTGATGGCGTCATACACGTCGCAGACCGCGCCCATGCGCGCGAAGATGCTGATCTGGTCGCCTTTCAGGCCGTGCGGGTAGCCCGAGCCGTCGACCTTTTCGTGGTGATGCAGGCAGACGTCAATCACCGACGCGGCCACGGGCTGCGTGTCCATGAGGATCTTCACGCCCAGTTCGGGGTGGGCCTTCATGATCTCGAATTCGTCGCGGGTCAGGCGGCCCGGTTTGTTGAGCACCGCCGGGGCAATCATCATTTTGCCGACATCGTGCATCAGCCCGGCCACGCCAGCTTCACGGACCTGATCGTCAGACATGCCCATGCGTTTGGCCAGCGCGACCATCAACGCGCAGACCGCCACCGAGTGCATGTAGGTGTACTCGTCGGACGTTTTCAGGCGTGACAGGCTGATCAGCGCGTGCGGATGGCGCAGGATCGAGTTGGAGATTTCCTCCACCAGCAACTGCACATTGTCGACATCCATGGCCCGGCCCATGCGCGCTTCGGTAAACATGCACATGACCGCATCCCTGGCCCGTCCGCAGATCAGCCTGGCGCGCAGCATTTCCTTTTCGAGGCTGGCCGGCGTTGTATCGTCGCTGGCCGATGGCGCTGAGGGCCGGGGGGCCAAGACGCGGCTTTTGCCGGTTTCGATCCAGACTTCTTTGGTGCCTGATTGCTGAATGCGCTCAAGCACTTCAACGTCATCGAGCATGACTTCGACCAGGCCGATCCAGAATGGGTCATTGCTCCAGCGGCGGCAGATTTTGTGGATATACATGCCCAGGGCAAGATCAGCCACCGGTATTTTCTTCAGCATGCTCAGCCACCTGCGTGCGTAGGCATGCCAGGTGGCGGGTAAGCGCAACGAGCATACGATGGACTGCTGGCGGCTATCAGCAGAATGCAGGCGCTGTTGATCGACATGACTTCACCTCGTTGACTGCAAGGATTGTTCTGATCTCACAGTGCCAGTATACGGAGCTGTCGCAAAAAATCATGTCTATTTGGTACATTCCGGCGGGCTCATTCTGGCTGGTTCATTCTGCAAGTCTGCCAGTCAACCGGCAAAGCCCTCAGGCCGCTGGCGTTTCGCTCGGCAGGTGATGATAGCGACGGCCGAAGTAGACCAATGCATCTGCACCGCTCTGATGCCTGATATCCACCACCTCGCAGAACAGAATGTCATGTGTGCCGACGCTGACTGACTGGCTCACTTTGCAGTCGAGCGCCAGTTTTGCACTGTCCAGGACCGGTGCGCCGGTCACTCCGGCCTCCCACTGCCCGCAGGCAAAGCGCTCCTGCTGGGAGCTCTTGCCGCCGAACAGGTTGGACAAGTCCTGCTGACCGTTGCCCAGCGTATTCACGCACAACGTGCCGTTCTCGATGAAGGCGTCATACACCGACGCACTGCGGTTGATACAGACCAGCAGCGTCGGCGGTTGATCCGTCACGCTGCACACGGCGGTCGCGGTAAAGCCGGCGCGTCCGCCAGGGCCGTCGGTGGTGATGAGGTTGACGGCGGCGGCCAGGCCGGACATCGCATCGCGAAACGCCAGCTGGCTGACAGCGGCGATGGGCAGAATGGCGGGAGTTGCAGAGGAGGTAGGCATTGGAAGAGTCCTTTCAGGGGTGTGTGTCAGGGTTGTGTGCTGAGAAAAGCACGCAGGGCGCGTTGGAAGGGCAGTGGATCGGTAATGTTCGAGGCATGGCCGCCATATTCCAGCAGCACCAGCGTTGCATTCGGCAGGGCGTTGGCCAGGTGCCGTGATTGCTGCCAGGGCACCAGCATGTCGTCGCGGTTGGCAATCAGCAGGGTCGGGGTGTGAATGCGTGAAAGCTCGGCCGCCACGTCGAAGGTTTCCAGCGCATGGATGCGCCGCAGCAGGTTGTCGGTGTCGGGGAAATGCGCCAGAGCGTGGGCTTCGTCGTCGGCCAGACGCGGGCCGTTGGCGGCGATCCAGTCTGCCGGGTAGAGGAACAGCGCCTGAGCCTGTACGTAGGCCTCCGATCCGCTGTTCAACAGCAGTTTTTTGCGCACTGAAAAGCAGCGCGCGCTGTGCGGGTTCGGACTGCTCCAGGCATTGATCAGTACCTGGCTTTGCAGCAGTTCCGGGCGCAGCAGGGCCAGTTCCAGACCCACCAGGCCGCCCAGTGCATGGCCCATGAAATGGCAGCGCTGGATATCGAGTGAGTCGAGCAGGGCCAGCAACTCGATAGCCATGTGCCGGATCGAGTAATCCGCCGGCAACACCGCAGGGCTGCGCCCGGTTCCGGCATGGTCATAGACGAGCACGCGGTAGTCGCGGGTCAGCAGTGCCAGGTCATCCGCCCAATAGCGGCCAGACCCGCCCAGCCCGGAACTGAGCACCAGGGTCGGTGCATCGGCATGCTGGCAGGCATGAAACTCATGGAACATGGGTTTTCTCCGGGTGGGCGTCAACTGCCCACGGTCGCGATTCAGCCGATGTGGGCGATGCTGGCGATTTCGATCAGCGCCTCGGGTTTGACCAGGCCGCACTGGATGCAGTAACGGGCTGGCTTCTCGCCCGCGAAATACTCGGCATACACCTCGTTGACCTTGGCGTAGTCGGCCCAGTCACGAATCATGATCATGTTGAAGGTGACATCGTCCAGCGTCCCGCCCGCGGTCTCGACCACACTTTTGATGGCTTCCAGCACGTGACGGGTCTGCGCAGTGGCGTCGCCGACGTGTACCACGTTGTTGTCCTTGTCGAACGGCAGCGTGCCCGAGACATAGAGCACGCCGTCGGCCATGGAGCCCGGTACGAAAGGCGCGATGGGTTTGCTGGTGCCGGCAGGGATGATCGCTTTCTTGGTCATGCTGGTGTCCTCACGAAGGTTGCCCGACAGGGCTGAAAGTGGTGCAGAAGTCATCGACGCTGGAAACCCAGCCAAAGAAGGTTTCGATGTTGAACAGCGCGGCTTGCTGAGCGAATTCGGGGCCTGCCTGATGGGTCGCGTCAGCCAGCACCACGCCGAAATATTCCAGGTGAAAGCCGTCGCGCAGGGTCGACTCGACACAGACATTGGTGGCGATGCCGGTGAACACCAGGTTGCGAATGCCGCGGCTGCGCAGCACGCTGTCGAAGCTGGAATTGAAGAAGCCGCTGTAGCGGATTTTCGGCACCACGATGTCGCCAGGCTGTGGCGTCAGTTCGTCGACCAGCTGGTAGTCCCAACCGCCCTTGGCGAGCAGTTGCCCTTCGAGCTCCGGGCGCTTGCGCATGGTTTTCAGGGCATTGGATTTGTGCCAGTTCGGTGAGCCGGGGCCACCGGCTTCGACATAGGCCGGGTCCCAGCCATTCTGGAAAAAGATCACCGGAATGCCTGCTGCACGCGCGGCGGCACAGGCCTTGTTGATATTGGCGATGACCGGCCCGGTGCTGCTGACATCGAACCCGGCCAGGTCCAGATACCCGCCGAGCGAGGCGTAGGCGTTCTGCATGTCGACCACCACCAGCGCGGTTTCGCCGGGTTTCATGCGCAGCGGCTCGGGACGGGCGGGCAGCTCGCGGGCGGGCTGCAGGTCCGGCAGGTCAACGCCTGCGACGGTTGTCGGGGTTGTCATCAGACCACCTCCCTGAGCTGCGCGATGTGCTTGCGGCTGGTCATCAGTGGCTGGATCTTCTCGCCGAAATCCTCGACCCCTTTGACGAAATCATCGAACGTCAGCATCACGCCCTGAGTCCCCGGCACACTGGCCACCTCGTCGAGCATTCTCGCCACCGTGGCCCACGAGCCCACCAGCGTGCCCATGTTGATGTTGACCGCCGAGGTCGGGTCGGCCATCTGTCGCAGGTTGGAGCCGGCACTTTTATCCGCCGAGCCTTTTTCGCTCAGCCAGGCAATGGCTTCTTCGTCGGCACCGTCCTTGATGTGCTCCCAGCGAGCGCGTGCGGCTTCGTCGGTATCGTCGGCGATGATCATGAACAGCACGCAGGAGGTGACATTGCGGCCGGTCTTTTCATTGGCTTCGAGCAGTTTCTGTGCGGTCGGCGCGAAGGCCGTGGGCGTGTTGACGCCTTTGCCGAAGCAGAAGTTGTAGTCGGCGTATTGCGCCGAGAACGCCATGCCCGCTTCACTTTGACCGGCGCAGATCAGCTTCATGTCGGCCTGTGGGCGAGGGCTGACGCGGCAGTCCTGCATGCTGAAATGTTCGCCCTTGAAGTCGCTGCTGCCGGTGGCCCACAGGTCGCGCAGAACCTGAGCGTACTCGGCCAGGTATTCATAGCGGGTGTGGAAGAACTCGTCGCCCGGCCACAGTCCCATCTGCTCGTATTCCGGCTTCTGCCAGCCGGTGACGAGGTTGATCCCGAAGCGACCATTGGAGATCGAGTCGATGGTCGAGGCCATGCGCGCGGCAATGGCGGGCGGGATGGTCAGAGTGGCAACGGTGGCGAACAGCTGGATCCGGCTGGTGACTGCGGCCAGACCGGCCATCAGCGTGAACGACTCCAGGTTGTGTTCCCAGAACTGCGTCTTGCCGCCGAAGCCACGCAGTTTGATCATCGACAGCGCAAAGTCGAAGCCATAGCCCTCGGCCTTCTGCACGATCTGTTTGTTCAGCTCGAAGGTCGGCATGTACTGCGGAGCATTGCTGGAAATCAGCCAGCCGTTATTGCCGATGGGGATGAAGATTCCAATGTCCATATGAGGCCTCTCTGCGTGGGTCGATGCGTGCCAAAGCGCGACTGGCGGCACTTGAATCGCCTTTCAATCGTCTCTCAATAAGCTTTTGCATTAAGCGGGCCATAAATTTTTATTGTTTTTATTCAATAGCTTGTGAATTTTTCCTGTTCGTTTCAGACCATTTGGTCCGAATCAGAGCACTTGGTTTGTGCGCGGCGCACGCAGATGGGGCAGGGCGGACGGCGCAGGCAATCCGTATCGACAAAACAGCTGCGCCCGTTAAGATGCCCGCTCATTTCGGCATCACTGGATGGATGTGCGTGAACAAGAAACCTCCCCTGGCTGACCCGGCGAACAAACGCGTACGCAAGGCCAAGCCAGAGACTGTGGTCAAGACGACCCGCGAACCCAGTGCGACGTCCCTGAAGCGGCGCATGCGCCTGATGGAAGGCAAGCGCACGCTGATTCTCGATGCGGCGCTGGAGATATTTTCCCGCTATGGCGTGCATGGCAGCAGCCTGGATCAGGTCGCGAGCCTGGCGGACGTCTCCAAGACCAACCTGCTGTATTACTTCAGCAGCAAGGACGACCTGTACCTGAACGTGCTGCGCCAGCTGCTCGAGGTATGGCTGAGCCCGCTGGTGCACTTCACCGCCGACAAGGAGCCGGTGCAGGCGATCAGCGCCTACATCAAGGCCAAGCTGGAGATGTCCCGCGATCACCCGGCCGAATCCCGGCTGTTCTGCATGGAAGTGATGCAGGGCGCACCGCTGATTCAGGGCGAGTTGCAGCACCCGTTGCGTGACACGGTGCAGGCCAAGGTGGCGGTGATTCAGCACTGGATCGACAGCGGTCAGCTGGCCCCCATCAATCCGCACCACCTGATTTTTACGCTGTGGGCGACCACCCAGCATTACGCCGACTTCCGTACTCAGGTCGAGGCCGTGACCGGCAAGACCCTGGATGATCCGGCGTTTTTCGACGAGGTGCTGACGAGCCTGCGCAGCATGGTTCTGGACGGGATCCTGCCGCGCAAGGCGTGAATGGACCTCGCCGGACCTGACCCGCGCACCCCGCTCGCGCAGTGCGCGGGCGTCCTGCACAAACCAAGTGCTCCGATTCAGACCATTTGATCTGCTTTCTTCATCTCGATGGCGTCAGGTCGTTGTTCCATAGCGCTTTTCCTGTACTGGCATGGATGCTGCTAATGCCTGCCTGTGCGGTCCTCATCGGCCATTACCCTCAGGAAAACGTCTATGTACAAGAAACTGTTGCCCGGGACATTGTGTGCGGCCGTAGCGTTGGGAGCGGTCAGCCTTGCTCAGGCTGAAGGGTTGACCCTCGAAGGGAAGCCGAAAATCGCCATGGTGTATATCAGCCCGCGCAATGATGGCGGCTGGACTCAGGCCTTCGACGAAGCGCGCGTGAAGCTGGAAAAGGATCTGGACACAAAAATCCAGTACGTCGAGAGTGTGCCCGAGAACGCGGCAGCCATTACGCCGGTGGTCGACCGACTCATCGCACGCGGTGCCAACATCATCGTCGGCACTGCATTCGGTTACTCCGACACCTTTCTTGCACTGGCCAGGAAATACCCGAAAGTCGCGTTCCTGAATGGCTCGGGCACCACCAATGCACCCAACCTCGAATCGTTTTACGGGCGTACCTACGAGAGCCAGTACCTGTGCGGTATGGCCGCAGGCGCGGCCTCGAAGACCGGCAAGCTGGGGTTTGTCGCCGCCAACCCGTTCGGCCAGGTCAACTGGACTATCAACGCCTATGAACTGGGCGCCCGGCAGATCAATCCGAAGGCCACCGTCACCGTGGTCTATACCGGTGCCTGGAACGACCCGGTCAAGGAACGCGCAGCAACCATGGCGCTGATCGACAATGGTGCCGACGTGGTCGGTCAGCACGTCGACAGCCCGACACCGCAGATCGTCGCTCAGGAGCGCGGCATTCATGGCACCGGCCACCATCGCGACCTGAGCGAGTTCGCCCCCAAGGCGACGGTCTGTTCTTCGCTGTGGGTCTGGGATCGCTTCCTCGGGCCTGAGCTGAAGAACATCATTGCCGGCAACTGGACGCCGCCCGCCAACGGCGCGCTGCTGTCGATGCAGCAGGGCGGTACCGATATCAAGCTGACTGCGGACACGATCATTTCCGATGAGGACCGCAAGAAGATCGAGGCCGAGCGCGCCGAGCTGCTGGCCGGCCGGAAAATCATCTACAGCGGCCCGCTGGCCGATCGTGACGGCAAGGAGCGGGTGGCGGCCGGTCAGCAGTTGTCTGACCCGGATCTGTGGAAAATGGACTGGTTCGTCGAAGGCGTGAAGACTCAGCAATGAGTCAGGTCAATGCGCTGCAACTCACCGGCATCAGCAAATCGTTCGATGGCTTCAAGGCGCTGATCGACGCCGACTTCACCGCCTGTTGGGGGGAAGTGCACGCGCTGCTGGGCGAGAACGGTGCAGGCAAGTCCTCGCTGATGAACATCGCCGCCGGGCTGTATGCACCGGAAACCGGCACCCTGCTGCTGGACGACAATCCGGTTCAGCTTCAGGGCCCGAGGGACGCCAGCCGCTACCGGATCGGCATGGTTCACCAGCACTTCAAGCTGGTGAAACCGTTCACGGTGGCGCAGAACATTCTCCTGGCACTGCCCGAGCAACCCGGTGAAGGCAGCTATCGCAAGCGGCTGCGTGCGCTGGAACAGGAAATTGTCGGCAAGGCCGAGACGCTGGGTTTTGCGATTGACCCGGCGCGCACCGTCGACAGCCTGTCGGTCGCCGAGCAGCAGCGCGTCGAGATTCTCAAGGTGCTGCTGGCCGGTGCGCGGATTCTGATCCTCGACGAGCCGACGGCAGTGCTGACCGATCAGGAAGCCGAGCGTCTGCTGCTGACCGTTCAGGCATTCGCCCGGCAGGGTGCGGCGGTGGTTCTGGTTACGCACAAGATGGCTGACGTCAAACGCTATGCCGACCGGGTAACGGTCATGCGCGGCGGGCGCACGATACAGACCCTTGATCCGCAGCGTGTCAGCGTCGAGCAACTGGTGCAGTTGACGGTGGGCGAATCGGTGCCGGTTGCCGAGCATCAACCGGCGACACCCGGTGAGGTGCGTTTGCAGGTCAAGGAGTTGCGCAGCGTCGGCAGCAGTACGCTCAACGGCGTCAACCTGACCCTGCACGCCGGGCAGATTTACGGCATCGCAGGCGTGGGTGGCAATGGTCAGGCAGAGCTGGCCAACGCGCTGATGGGGCTGGCGCAAGCGACCGAGGGTGAAATCCACATGGCCGGGTTTGGCGATTTGCGCGACGCGTCGGCCGATCAGCGTCGGCAGTTGCGCATCGCCTCGATCCCGGCCGACCGCTACGGCGCGGCGCTGGCCGGGTCGCTGTCGGTGGCCGAGAACTTTGCTATCGGCAATATCCACAGCGGGCAGTACGGCTCTTTCTGGCGTCTGGGCTACAAGCGCCTGAAACAGGATGCACAGCGCGCCGTGGCGGACTTCGACGTACAAGGCGTGCGCTCTCTCGATCAGAAAGCTGCGCTGTTGTCGGGAGGCAACGCACAGAAACTGGTGATCGCCCGCGAATTCAGCCGCGACCCGCAATTGGTGCTGGTGCACAGCCCGAGCCGCGGCCTGGATGTGCGTGCCACCCAGGCGGTGCACGCCCGTTTGCGAGCAGCACGGGACGCGGGTGCTGCGGTGCTGGTGATCAGCGAGGATCTGGACGAGGTATTGGCCCTGGCTGACCGTGTTGGCGTGATGAACGGCGGGCGCATCGTCGCCGAGTTCGCGCACCCTGCCGACCGGCAAGCCATCGGCAAAGCGATGGTGAGCCATGACTGAATCAGTACAACCGATGAAATCCGCACGGCAACCCTTGCTGGTGCGGCGCTACACCCTGGAGCTTCGTCAGCAGACCGGCTGGCTATTGCAGGCGCTGATCATTGCTCTGGCGTTGCTGATCGGACTGACGATCTGCACCGTGATTCTGATTCTTGCCGGCGTGCCTGCTGACGAGCTGCTCAACGAGTTCGTCGTGCAGACGGTGTTCGATGGGCAAAACTTCAAGGCAGTGCTGTTTCAGGCATCGCCGATGATCATGGTCGGGCTCGCCGGGTGCATGGCGTTTCGGGCGCGCTTCTGGAACCTGGGGCTGGAAGGCCAGATGATCTGGGGCGCGATTGGCGCCACGGCGATTTCGCTGTTTCAGGTGGGCCCGGAGGCTTTGCGTCTGCCGCTGATGATGGCGGCAGCCGTGATCTGCGGATTGTTGTGGAGCCTGGGGCCGGTGCTGCTGAAGCTCAAGTGGCAGGTCAACGAGATCATCTCGACGCTGATGCTCAATTACATCGCCGCCAATTTCCTCCTGCACCTGGTGTACGGCAGTTGGAAGGACCCGCGAGACAACTTTCCCTATTCCCCCGCGTTCCAGAGCTTCGAGCGGCTGCCCGACCTGTTTGCCGGATATAACGCGGCGATCCCTCTGGCGCTGCTGGTCACTGGTCTGACCCTGTGGTTCGTCGGTGTTTCGCGGGCCGGGCTGTACCTGCGCTTTGTCGATGCCAACCCGAAAGTTGCCGGAGCGGTGGGCGTACCGGTGCGCAAGATGATCATCGGCACCGTGCTGCTGTCGGGCGCGCTGGCCGGGCTTGCAGGTTTTGTCGTGACCTCGGGGCAGGAAGGGCGCCTTACTCAATCGTTCTATCAGGGCTACGGTTTTTCCGGGATTCTCATCGCCTTTCTGGCCCGCAACAACCCGGTGGCCGCCACCGTGGTCGCGTTGCTGATCGCCATGTTGTTCGTGGCCGGGCGCAACCTGCAGGTGTTCTATCAGATTCCGTTTTCGATGGTGCAACTGATCCAGGCGATTCTGGTGATCTGCGTCGCGTCGTCGGATTTTTTCATCCGCCATCGTCTGCGGCGCATTCAGGCAGGAGAACGTTGATGGAGCTTATTTCCCACTGGCTGGGCAGCGCACCGGATTTTGCCGTGCCGTTCGCCCTGGCAGCGCTTGGCCTGATCCTCATCGAGCGCAGCGGTGTACTGGCACTGGGCGTCGAAGGGCTGATGCTGGTCGGCGCACTGGCGGGCATCGGCATGCAGTTGAGCCTCGGCTCGCCGGGCCTTTCGCTGCTGGCGTCGATGGCGGCGGCAGGTCTGGTGTCGTTGCTGTTTGCGCTGATGGTGCTGGTGTTGCGGATCAACCAGGTGATCGCCGGGCTGGCGCTGGTGTTCTTTTGTCAGGGCTTGACCGGGCTGCTGGGCACGCTGCTGGGCTGGACCAACCGTCCGGTCAGCGGCCTTCAGGCGGTCGAGCTGTGGCCGTTGTCCGAGCTGCCCGTGGTGGGCCGGGTATTTGTGCAGAACCCGCTGGTGTACCTGACCGTGGTGATTTTCATCGCGGTGGTCTGGCTGCTCGATCGCACGCGCACCGGGCTGCGTTTGCGCGCGGTGGGCGAGAACCCGCAGGCCGCCGATGCCGCAGGTATTTCCGTGCTCGGTTACCGCCTGGCGGCGATTGTCGCCGGCTCCGCGTTGATGGGGCTGGCCGGCGGTTTCATTGCCGTGCTCAGCACCAAGATGTGGATCGCCGACATGACCGGCGGACGCGGCTGGATCGCGGTTTCACTGGTGATCTTCGCGCGCTGGTCGCCGTGGCGTGCGCTGGCCGGTGCCTTGCTGTTCGGCGGTATCGAGGCGCTGATTCCGCAGTTGGCGGCAACCGGCGTGCGCCTGCCTCAGTATTTCGTCTTGATGACGCCCTATGCGGTCACCCTGTTGGTCATGGTCTGGGTGGCGAGCGGCAAGCGTCAATCGAGCAGCCAGCCCGGTGCGCTGGGCGAACCCTACATTCGCGAGGAGCGCCGCTGAGCGCAGAAGCCCGCAAGACGGGCGGTTCAGCACGGGTTAAGGAATTTTTGATAGCGGGTATGCTCTAATCCGGTTACCAGCGTTCGTCAAAACCAGGAGCACCTGAATGTTTACCTCGCGTCGTTTGATCATTGTTGCCACCGCCGTAGCCATGCTTTCCGGCTGTGCAACATCCAATCCCTATGACAATCAAGGCCAGGCGCAAAGCTCCGGTGGTATGAGCAAAACGGCCAAGTACGGCGGACTCGGCGCATTGGCCGGTGCGGTAGCCGGCGCGGCCATCGATCACAATCATCGCGGCAAGGGTGCCCTGATTGGCGCAGCAGTGGCAGGTGCCGCATCGGCGGGTTATGGCTACTACGCAGACAAGCAGGAAGCTGCGCTGCGCGAGAGCATGGCCAACACCGGTGTCGAGGTACAGCGTCAGGGTGACCAGATCAAACTGATCATGCCGGGTAACATCACGTTCGCGACGGACTCTTCGGCCATTGCCAGCAGCTTCTATTCGCCGCTCAACAATCTGGCCAGCTCGCTCAAGCAGTTCAACCAGAACAACATTGAAATCGTCGGTTACACCGACAGCACCGGCAGCCGCCAGCACAACATGGACCTGTCGCAACAGCGCGCCCAGAGCGTCGCGACTTACCTGACCTCGCAGGGCGTCGATCAAGCGCACCTGTCAGTGCGCGGTGCAGGGCCTGATCAACCGATTGCCAGCAACGCCGACGTCAACGGCCGCGCCCAGAACCGTCGCGTAGAGGTCAACCTCAAGCCGATTCCGGGTCAGCAGTACTGATCGACACCGCTGCGTCCACCTGACGGCGGACGCAGAGTATCAGCACGATAGTTGAGATCATCGTTCCTCACGCTCCAGCGTGGCAATGCAGTTCGCGACGCTCTGCGTCGCAAAGAGGACGCAGAGCGTCCAGAACGGCATGCCAACGCGGAGCATTGGCACGATGGATGGCTGAAACGTCAGGCTTGCGGCGGCCTTGATGGCCTCTTCGCGAGCAAGCTCGCTTCCACTTCCCACAAGTCAATATCAATGCGGCGCCGGATACTGCTCATGCAGGCTGTCCAGCAGTCGGTCTTTCTCTTCCCATAGCGTATTGATCCACTGCTGGAATTCCAGGCGGTATTCGCCGTCCTGGTCGTAATTTTTGCCTAGAAACTGCTGCGGGATTTTGATCTCTTCGAAGTGGGCGACCACTTCCTTCACGTTGCCGCACAGCAGGTCCCAGTAGCCGGGTTGTCCGCCAGGGTAGTGGATGGTCACGTTGATGATCGATTCCAGCTGTTCGCCCATCGCATCGAGCACGAAGGCAATGCCGCCGGCCTTGGGTTTGAGCAGGTGGCGGAAGGGTGAGTTCTGTTGCGCGTGTTTGCCGGCCGTGAAGCGCGTGCCTTCTGCGAAGTTGAAAATCCCCACCGGGTTATGGCGAAACTTCGCGCAGGTGCGGCGAGTGGTTTCCAGGTCCTTGCCTTTCTTTTCCGGGTGTTTGGCAAGGTACGCCTTGGAGTAGCGCTTCATGAACGGAAAGCCCAGCGCCCACCACGCCAGACCGATCACCGGAACCCAGATCAACTCCTGCTTGAGGAAAAACTTCAAGGGGCGAATACGTCGGTTGAGCACGTACTGCAAGACCATGATGTCGACCCAGCTCTGGTGATTGCTGGTGACCAGATACGAGTGCTGGTAATCCAGCCCTTCCAGGCCGCTCAGGTGCCAGCGGGTGTGGCACAGCAGTCTGATCCAGGCATTGTTGTTGCCGATCCAGGTTTCATGGATGTGGCTCATCAGCCAGTCGGTGAAACGCTGTGCCGCAGAGAAGGGCAGGCAGATCTTGAGGATCGTGACCGCGAACAGCACCGTGCAGCAGACGATGGTGTTCAGCGCCAGCAACAGCGAGGCAATGACGCCGCGTAACGGGGCAGGCAGAAAATCCATTAGGAAGATGGCTCCGCAAGTTATCGGAAGCCGCAGACTGCTCTGCGGCACTCGGGTCAGGTATCAGGACAGCGTGTCGGCCTGTATGGCTGTCAGCGCGATGGTGTAGACAATGTCGTCGACCTGCGCGCCGCGCGGCAGATCGTTTACCGGTTTGCGCAGGCCCTGCAGCATCGGGCCGAGGCTCACACAGTCGGCACTGCGTTGCACCGCCTTGTACGTGGTATTGCCGGTGTTCAGGTCGGGGAACACGAACACGTTGGCGCGTCCTGCGACCGCGCTGTCTGGAGCTAGCTGCCGGGCGACCTGTTCGTTGGCGGCCGCATCATACTGCAGCGGCCCGTCGATCAATAGATCGCGGCGGGTTTCGCGTGCCAGTTGCGTCGCTTCGCGGACCTTTTCGACTTCTTCGCCGCTGGCCGAGTTGCCGCTGGAATAGCTGATCATCGCCACACGCGGCGAGATGCCGAACGCAGTGGCCGAATCGGCGCTCTGCAAGGCAATCTCGGACAGCTCGCTGGCACTCGGATGCGGGTTCATGATGCAGTCGCCGTACATCAGCACCTGCTCGGGAAAGAGCATGAAGAACACTGAAGACACCAGCGTGCAGCCTGGCGCGGTCTTGATCAGTTGCAGGGCCGGGCGGATGGTGTTGGCGGTGGAGTGAATGACGCCGGACACCAGCCCGTCGACCTCATCCAGCGCCAGCATCACCGTACCGATCACCACCGGGTCTTCGAGCTGTTGCTCAGCCATGGGCGCGTTCAGGCTTTTGCTTTTGCGCAGTTCCACCATCGGCGCAACGTAGCGTTCACGAATCAGGTCCGGGTCAAGAATTTCCAGCCCCTGCGGCAGCTCGATGCCGTGCGCCTGCGCAACGGCGTGCACTTCCTCGGGCCTGGCCAGCAACACGCAACGCGCGATACCGCGTGCCTGGCAGATGGCGGCAGCCTGAATGGTCAGCGGTTCGTTGCCTTCAGGCAGCACGATGCGCTTGTTGGCCGCCTGCGCGCGCTGGATCAACTGATAGCGAAACACCGCGGGCGACAGGCGCAGCTCACGGGGTGTGCCGCAGCGCTGGTGCAGCCAGTTGGCGTCCAGATGACTGGCAACGAAGTCGGTGATGTTTTCCGCGCGCTCGCGGTCATCGATGGGGATTTCCTTGTTCAACTGATTCAGGCGATTGGCCGTGTCATACGAACCGCTGCTGACCGACAGCACCGGCAGCCCCGCCTGCAGTGCGCCGCGGCACAGCTCCATGATGCGTGGGTCGGGCACGGTATCGCTGGTCAGCAGCAGGCCGGCCAGCGGTACACCGTTGATTGCCGCAAGGCTCACCGCCAGGATGATGTCGTCGCGGTCGCCCGGCGTCACCACCAGCACACCCGGCTTGAGCAGTGGAACCGTGTTGAGCACGGTCCGCGCACAAATGATGATTCTGGTCATGCGGCGCTGATCGTAGTCGCCTGCGTTCAGCACCTGCGCGCCGAGCAGCTCGGCCACATCGCGGGTACGCGGCGCGTTGAGTTCGGCGCGATACGGAATGCAGCCCAGCAGGCGAAAGTCGCCGCTGCGCAGCAAGGGGGAGTGCTCTTTCAGGCGCGAGGCGAAGACTTCCATGCTTTCTTCGGTGCGCACCTTGTTGAGTATCACGCCCAGCACCTTGGGATCCTTGGGGCCGCCAAACAGCTGGGCCTGCAATTCGACCCTGCCCGACAGGTCGGCGAGCACTTCGTTTTCCGGAGCAGAGACCAGAATGACTTCGGCATCCAGGCTCTTGGCCAAATGCAGATTGACCCGTGCGGCATAGCTCGCGCTGCGGGTCGGGACCATGCCTTCGACGACCAGCACGTCCTTGCCGACAGCTGCCTGCTGATAAAGATTGATGATCTCTTCGAGCAGTTCATCCAGTTGACCATCACCGAGCATGCGCTCCACATGCGCCAGTCCCAGAGGCTTGGGCGGCTTGAGGCCATGGGTGCGAGCCATCAGTTCGGTCGAGCGCTCGGGGCCCAGATCGCCGGGATGTGGCTGGGCGATCGGTTTGAAAAAGCCTACTTTCAAACCAGCGCGCTCCAGCGTGCGCACCAGTCCCAGGCTGATGGAGGTCAACCCCACGCCAAAGTCAGTGGGGGCGATAAAAAAAGTCTGCATACTGGCTTCTCGATTGAGCAGTGCAAGGGGCGCAGCAGATATGGAACAGCGGCCGGCCAAAAAAGTCAGGAAATCGTCTAACGCGAGTTCTCGGTGGCAAGACTATCGTTATCTGCGGCGTTCGCACACCAGCCGCAACGAAAGGCTTTACCGGTCATCTGTTGACGCTGTGCAGGGTCCAGTACCCAGGCGCGTGACTGCCAGGGAGGCTGATGACGCAGGTGCTGAGTGTGGCCGCAGGACAGTAGCGCAATCCAGTGCCCTTCTTCATCCTGGCTGAAACCGATAACGGTTGAACTTTCCAATCAGGGCCGTCCGTCAGAGTTGCGTTCGCTTTCGGGCGATTGCTTGGTTAAACTTGCCCGTTCTTCAATCTTAAGCAAAAGGTCTTGTCCCCATGCCGATCGCCGCCAATAAGGCTGTCTCCATTGACTATACCCTGACCAACGACGCTGGTGAGGTCATCGACAGTTCTGCCGGTGGTGCGCCGCTGGTTTACCTGCAAGGTGCAGGCAACATCATCCCGGGCCTGGAAAAGGCACTGGAAGGCAAGGAAGTAGGCGAGCAGGTGAAAGTCGCCGTCGAGCCCGAAGACGCCTACGGCGAGTACTCGGCCGAACTGGTCAGCACCCTGAGCAGCAGCATGTTCGAAGGCGTCGACAAGCTTGAAGTCGGCATGCAGTTTCACGCTTCCGGCCCGGATGGCGGCATGCAGATCGTGACCATCCGTGATCTGGATGGCGACGACGTCACTGTTGACGGCAACCATCCGCTCGCGGGTCAGCGCCTGAACTTCGACGTGAAGGTTGTGGCCATCCGTGATGCCAGTGAAGAAGAAATGGCTCACGGCCATGTTCACGGCGAAGGCGGTCATCAACACTGATTTGTGCTGCTAAGCTCAGGCACTGAAAAGGCGCCCTGGCTGTTCTGCGATGACGACTTTCGTTACGCGTGCGGTCACGGTGCCTTTTTTCGGGTTGTAGCCTGGGGCGACTTGTTTCAAAAGGGGTTCTCATGAGTGCTTTTCACGACATCAAATTGAAAGCGCTGGGTGGCCAGGAACTGCCGCTGGCGAATTTCAGAAAAAAAGTGGTTCTGGTAGTCAACGTCGCGTCCAAATGCGGGCTGACACCGCAGTACGCGGCACTTGAAAACCTCTATCAGCAGTACAAGGACCAGGGCCTGGAGATACTGGGTCTGCCGTGCAACCAGTTTGCCGGGCAGGAACCGGGTACCGAGCAAGAGATCGCCGAATTTTGCCAACTCAACTATGGCGTGACGTTTACGCTGGGTGAAAAACTCGACGTCAACGGCCCCAACCGGCACTCGCTTTACCGTTTGCTGGCGGGCGAGGGTGCCGAGTTTCCCGGGGATATCACCTGGAACTTCGAAAAGTTTCTGGTTGGCAAGAACGGCGGTGTAAGCGCACGTTTTTCTCCGCGTACCACTCCGGATGATCCTGCGGTGATCCAGGCCATCGAAAAGGCCCTGGCGCAAAGCTGATCGTAGAGCCGGGGTAGCATTTAGCATTCGCCCGGCTTTCTTGCGCGCTCGTCGCTTCTGAACTCAAATCAGCCAGATCAATAGTACTGGGCCGCCGCTGACGCCCGGCGATATTCTGCGCGCCTGATGGCAATCGACCATTTCACAGGAGTTGCGCATGTCGGCAGAAGCCTTGTTCACGCCTTTCCGTCTGGGCAGCCTGGAGCTGTCCTCGCGTGTGGTCATGGCCCCCATGACCCGCTCGTTCTCGCCAGGGCACGTGCCCAACTCGAAGGTCGTCGAGTACTACCGGCGGCGCGCTGCTGCAGGCGTCGGGCTGATTATCACCGAAGGTACGACGGTCAATCACAAGGCCTCCAACGGTTATCCGAACGTCCCGCAGTTTTTCGGCGAAGCGCCGCTGGCCGGCTGGCGCAAGGTGGTCGAGGCGGTGCATGCGGAGGGCGGCAAGATCGTCCCGCAACTCTGGCACGTCGGCGCAGTTCGCCGTCTTGGCACCGAGCCGGACGGCAGCGTGCCTGCCTACGGGCCGATGGAGAAGGTCAAGGACGGTCAGGTGCTGGTGCATGGCATGAGCAAGCAGGACATCGACGAGGTCGTAGCGGCCTTTGCCCAGGCTGCCGCCGATGCCAGGGCGATTGGCATGGACGGTGTCGAAATTCATGGGGCTCACGGTTACCTGGTCGATCAGTTCTTTTGGGAGGGCAGCAATCAGCGTAGCGACGAGTACGGCGGCAGCCTCGCCAACCGCTCACGGTTTGCTCTCGAACTGATCAAGGCCGTGCGCGGCGCAGTAGGCCCGGACTACCCGATCATTTTCCGTTTCTCACAATGGAAACAGCAGGATTACACCGCGCGCCTGGTGCAAACGCCCGAGGCGCTGGGCGAGTTCCTGCAGCCTCTGGCTGATGCAGGTGTGGATATCTTTCATTGCTCTACCCGGCGTTTCTGGGAGCCTGAGTTTGAAGGCTCCGACCTGAACCTGGCGGGCTGGACGCGCAAGCTGACCGGCAAACCGACCATTACTGTCGGCAGCGTCGGACTGGACGGCGAGTTCCTGCAATTCATGGTCAACACCGACAAGGTCGCTCAACCGGCCAGCCTGGAAAATCTGCTGAAGCGACTGGGCAACGACGAGTTCGATCTGGTGGCGGTGGGGCGCGCGCTGCTGGTCGATCCTGATTGGGCACTGAAAGTGCGCGAGGGGCGCGAGCAGGACATCCTGCCCTTCAGTCGAGACGCACTGACGACACTGGTCTGATTTTCTTGCTGGCTACCGACCTGATCTCTTTGACGCTTGCAGCGTTCTGGCTCGGGCAGGCCTCGCGCAATTGACGCTCGAACTGATCGATGACCGCTGTCCAGCCCTGGCGGCTGGCATGCTGCCGGGCGTTGAGACGCACGCGGCGCAGCGTCTCACTGTCCTCCAGCAACCAGCGTGCCGCGTCGATGAACGCCGCCTCGTCACCCGGCATGGCCAACGCACCGTTGTGGCCATGGCGGATATGCTGCCCGGCTGCGGCTTCATCGTAGGCGACCACCCCCAGGCCTGAGGCCAGTGCTTCGAGAACCACGTTGCCGAAGGTTTCGGTGAGGCTGGGGAACAGAAACATATCGGCCGAGGCATAGTGCGTCGCCAGCACCTCGCCGCGCTGCGTCCCGCAGAAAATCGCCTCCGGAATTTGCTGCTCCAGCTGCGCGCGTTGAGGCCCGTCGCCAACGACCACCAATTTCAGATTACGCTGCGGGTAACTGTCCTTGAGCGCCTCGAAACAGGCTTTGAGCAGGCTCAGGTTTTTTTCGGGGGCAAGGCGGCCGACATGCAGGACCGCGACATCATCGGCTTGCAGACCCCAATTCTCGCGCAAAGGCTGCGAGCGTCTGGACGGGCTGAACAATTGGCTGTCGACGCCTCGCGACAACAGCTCGATCCTCTCAAAGCCACGCCGCTCCAGCTCGACCTTCTGACTGATGCTCGGCACCAGCGTCATGCGCGAGCGATTGTGGAACCAGCGCAGGTAGTGCGTCAGCAAACGGGTGATGAAACCCATGCCGTACTGCTGCGTGTACTGTGGGAAGTTGGTATGGAAGCCACTGATCACCGCAATCCCCAGACGCCGCGCTGCGCGCAGTGCCGAGAGCCCCAGCGGCCCTTCCGTGGCGATGTACAGCACATCCGGCCGACGCCGCTGCCAGCGCCGCAGCAGCTTGTGCATCGAAGACTGACCCCATTGCAACCCCGGGTAACCTGGTATCGGCCAGCCCCGGCAGAGCAGCAGATCCTCTGCAGTGCCCGCGCCGATCTCGTCGTTCTGACGTGGCCGGACCAGCTCGACCCGATGCCCACGCAACCGCAACCCTTCACACAGCCGCCCCAGGGTATTGGCGACGCCGTTGATCTCGGGAGTAAAGGTTTCAGTGATCAGGGTGACATTAAGAATTTGGCTCATGAGAGCAGTGTCGACTGATTACATTTCGGTTATGTGGCGGTTGTGTGATGGATTGGTGATAGGGCATTGGTAAGGTGAGCAAGTTGGCGTGAGACTGCGCGGAATAGTTAATAGGTAAACGCATAGGCTGTACACCCGACGGGGTGACATTAGGAAATGGCACAGTATTGTCGGTGTGGGTCATTTGAAAGTCCCTCGCGCACGTTCCATTGCCGCAGGCGTAGGCACGAAGTCCTTATCCTCCACACTGGATCTGCGTTGTTCGATAGTCATGCTATCCATGAAGCGATTTGAGCGGGGGATTGCCGAGCTGCCGAGTGTTGCGGGTAATGCGACTGGAGGTTTTTTCTCCGTCTGTGTGATGGCAGCGTTCAACAGGCTTGCAAACTGACCTGAACGGTTTTCCGGTAGTCTTTCGAGGGATGCCGGTCGGTAGGAGGAGAGTTGTTCTGCGACAGGTTCTGTTTTTATCTCCATAGCGATTACTCCTGTTTTTTTTAATCAGGAGAGCAAGGACGATGCCATATTTAATATATTGCTTGTTCCTACACCGTTGCGATCTTGTATTAGAGGTCGGGAAGATATGCCCTACGCAATATTCCTACGTGTAATGTTTTTTCATATCTCGGCAAACAGTGTCTGCTTGCGGCAATTCGCTGCCGTTACACGGAATGGAATTATATAAGCTGGTTGTGGGAATACTGATATATAGCTGTAAGAAGCCTCCCTTTTAACGCCGAAGTGCCGAACAGATAACTCGTTATCTGTTCGGCACGCTCTCAGGCGTAGTCGTCACTCAGCCGGTCAAGCGGGGCACTCAGCCCAGATCACGAACCAGTTGGCCGATCACTTCGCCCACTTTGGCCAGATCCGGTGCCGCCAGACGATGTTCATCGGCATACGAATACGCCACGGTGAACAGGCCGGCGGTGCGGGTGGAGTAGGCAGGGGCGTCTTTCTCGAAAACACGGTTTTCAGCTTCGGCAGTCAGCGAAGTGGAGCTGATGACGATGCGCTCTTCGGGGTCGTTCACACCGTTGATGTACACGTTGTCCGGGTTGATCGACCATTCGGCCAGTTCACTGACCAGAAAGGCGCGGATCTTTTCCTGAACGGTAGCGTTGTCAGCGGCCAGTGCAGCAGGATTTACTTGAGCATTCATGATTTAACTTCCTTGTTAAGTTCATGTGTCGCCTGGTTTCATGGAAGGTGGCTTCACATGAACGGGTTGGTTGAGGCCCCATTTAGCCCCAACTGGCAGGTTGAGTTGCGGTGCATATTTATATGTGTGTGATTTTTTTCTTCGGGTGTGCCGAACCGCATGGCGCGGTCCGGCATGTCGCCATTCAGCCGCGTGTCAGCCGCGTGCGTGAGTCACCGGCAACGCATCCGCGCCGCGCTCGCGCACCCAGAACAGCGTTGCACCGGCCACTGCAGCAGGCATCATCAGCAGGTTGACCACCGGGATCAGCAAGGCAACGTAGACGATGCTGCCGAAGCTCAGGCTCTGCCAGCGTTTGCTCTTCAGCCAGCCGAGCATTTCGTTCCAGCCCAGTTTGTGGTTGTCGGCGGGGTAGTCGATGTACTGGATCGCCATCATCCACACCCCGAACAATAGCCACAGCGGGGCGGCGATGATGTTGGCGACCGGGATGAACGACAGGATGAACAGGCCGAGCATGCGCGGCAACATGTAGCCCAGCTTGCGTGCTTCGCGGGCCAGGGTGCGGGGCACCATGGCGACCAGTTCGGCCCAGCTGAAATCGGGCGATTCGTCTACGCCACGAACCACGGCTTCGACCTTTTCGGACAGAAAACCGTTGAATGGCGCCGCGATGATGTTGGCGACTACGGTGAAGGTGAAAAACACCATCAGCAGCACCAGCGCCACGAACAGTGGCCAGAGGATGTAACTGAGAAAGCTCAGCCAATGAGGCAGGGTCGGCATGAAGGTGTCGACCCACAGCTCGAACTGATGCACCGCCAGATAGATCAGGCCGCAGAACAACACCACATTGATGCTCAATGGCAGTAGAACGAACAAGCGCAAGCCTGGGCTGAGGACCAGTTTCAGGCCCTCTCTCAGGTATTGCGGGCCGGTAAGGGCGGGAGCGGGCATGGGAGTCTCCGAGTGCTTGAAAGGCGTGACCTTACCGGCTTTGTGATGGCCATGAAAGAGCTGAGCGCCGACGGTTTTTGAGCATGCCAGACTTGTGGCGTATCCTTGGCGAAGGAAGATTATCCGAATGGCTCGTCACCCATGCGCTGCTTTCAGGCGCCCACGCTATAGAAGTGACCTATAGGGTGGATTGTGAAACGATATTTCCTTAACCTCTGCGGCCCCGATAGGCTGTTCGGCAATCCAGGACCTGTCCTTCAGGTCAGAATTTTCAGGACCCGCCGAAGCAAATGACGCTTCCCCAAGCGTTTCGGTGGTCCTTTTTATCCAGCCGTCCCGACCGCGGCGTAAACGGTCGGTCGATAGGAGTGTGTCATGTCAGACGTACGTCATTCCCGAGTGATCATTCTCGGTTCCGGCCCTGCCGGTTACAGCGCTGCGGTCTACGCCGCTCGCGCCAACCTCAAGCCCCTGCTGATCACCGGCATGCAGGCTGGCGGCCAATTGACCACGACTACAGAAGTTGATAACTGGCCAGGCGACCCGCACGGCCTGACCGGTCCTGCCCTGATGGAACGCATGCGTGAGCATGCCGAGCGTTTCGAGACTGAAATCGTCTTCGACCACATCAATTCGGTTGATCTGGCCGGCAAGCCGTTCAGCCTGCGGGGCGATAGCGCGACCTACACCTGCGACGCCCTGATCATTGCCACCGGCGCCAGCGCCCGCTACCTGGGCCTGCCTTCGGAAGAAGCGTTCATGGGCAAGGGTGTTTCTGCCTGCGCCACCTGCGACGGTTTCTTCTATCGCAACCGTGAAGTCGCGGTGGTCGGTGGGGGTAACACCGCGGTGGAAGAGGCGCTGTATCTGGCCAACATCGCCAGCAAGGTGACCCTGGTTCACCGTCGCGAAACCTTCCGTGCCGAGAAGATCCTGATCGACAAGCTGCACGCGCGTGTCGCCGAGGGCAAGATCGAACTCAAGCTCAATGCCACGCTGGACGAGGTCCTGGGTGACAACATGGGCGTGACCGGTGCGCGCCTGAAGAACAACGACGGCAGCAGCAGCGAGCTGAAAGTCGACGGCGTGTTCATCGCGATCGGCCACACGCCGAACACCTCGTTGTTCGACGGCCAGCTGGCCTTGAAGGACGGTTACATGGTTGTGCAGGGTGGCCGTGAAGGCAACGCCACAGCGACCAGCGTAGAAGGCGTATTCGCTGCCGGCGACGTGGCTGACCACGTGTATCGCCAGGCCATTACCTCGGCCGGTGCCGGCTGCATGGCGGCACTCGATGTCGAGCGCTACCTGGACGGGCTGGCTGACGTATCGTTCTGATCGTTGCCGTCTGATTCACTTTCGTGCCAATGCTTTGCATTGGCACGAAGTTCGCTGCGCTCTGCTGGATATATGTGCGCCGCGCGACAAGGAGCAGCGGCGCTCAAGCTCTGATCAAGCCTTGCGCTTGAGCGGCTCGCCTGCAAACTTCACACCCGCCAGACCATTCGCCATCAGCGCACGGATATTGCCGTGGTCGCTGCCTTCAGGTGTGGCTTGCACCGAGCGGTAATGCTCGCCGAACGCCAGCAGTGCCTCTTCGTCAGTCAAGCCTTCCAGCAATGCCAGGCCCAGGGTCTTGCACGACCCTTCGTTTTGCCCGGCAGCATTGTCGACGTCGCCGTTTCTGAAGGCCTGAGGCTGATAGTCATAGCCGTCGGCGATGAATGCCAGGGTGTCGGCAAACGCATGCTCGCCGCTGCTCAGGCTGGTGCGCAGGGAATTCAGATCAGTCATTTTGTTTGGTTTCCTTGACGAACGCCGCCTGTTGTTCGGCGTTCGCTTCTTTCTGGTAGCGGGCTTTCCACTCGCTGTACGGCATGCCATAAACCACTTCACGCGCATCATCGAGGCTGAGGTCGATGTGCTTTTCGTCAGCAGCGGCCTTGTACCACTTGGACAGGCAGTTGCGGCAGAAGCCGGACAGGTTCATCAGGTCGATGTTCTGGACATCCTTGCGGCTGTCCAGATGCGCGACCAGTCGGCGGAAGGCTGCGGCTTCGAGTTCGAGGCGTTCTTGCTCGGTCATGACGGGCTCTTTTCAGTTGACGGTTGAGGTCATGATAAGAGTTTCAGCGTTGACCGGCGAGCGTGATCGATACCGATTCGGCAAAGCGCAGGGCGTGCGGCTTGTCGACTTCCACTTCAGCGTAGGTTACCGCCTCGTGGCTCATCACCAGGTCCAGCACTTCCTGGGTCAGTCGTTCCAGCAGGGCAAAGCGATTACCCTCGACATGCTGGATGATGGCCTTGGTGATGGTGCGATAGTTGAGGGCATGCTCGATGTCGTTATCCCGCACGGCTTCCTGAGCGGCATACAGAATCGTCAGGTTGATCAGCACGTCCTGTTTGTTGAGGATTTCGTCCTCGTTGATGCCGATGAACGTGCGCAGGCGCAGGTCCTTGACGCGGATGCGTGCGGTGCCAGGTTCGAGTCTTGCCATTATTGTCTGCTCCGTCCGATCAATTGCAGAAACTCCATGCGCGTGGTGCTCGAGTCACGGAAGGCGCCGAGCATCACTGACGTATTCATGGTCGAATTCTGCTTTTCGACGCCGCGCATCATCATGCACATGTGCTGGGCTTCGATGACCACCGCTACACCGGCGGCTCCGGTGACTTTCTGAATCGCATCGGCAATCTGTTTGGTCAGATTTTCCTGAATCTGCAGACGGCGGGCAAACATGTCGACGATGCGTGCGATCTTCGACAGACCCAGCACCTTGCCGGTCGGAATGTAGGCGACATGCGCCTTGCCTATGAACGGCAGCAGGTGGTGCTCGCAAAGCGAGTACAACTCGATGTTCTGGACGATGACCATCTCATCGTTATCGGAGGCGAACAGCGCGCCATTGACGATTTCTTCGACGCTCTGGGTGTAGCCATGACACAGGTACTGCATGGCTTTGGAAGCGCGTTTCGGCGTGTCCAGCAGACCTTCGCGGTCTGGATCTTCACCAAGGCCGAGCAGAATGTCTCGATAGTGCTGGGGCAGGGACGAACTCATCAGAATGATCCTCGGGGCGGCTTACTTGACGTGCCGTCCGCCGTTTACGGTCAGTGTTGTGCCGGTGACATAGGTGCTGTCCAGAAGATAACGCAGGCTCTGGTAAATCACCTCTGCACCAGGCTCTATGCCCAGGGCCGACTTGGCCAGGGCGTTGGCGCGGTAGGCCGCATCATCCTTGGGTTGAAACATCAACAGCGCCGGTGCTATGCCGTTGACTTTGACAAGCGGGGCGAACCTGGCAGCGAAGGACAGCGTCAGGCTTTCCAGGCCGGCCTTGGTTGCGCAGTAGGCGATGTGCTTGCTGCTGCCCTTGCGGGTCACGTCATCGCTGATATGCACGATGTCAGCGACCTCACTGGCGGTCAGCAACGACTCGCAATGCAGATTGATCAGGTAGGGCGCCAGCATGTGCACGTTGAACATGCGGGTGAAGTTGCCGGCTTCATCGCCCGGTGTTTCTGCCAGCCACTCGGAAGCATTATGGACAATGGCCCGCAGGCTTGAGGTCTGGGTTTTCAACAGCTCGATAAAGGCCATGATCCCGGCCTCGCAGGAAAAATCCCCGTGGATGGCCACCGCTCCAGCCTGACGCAATTCCGTCACACTTTCGTGCTCGGTGCGGTAACTGATGATCACCCGTTGCCCGTGTTCGAGCAGACGCAAGGCGCAATGCAGACCTACGCGCTGGCTGGCGCCGGTGATCAGGACAGGTGCAGAAGAGATTGCCATCGACAGCTCACGTATCGGTTATCGGGAGTGGACGGGGATTGTACGGTCGATTGTTTCTTCCAGATTACAGGCAAAGTTATACCAGAGAATTTTTTTGTACAACCCTGGGTATCATGAAACTCGTCAAGCCAGCGCGCGCAGCCGCTGGGCACGGGATGGCCGGGGAAATGAGAGGGAGCGAGGAGCGACCAAGACCTGTACCGAAGGGTAGGGGGTGTACAGGTCTTTATGAGCTTAGCGAGGGGAAGGTGATTGCGTCGGGCGTGCCGGTGCAGGCGTGCTCTGTAGCCAGGGTGCCAGCAGGCGCGTGGACAGCGGGATGAACAGGTAGACCATCAGCGGGGTGAGCACCGCGGTGCTGATCATGATGCGCGGCAACAGGTCCAGATGATTGAGCAACGGGCCCAGCAGAAAGTTGAAGATCAGCGACACGGGGAAGAACGCCAGCCAGATCGCGACGGCCTGTTTCCAGCGTGGCGGGCGCTGATCGATTGCGCCGAACCAGCCGTCGATACCGCTGACCCGATGCTCCGAGGGTTGTGCGAAAAGACCGCTGCCGCGCACCAGCCAGGAGCGCCGAGAGGCGGAATGCTCCCAGGCGTGCATGGTGTGCTCATCGGTGAAGCGGAAAATGATCTGAAATTCGTCATCGCCGGGCGGGGGAGCCAGTACCCCTGAACCCAGATACCCCGGAAAGTCCGTGGCCAACTGTTCGCCTTCGTGCAGCCAGGCCATCATTTCATGGTAACGACCCTGCGCCACGCGGCGGGCAACCATCAAGGTGACGGGTGAGGTAGACATTGTATATCTCCGGTAGAGGCGTGAAATTCCCGGGTAGGGAGGTCACATGCCGCGATCCGGGATGGTGGATAGCGACAGCTTCACGTGAACAGCAAGCAAGGATTATTCCTGAAACGCTGAGAGACCGGTAGAGCGTTGCCGGGCAGGCGGGTTACTTGTGCAGGGACGGATGTTTGCGACGATGCTCTTGCAGGATGTACTGACGCAGGCGCTCGGCATCGTCCTTGCCATGCTTGCTGAAGTGATAGGCACCGACGTTTTGCCCGATCATTCGCTCCAGCTTGCCGCGCATTGGAATAGGCGCTTGACCCGGCGGGTTGAACCAGGCTGAAAAGTTTCTCGGCAGCTTGCCTTCCTTGCGGTACTCGAGCAGTACGCCCTTGAACGACAACTCGTGGACCCACAGCGCTCTCAGTGCGCCCTTTTCGGTTTCGAGAGGGATCGGCTCTTCCAGCACGAGTCGCCATGGGCGGATCTTCGGACCTTCTTCGAAGATACTCGGCGCGCCGAGCTCCAGATGCAGTGCGTGGAATTCGTCCTCGACCAGATGCAGAGGGAAATTCATCTGCTGATTCTCGAACTGCGCATGAATCGTGACCTGCTCATGAGCGGCCAGCTTTGTCAGCAGATCCTGAATCTGGATGCCGCCATTGACCAGCAGACTGCGCGTACTGTCACGTACGTTCAACTGGGGGTTGCGCTGCATGCTCTGGATAAAATCCAGCTCAGCCTGGGTGAGAAGTGAATCAGGTTGCATGGGCGGAGGCTCGGTCTAACCGGTTATTGAGAACACAGACCATTGATTCCGCAAAGTGTTCTGGCCATCCGTCATATTTTTTCATTCAAGTGTTTCAGCTCTGCTGTGCTTCTTCGGGCAGACCGAAGGCAGAATGGTCCGTAGAAAATTCAGACGGCATTCTAAGGCATAATGTTTCACTTTTTTAAGCTGCTGCAGGAATAACCATGAAAGTCGCCATCGTGTGTGGAACGGTCTACGGATCGGCCGAGGAAGTTGCCAGACACGCCGCCGCGCTGTTGCGTGCCGCCGGCCATGAGACCCTCGTCAATCCGCGCCTTATGCTGCCGGATCTGCTCGCCTTCGAGCCTCAGGCGCTCCTTGCTGTGACGTCGACCACCGGGATGGGCGAGTTGCCCGACAACCTCATGCCTCTTTATGCAGCGCTGCGCGACGGTCTGCCAGGCGAGCTGCGTGGATTGCCTGGTGGGGTGATCGCACTGGGCGATGCCAGTTACGGCGACACCTTCTGCGCAGGCGGTGAGCAGATGCGCGAACTGTTCGCTGAGTTGGGCGTTAGCGAAGTGCAGGACATGTTGCGTCTGGACGGAAGCGAGAGCGTCACCCCGGAAACCGACGCCGAGCCGTGGCTGGAAGCGTTCATCAAGCATCTGGGCTGAAAATATCGCGCTCCTTTATGGGGAATGATTCAGCACAGCAGATGTTGATTGTGGCTGTGCAGGGCGTGGACGACACTCATCGCAACGTCTTTCTGAGGCATGGAGCCAGCGATGAGCGAGTCAGTGCGTTTTGACGATAAAGTCGTGATTGTGACCGGCGCAGGGGGTGGGCTGGGTCGGGCTCATGCGCTGCTGTTTGCGAAACACGGTGCGCGAGTGGTGGTCAACGATCTGGGCGGTTCTGCGCATGGCGAAGGGGCCAGCGCGTCTGCCGCCGATTGCGTCGTGGCCGAGATTCGCGCGGCAGGCGGCACTGCAATAGCCAACCATGATTCGGTGACCGAGGGCGGCCGCATTGTGCAGCATGCGCTGGACGCATTCGGGCGCATCGATGTGCTGGTCAACAACGCTGGCATCCTGCGTGACAAGACCTTCGCCAACATGGAGGACGCCGACTGGGACCTGGTCTATCGCGTCCATGTCGAGGGGGCCTATAAGGTCACCCATGCCGCCTGGCCTTATCTGCGCGAGCAGAATGACGGACGGGTGATCTTCACGTCATCGACGTCCGGTATCTACGGCAACTTCGGGCAAGCCAATTATGCGACGGCCAAGCTGGGGCTTTACGGGCTGACCCGCACCCTCGCGCTGGAAGGTCGCAAGCACCGCATCTTCGTCAACGCCATAGCGCCGACGGGCGGTACACGCATGACCGAGGGGCTGATTCCCGCCAATGTCTTCGAGCTGCTCAAGCCCGAGCTGGTCAGCCCGCTGGTGGTGTACCTGTGCAGCGCACAATGCCAGAGCAGTGGCGAGCTGTTCGAAGTGGGCGGTGGCTGGATCGGCAAGGTCCGCTGGCAGCGCAGTCAGGGAGCCTGTTTCGACCCGCAGGCAGGCTTCAGCCCGGAAGACGTCGCGGCGCAGTGGCAGGCGATGGGTGATTTCGCCAACGCAGCGCACCCTGCCGACACTGGCGAGGCGCTGAAGGAAATGATGGCCAACCTGCAGAAGTACGTTAAATAAACAGCCTCTGGCAGTTGCTGCAAGACCGCGGTTATCGGTTGCGCGTGCGCGCTTATTCACGCTGACGGCTTGATTATGTGTGAGAAGTTTCACCGAGTTATGTAAGTGCTGTCTTGTGGCACTGTAGGGCAGGTATGGATTTTTGCACGCCTATCAATCATGCCGTGCTGGCCCCGATATGAAGTTCGAACACATTCATATCTGGAGTGACACATGGCCAAATCAATATGGGGCGACTTTCCGCCGGTAAACGTCGCGGCGCCTCCTGAACGCGTCAAGGTCAAGAAAGCTGCGGCACAGGTGACCCAGGTGCTTCAGGAGGTGGGCGAAAATTCGATTGCGCTCAATTCCCTGGCGATGGAAAAACGCAAGATGAAACCGCTGTTCAAGGGCTTCAATCCTGAACAGATAAGCCCCAAGGATCTCAACAGAGCGGGGATGATCCTGTACAAGTTCGGCATGATCGATAATCACACCGCTGAGTTGATGAGTCGCGCAGGCGACGAGTTCGACAAGAAAGGCAAACTGGTCGACCCCAGCAAGGAAATCAATGCGCTGGAGTTTTTTGCCAGTCGGATCATCGACATGAAAGAGAAAGCGCTGAGCGGCGATCCATACGCCAACGCGCTCTTGCCTGATTACATCAAGACCATCCATATCCTGCAGAATCTTCAGGTGTTTGCCGAGTCGGGTGACAGTTACGAGATGCGCAAGATCAAGGACATGGAAAGCAAGGGGCTGATCAAAAAAACGCCGAATGCCAAGGGCTGAGGCACGCAGCACGCATGAAGGCTGAAGGCGTTAAACCTGCAGGCAATAAAAAAGGCCGCTGCGCAGAGACCTGCACGGCGGCCAAACAAAACGCAGGATCAAGGGAGCTTGCAAATCCACGTCGATTTAACGCGCGCAGGTTAACCGCCATCACGCGTCTGAAAAATCCCCGCGCAGGATATGCAGCATTACCCGGCAGGTAACAATTCGCCGCGAATGAGCAGGATGCTCAATGAACGCGGTGGTTTACCGATAAATGGCTCAGGCGCTCGGCAAGCTGGAGTCTTTGCAGTGGGTCTTCACTGAGCAACAGCGCGCGCTCCAGATCGAAACGTTCGGCCTGCGGGCATTCAAGAAACTGATACAGACTGGCGCGAGCCAGGTGATCGCTGCTGGTGGCCTGGCCCAGTTCGACGATGCGGTCGGCATCCTTGAGCGCCGCGAGGACATTATCGTTGATCTGGTGCAGGTGCCGCAGGTTGCGCGACAACCGTTGCAGCATGCTGGTCGGGGTGGCGCGTGTCATATGTTCGGCGCGCAGCTGCATGGTCGGGCCGAACTGCCGGATCAACAGCTCGCGGCAATCGGCGGGATAGAGCCTGCGCCCGCTGCAGGGGTCGAGCAGGTGATCGGCACCCGGCACGCGCAGCAGGAAGTGACCCGGGAAGTTAACGCCTTCCAGTGCGATATCCAGGCGTCGTGCGATCTCCAGCGCGATCATTGCCAGCCCCAGTGGCTGGCCTCGACGCTGCCGCACGATCTTGTGCAAAAGGGCCGAGTCGGGTTTGGGAGGGTTCCAGTCATCCTGCTGAAAACCCAGGGCGTTGAGATGCCGCAACAGCGGCTGGGCAAGTTCAGGCGCAGGCAGGACAGGCAGCGCTGAATTTATCTGGCGCTGCAACTGGTCCATTTCGCTCATCACCTCATGCCAGGCGAAGTGCGCGTCATGTTCGCTCGACACCCATAACGCAGCTTCAAACACCGCGGGCGGTGTCTGTTGCAGGCAGGCCAGGCAATGCTGACGTGGCGTCATTGACCACTCCGTGCGGCTCGAAATCCAGTACGAAGACTCTTTGTAGCCCTGTGCGCGAATTTCGTCCAGCGCCACTTGTTTCTACTTGTTCAGAGCTTCTATCAGGTCGGGTGTCACATAGTGCGGACCGTCGAACAGATACAGCGGATAGCCATCGAATGCGGCGATCTGCGGTTTCAGTTCGGCCGCCGTTGCCGGGCGGAAGCCGCCGCCTACCTGCGGACGAAAGGCTTCGACGATGATTCTTACGCGATTCTTGCCCAGCCTGTTGCGCAAGGCATCGGCATAGGTTCGGGCAACCGGGGCGGTGCGGGCATAAACACCCACACCATCCTGAAAGAACACGCCGATATCGTCCGGCAGCCAGGTTTTCAGCCAGTCTGCCGTGGCGGCGGGCCCGATATTGCCGCCATCGTAGACGCTGATCCATAACGGTCTGGGCAGTTTCGCCAACAGTGCGGGTAACTCCTTGGCCCGACTCCAGCTGGGATCGACCTCGGCGGGGAAGTACCAGCCGGTGACATTGAGCGGCGTTTTCACCTTGGCCAATTGCGCCGAAAGCACCGCCAGTTGCTCGATATTGTCCCGTGAGCGGGCTTCGCTGAAGTACCCGGCCAGCCCGAGGATCACCTCCTGCGCCCACGGCTCCTTGCCGATGCGTGTCCAGTCCGGCAACACGGGCACACTGGCCATCGGCGTGCCCGGTATGAACGCCTGATCATCGACCGCCGTCCACTGCACGAGCAATTGCCGTGCGCCGAGCCTGTCCCAGTTGCCGCTTATGCCTACGGTTGCGTTATCCGGTTGCCAGACGATGCCGACCACGCCCGGGCCCTTGGGCTGGATCAGCAGATACAGCTCGCTGGTGCCGAAGGCGATCGCCCCCACCAGCAGGGCGGCCACCGAGGTCTTGATCAATGTTGCCTGTCGCAGCAGTGCGGCCAGAGCCTTCAAACATTACTCCCTGATGGGTGACGGGCGCAGGTCACCACGAGAACGTCATGCGTGCGAAAACGCCTTCTGCGCGGTCATCGCCAAACACTTTCTCGCGATACTGCACGGAGAAGTCGACATACGACTGCGGCGCCTTGTACTTATCCTCGCGGAACCAGTAACGCACGCCCGTACCGACACCAAGCCCGCCAGCATTACCCGATGATGTGCTGCTACGGCCGAGACTGTCGACCTCACTGCGCATCTTCGAATCGTAGTCCACTGCGGCGACCACATGGGGAAACACCACCAGCCGCGGGCTGATGCTGTCCAGACGGAAGCTGCGTCCGACCTGCCACTCGCTGTTGAAATAGTTGCGCTTGTCCTGCAGATAGCGCCCGCCTTCAGCGTACAGCTGCGACGTCCACCAGCTCGGTACATCGACGCGCAGGTCGGTGCCGATGCTCGAGCCGTAGCCCAGGCGCACCAGCCAGTCGCCGTCGGCGTTCGAGTTGCCTAGCGGAAAGGTGCGTTCGAAGGCACCGATCACGTTGACTGCGCTGAACGGCTTGACCCGGATACCGAGCGCGCCCTGCAAAGCGTCCGCGCCTGTGTCGGAGTCGCCTTCCTTGCTCCACAGCGTGTCGGTGACGCGTCCGTAAAGCTCGACGAAGCGCGCATTGCGGTAACCGAAGGGTCGCCAGAACACTTCGGTGCTGTTCTGCACGCTGTCATTGCTGCCGCCGGGTGCGCCGCTCAGGCCGCTGCTGGTGCTGGCGCCCCGATAAGTCGTGGTGTTGGTCAGGCCCCATTCACGGGACAGATCAGAAACGGCACGTCGCGTATCGAACACCTGTTCCGCGGGCATCTGCAGATCGCCGGTCTGCTGGTAATCGAGCACGCGCTTGAAGTAGGCGATGGCCTGCGCATCGTTCGACGTGCGCATCGCGCTGTAAGCGGCATCCTGCACTTCGCGGGGCTTGAGGCCGGACTGACGGTCAACACGCTTGAACGTATCCAGCGCGCCCTGATCATCGCCCGCCTGGCTGAGGAAATAGGCTATCTGCACTTCATCGCCGGGTTGCAGTTCGCCCGCGTCGCGTGCTTTCTGCAGACGTTGCAGCGCCTCACTCGGCTGGCCCATGGCGGCATACAACGAGGCCTGTTCACGCAGTGGCAGGTTGCCTACCGCCATGGCCTGGGCGAAGTCCTGACGCGCACCGTCCTGATCGCCCAGGCGCTGACGCATTTGTCCGCGCTGGACGAGCAGGGTGGCGTCGTTGCCATTCAGCGCCAGCGCTTCGGTGGCCGCAGAGCGCGCTTCGGCATACTGCCCTTGGGCAATCAGGGCGCTGACCAGTAATTTCCGGTAGGCCATCTGCTTTGGGAAACTGCGGACAGCCTCCCGCGCCTCGCTGACCGCGGTGTCGTTATCTCCGCGAGCCAGTGCCTTGTAGCCGGTGGCCGCCTTGTTGACCGCCACCTGCTCCTGAATCGCCTGCCGACGACGCGTCAGCACCTGTTGCGGCCCCAGTGCCTGCTCGGCATCGTTGATCGCTGCCTGTGCTTCATCCAGATGCTGCTGACGTTGCAGCGCCTCGATCAGCATCATGCGGTAATCGAGGTTCTTCGGTGCCTGGGCAATGGCCTTGCGCGCATGACTGGCCGAGCCGTCGTAGTCGCGGTTGGCGTAGGCGCGCAGCGCCTGATTGCCTTCCAGATAGCCAGGTTGCGGACGTGTCTTGTAAGCGCGTTGCGGATGATCGCGGCGGTACTTGTCGCGTTCGGCCAACGTAATGAGGTCACGCAACTGCTGAGCGTCACCGCGCTGACGCAACGCTTCGTTCGCTTTGGCGATGGCCAGGTCGTAATCCTTGCGGTTGTAGGCCATGTAGGCTTCGTTGGCGATGGCATACGCCGGGCCGGTCAACGGCAAAGGCAGGGTTTCTGCCTGGCTGAACGGCGAAGAAAGACTCAGGCCGGTCACCAGCAGCGACAGGATGAAGGGGCGCTTCATAGTGGCTGCTCCGTTTGATCGTCAGATCGGTAATGGTTGTGCTGACGTGCCACAGCCTGTTCGATGGTTTCTCTGGGCAGCACGCCAATGTCGACCAGGTAGTCGCCGATCCGGCCATGCACATGCGGGCGGTAGCCGAGCATGGCTTTCTGGAACACTTCGCGGTCCAGCAGGCCTTGCTCGATCAGCAGATCGCCCAGCAGTGGCGCTCTGGCTGGAAGCGGCTGACCCTCGACCACCTGAAGCTGACGCAACTGCGCGACGATGTCGCTTTCACGGGCAATCAACTGCACCGGCTCGGCACCCAGCTGTTCGCTAATCTGCTGCAGACCGTCAGGCGGCAGCGGGCTGGCCACTGCGATTTCCTGGCGGCCCAGCGCATTCATTTGCAACGGCACGACACGCCAGCGCAGGCAGAACTCATCCGCCAGCACACTGTTGTCGGCACGCTTGCTGGCGATGTCGAACACCCGCGGCAGGTCATTCTGGAAGGCGATGGCCTCAGCCAGGGTTTCATCGTCGAGCCAGCCGTGGCTAAGCAAAATCCTGCCCAGGGGCACCTGACGGGTTTGCTGTTCAGTCAGTGCGGTCTGCAGTTTTTCGTCGTTGATGGCTTGCCAGGACAACAGCACGCTGCCCAGACGGCGGGGCGCGACGGCAATCAGGTCGGAAGACGGGAAGTCGTGCATGGTCTTGTCCCAGACCAGCTTGCGGTTGAGCACCTTGCCCACCAGAAACATCCGCCAGGCCCGAGCCGCAGCCATGAAGTTGACGAAGTTGCCGACCACCATGCGCGGTATCGACAGCAAACCGTGCTGCCAGCCGTAAAGCACGGTGGTGAAGTAGCAGCGATGCAGGATCCGCCACAGCAGTGCGATGCCGTTGGCCACCAGCAGATACTGAATCAGTCCGGTGGTTTCAAACGGTGTCGGGAAGCTGGTATTCCACAGCCCGCTGGAGCGCAGAACGATCAGTGCCAGCAGCTGGATGAGGATCAGGTAGGCAATGATGCTGATAAACGATGTCACCACACCCTTGCGGTCGCGAAACAGCAGGTAACGGTTTGCCAGCGAGCCGGTCCAGCCCATTTGCTCCCAGCCTTGCAAGCCGATACCCAGCGTCCAGCGCGCTTTCTGGCGAAAGGCAGTGCGGAAGGTGTCCGGGAAGAATTCGCGCACGCACAGCGGCATTTCCAGCGTCGATTCGTAAGGCTTGCGGAACCACGATTTGCGCAGCACCCGAAATTGCACCGGGAAGCGTACGAAGATCGCCTGCATGCCGTACTTCGCCAGTCGCGCGCCGACGTCGTAGTCCTCGGTCAGGCTTTCGGTATTGAACGGCTGGTTCTGGTTTTCATCCGCCAGCACCATCAGCGCACGTCGCGAGAAGCAAGTGCCGACACCGGCCGAAGGCACGGTGTCAGTCATGCTTTCGCGTACCACCAGGTCCTTGCCGTGCCATTCGGCGAACTCGTCCATGTAGGTGCCGGCTACCCATTCGTACCAGTTGCGTTCCAGCGACACGACCGGCAACTGGATCATGTCCTTGCGCGGCAACAGGTAATTGAACAGGCGCAGTTCAAGCGGGTGCAGCACGTCTTCGCTGTCGTGCAGGATAGTCCCGGCGAACTGTACGGCGTGGGTCTTCTCGTACAGGAAAATCGCCTGGATCACCCAGTTCAGGCAGTCGGCCTTGCAGGTCGGGCCGGCGTGCGGCACCTCCACACGGTGCAACTGCTTGTAGCGGCGACGCATGCGCTCCACTTCATCGATGGTGCGCTGGTCGTTGATGTAAGTGCCGACGAACACCACGTAGTTCTGATAGTCGAGCGTCGACACCATGTTTTCGATCATCGGCGCGATGACGTCGTATTCCAGCCAGGCCGGGACCATGATTGCCAGCGGCTGCTCGTCACGGGCAGTCAACTGCTCGGCAGTCAGTGGCCGGTAGCGACGTTCGGCGGTGAACTTGCGGTACAGCCGGCGCGACCAGTACCAGATATCGATGAACAGGTCATCGATACTCGATACCAGGATGATTAGCCCGACAACGATCGTCGCGACTTCCAGCACGCTGTAGTAATGGGCCAGCCAGTAAGGCCAATAGAGCGACGTCATTGCGGCGGCCTGTTACGAGCGATTGCGACGGGCGCTACGGCCAGCCAGCAACAGAATGAGAAAAAGTACGATGCCGGCCGGGATCAGCCACAGCAGTGATGGTTTGCGCCAGGCCTCGATGCCGGTGCTTTCCTCCTCCTCGATCATCTGGCTGCCGGTCGGGTCCTTGGCGTCGAAGGTGGCGATCGGGCCGCTGTCAGCCAGCAGCGCGGCGTTGCCACGTTCCAGCAGTAGCGGACGTTCGAACACAGGAGCCTGACCGCCCAGCGAGCGATAGACCATGCCGTGCTGGCCGCCGGCTTCGATCACTTGCAGCGAAGCCAGGTGGTTGAGCGACTTGAGGTCGAGCAGCGTCTGCTCTTTGTGGTTGATCAGCAGGTGTCCGTCGTTGCTGGCCTTGACCGACTCGGCGCCGTCCTTGACGGGCAGTTCGAAGGCCAGGAAAGACTTGGCCGGTGTCACGGCGACGCTGGCGTCGTCGCTGACGCTGAGCTGTGCGCGCAAAGGCGAGACGCCGGAGGCGCTGGCGATACGGATGACTTGCGGCAGGCTGCTGGTCGGGTGCTCAAGGTAGCCCTTGGGCACCATGATCTGCGTATCGGTGGCGAAGCGTGCCGCCATGCCCGAGAAGTTTTCGTCAGGCGTGACCTTGTCCAGCACGATGTGGCTGGTTGGCAGTACCGAGATCGGGAACGCCTGCGGCGTTTCCAGGCACTGGTTGCTGACCGGCTGACGCTGGAAGGACACGCGCAGGACGTTCTGCGCCGCCAGTGCGTATTGCGGAATGCGGGCTTCGATGCGCTCTTTCTTGCCATCGGGAGTCAGTTGCATCGCACCGATCAGGTAATCGTTGAGGAACAACGTGGCAACCGGCGGGGTACCCGATGCACCGGGGGCGGCAGCGATATCGATCATCGCAGTCACCGGTACGCGACCGTCATAGGCAACGCTGCCCAGCGGGAACGAGGCGCTCCAGTCGGTTTTTGCCAGCACGTCCACCGTGCCGGGCTTGCCGCCCAGACGGGTCAGTGCGACACGACCGTCTTCGCTCAGAGGCATGGCGGCTTCTTCGCCAATGGTCAGCTGGCGATTGCGCGCCAGTTTATTCCACGCCGAGCTGAACAGGCCGATGGCCTTGTTGGCCGACTCCGGCTTGATCATCAGCAGCGCGCGATTGCCCAGCAGGGCCAGACTCACGTCATCCCCGGCGCTGTTGGCAAGCGGCTTCTTGATGTGACGCTCGCGCCACTGGGCCAATGCACTGGCCGCCGAAGCATCCAGACCCTGCACCTGCGCCTGGAGAGCGTCCATGGCGTCGTCGATAGCCTTGAGCAACTGCGGATCGCTGATCGCCAGGTCGGCCTGCAATGCAGGTGTCTGGCCGAGCATCAGCAATGCACCGATTTCCGCCGGGTCGCGCAGGGTGTACTGGCCCTTGCCTTCGAGCCCTGCAAACGCCGGAATCTGCTTGAGTTCCGCCGGAATAGTCAGGCCGCTCAGGTCTACGCTGTCCTGCACCGCAGGGAACGGCAGGATGCGTGCCTGCTTGCCGATGCGCTCCAGCGCTACGCCCAGACGCCAGGCGGCATCGTAGCTGGCGTTCGACAATGTGCCGGGTGCGACCAGCAGGCCGGGTTTGCCGGGCAGTGCGTTCCATACCGCGCCGACGTCCTGCAACTGGCTGGCGTCATAGCTGTAAGTGAGGCGTGTGTGCGGATCGATGCGCAACACGTTGCCGATCGCGCGTTCATCCTCGCAGAGCGCTTTCGAGATCACCGACGACCAGGCAATCCCCAGCCGTACCGAACCGCTTTCCCGCGCTGCCTTGTCGACGCCCAGCGTCGCACTGGCGTTGCCCTGTTCTTCATTGAGGCCCAGCGCACGTACCGGATAACCATCCAGCGACAGCAGCAGCGTGTTGCGGCCGGCCTCGCCGTTCAGGTAGCTGGCATCGAAATTCAGCGTGGCCTCGGTCAACGGCACATTGGCAGGCACCGGCAGATACAGCTCGCGGCGGGCATCGGAGGCATTGAGGATGATCGGGCGATCGATACCCAGCTCCCTCAACTCGATCACGCGCTCCTGGCGATTGTCGGCAGTGATTCGGTTGATCGCTTGGGTCAGCGGGCTTTCGGCAGCCAGGGCGAATGCAGGCATCAGCGCCAGCAGGCTCATCCCGCAGGCAAGTACGCCAAACGCGCCCATGTTTACGGCAACGGAAGATTTCATCGTGCAGATCTCGGTAAAGGCTCAAGGCCATTGGGTCTTGATACAGGCTGCCGGTCTGCTACAACGTTTTTCGGGCACTCGGTCTGAACCGGGTGCCCGTATCGTTTGCGGACTGCTTCCTGCGGAGTTTTTTGGGGTTCGTTTGCGCTACCTGCGCGGCCTTTTGGCTAACTGGCCATCGAGCGCAACTCTGCATGTTCCTGCTGGGGCTTGATTCGTGTATCCAGGTGTCTGTCCACCGGGTCCTGGCGCTGACGCGGCAGCTCGGCGACAAACTCATCCACCGGACGGCCCATCAGGGCATCGACGATCCGTGAACTGGCTTTGCCGTCGCCATAGGGGTTGGCTGCACGGGAGGCGTTCTGCCACAGCGCATCATCGTCAAACAGGGCGTTCACACCGCGAATGATGGCGTCCGTCTCGGTGCCCACCAGGCGCACAGTGCCTGCCGCGACCGCTTCCGGGCGCTCGGTGACATCGCGCATGACCAATACCGGTTTGCCCAGCGACGGCGCTTCTTCCTGCACGCCACCGGAATCGGTGAGGATGACGTGAGCGCGTTGCATCAGGCGCACGAACGACAGGTAGTCCAGCGGCTTGATCAGGTGCACGTTGGGCAGATCGCCCAGGTGCTCGGTCACCGGCCCAAGTACATTGGGATTCAGGTGCACCGGGTAAACGATCTGTATGTCATCGCGTCTGGCCAGTTCGCCCAGCGCCTTGCAGATGTTCAGGAAGCCGTCGCCGAAGTTCTCGCGACGATGCCCGGTCACCACCAACACCCGGCGCTCGGGCACCAGGAACGAAAACTGGCGATCAAGTGCATGGCGCAGTTGGCGGTTGCTGTCGATTCGCTGTGCCGTCAGGTGCAGGGCGTCGATCACGGTGTTGCCGGTTACGAACGAGATACCCTGCAGGCGCTCGCCCAGCACGTTGCGGCGCGACTCGGCGGTGGGGGCGAACAGGTGATCGGAAATCAGATCGATGCAACGACGGTTCATCTCTTCAGGCCATGGCTGACGGATGTCACCGGTGCGCAGACCTGCTTCGACGTGGCCGATGGGGATCCGGCGATGAAAGGCCGACATGGCCGCCACCATTGCTGATGTGGTGTCGCCGTGAACCAGCACCCTGTCCGGTTTCATCTCGTCCAGAATCGGGTCGATCGCCGCGTAAAGCGCAGCGGTCAGCGAGTTCAGCGTCTGATCCGGGCGCATCACATCAAGGCTGTAGTCGGCTTTGAGCTCGAACATGTCCAGCACCTGTTGCAGCATGCTTTGATGCTGCCCGGTAATGCAGATTCTTGAGTCGATACCCGGCTCTGCAGCCAGTGCTCTGACCAGAGGAGCCATTTTGATGGCCTCCGGACGAGTACCGAAAATGGAAAGGACCTTCATTCTGGGGTGCAGACCAGCCATTATTTCCTCCCGCGCCCTGAGCGCGTCGCACGGCAGCAAAAACCAGACTGAGAGCAGCGTGGTCAGCTTGCGAGTTGATGAGTTTCTCGGGCGGAAAGATCGGAGTTTGTGGCTCGATGTTCACTTCAGTGTGAATGTAGCAATATGCCTTGTTACCCGGAGTTGTCGGGATTATTAACAGAACAAGGTAATAAAGCAAAACGTTTATTAAGTATTTTTCAAAGTAACAATGGCCAGGAACTTTGGAATTTCACCACGGTCAGTACAGGGTTAAATTTTTTGAGAAATAGCGTTTTGGCCAATGAATACGGGGGGTTCATGGGGTTTTTGCAACACTTTTCCAGCTGTTTTGAATGCCGGATTTCCAGCGGTAGTTATGGATGATGGCAAAAAGTTTCAACAAAGGCAGTCGCGCTGGGGCGTGCGTCACTACAGCAGAATCCTGACGCCTGTTTAATGACAGGAAGAGAGAAGGGGTTCACAAAAATGACGCTGATATAATGACGGTCGGGAACTTTGATTAGGTATCGAGTTTGACACGCTGACGGGCAAGCGGGAGGTTAGGAGTTGGCTTAGATACTGTTCAAGTTGTGCGGTATATACAGTATTGAGTTGTAGCAGCAATACGGGTGATTGCCCAGCCATTAAATGAGAATGATTGGCGACCCCCTCGCAACGAGGGGAGTCGCAGCCCACAACGGAATCAGTCTTTCGCCTCGGCCGGCTCCGACAGTTCGCTGAGTGCGCTCGCGTTGTTCTTGAACGCCGCTGCGAACACGGCGCGATTCTTGGCCATGTAAATGCTCGCGTCCTCTGCATGCTTCTCCGAGATCCCCGGCACGTTCTTGATCAGGACGTCGGTGAGAAGCTCGGCCAGCTCGAGCATTTGGTCGTGCGCATCGGCGAGTTTACGGTCCACGAAAGTAGTCTCCAGATCGCGGGTACTGCGGTAAAGGGTTTCAACAGCCATTTTGGCCTCGTCGTCTTATCCAGTGTTGAAAGGGCTAGACCCGGACGTTCAGCGCTTTGTGCTCTGACCAGCGGGTATGCAAAGCATTGATCGTGCATGACCAGCGCGCCGGTCAGGTGTAGCGGGGCACTGCGTGAAAGCCTTTAGGGAAGCTGGCCTGCGACGCAACAGCGAAAGCGATTTCTCGATTACTGTGTTTTTATACAGTAAAAGCCATGTGCCAATCAAGCCCTGCCTGAATAGTGGCGTTTACGCATCTTTTTTGCGCTGCAAATGTGCCTTGCGACAACCCGCCGCGCTCTCAACCATAGCCTATGGCCCTGTTCCTGCTTTAAAAAGCAGGCCACAACAGTGTCACGCGTACCCGGCATCATCCGGTCGGCATAAACGAAGGTTCAGAGGTAGCGCTTCATGGGAAACAAATGGGCAGTAAAGATAAGACACCGCGTGCATGCGCAGGCCGAGTCGCTGGGCAACCTGTGTGTGGAGAGCTTCCACTTTCTCGCCCTGTTCGCGATCGGCGCGATCACGGCATGGGCGTCAGTGGTTGCATTCCTGGGGATGGTCGAGAAAGGCAACGTCACGGTCGATGACATCCTGCTGCTGTTCATCTATCTCGAGCTGGGGGCGATGACCGGGATTTATTTCAAGACCAACCACATGCCCGTGCGCTTCCTCATCTATGTGGCGATCACTGCACTGACGCGGCTGCTGATTTCCGACGTGTCCCACCACAACCCACCGGATATCGGCATCATCTACCTGTGTGGCGGCATTCTGTTGCTGGCGTTTGCGATTCTGGTGGTGCGCTATGCGTCTTACAAATACCCTTCAGCGAAGATTCCCGACTCGTCCAGCACCGTCAAAGGCGCGGTGACGGAAGAGAAGGGCGAAATCTGATCGAGGCAATGGCGGCATCTGTGCAAGATGCCGCCAGCACGCTGCTTATAGAAGAAGGCAATCAGTTCAGCCAGACCCCGGCACGCCAGTGCCAGCCATCACCAGCGCTTTCCCAGTGCGGATGCACATAGTGATAGCCGGGTCGCTCGGCTTCCCAGTGGCCATGCACCGGCACGAAACGCTGGCCGTTCCAGTGCCAGTAACCGCGTGCCCATACATAGCCTGGGCGAGGGGCCGGTTCCACCTCGACGACGCGTTCGGGTGGCGGTTGCGGCGCGATCACTTCTTCGACGTATTCATGATGGACGTGCGGTCGTTCATGGACTACACGCTCCTCGACACAGCCTGACGCGATCGCAAGTGATGCGATCAATACCCCATAACGTAAATACATGTTGCCTCCTCGGAATAACCCGCAGGTGCAGTGGCGCTGAACTCAGTGCCCAGTCGCTCGAATGTTTCTGCGCAAGGATTGTTGTAGCAGGATGTATCTGTACTTTTGCTGAAGAGGAGGGAGGGGGGAATGATAGCTAAAGGCCGGTCTTACGAGGGGAGGAGGTCATTCAAGCCGTCTGGAGACGATGGCGTGGTATCAACATATTCTGGCTCTGTGCAGCGCCATTAACGGCGCTGCACAGAGGGGAAGGGCAGGTGTCCATCAAGCTCCGGCATTCACCGTTGCCTGACTCTGCGGCCATGGACCATTGGCCGGGGCAGGTGTCTTTTTCAGGGTCGCGCCGTCGGTCAACGCCGCAAGGATCTTGATTGCGCTGTCGCCACGTTCGATGGCGATGCCAAATTGCACGCTTTCTATCAGCTTGCGCAGGCGTTGTGGGTCATTGCGTTGGGCGGCGCTGATCAAGCGCTTGGCAACGACGCCGCATTCGTTGGACAAGGTCAGCATGATGCTGCCGTCCAGCCCTTGAATGCTCAGATTCACCCGATAGTCGGGGTGAAACGTGTCCGTGATCATTTGAAAAGGATTGTCCATATCATTCACCTGCTCAATGGTCTGCATAAGTTGACCGGGTCGTAGTCCTTTTGGTTCTCGACGACTGATCAGCGGTTGCGTTACTCCTGCGCCTGCTGCTGACCGTTTTGCTGTCGTCTTTCGCGTTAATGACAGGTTCGTTTAAGACGCTTTGACGCACTCTCGACGTGAGTCAGCGCCAGGAAGTGGCCGTCCTGATGGCCTGCCTCGTGGTGCGTAGTACAGGGCTTTGCATGGTTCGGGCCATATTGCCGGGGCGATACGCTAAAAGCTGCCGAGCGGGAGTGCTGCGCAGCCGCTTTCTGGCTTGCTTTGCGGCAAGACAAGCCAGTCAGTCCGGTTGAAAAAAGCGCTCTCCAAAACGTGCCGGGGGTGCGTCCCGGACATGATCTGGTTGTCTCGCGAATGACGTTTTGCAGGGTTTTTTCGAGTGATTGTCTGACACTCGGACAACCGATTCTTGACGCCAGAGATTCGTAACGACGGGGTCGAAACCGTCCTCGCGTGCTGTTCAGGTTCCGGTGTTGAGCGCGGTGCTGCGGAACGGCGAGATGCATATTGAGCGCTTGTGGGCATGCATGGCTGACCAGCACACTCACAGAGGTGAGCGGCGTGCTTTTTTTGCTCGCCGATGGCTTTGCGGTGCCGCTCGACGGGCGCCTGGTGCGGCGTGTTAAATTCGATGGACGGCAACCGGCGATCGAAACGGCTGCAAGGCGAGCGGTGGATCAGGGTGGCCAAAGCTGTGCAGCGACCTTTTGTGGTGCGCACCGATTGGGGCATACAGACGTGTGTCGGCCACGCTGTCGGTGTGCACTGCGCTTGCCGGCCTATGGCGAACAAAAAGGGCGAACCGTTGCCGGTTCGCCCTTTTTTTGCAAAACGTGTCAGTGGAACATCAGGTCAGACGAGCGGCTTCTTTCTCCTGCTCTTTTTCCAGAAATTCTTCTTCGAGCAGCGCGTCCGGGCTGACCGGATCTTCATCCTGTTCGGCGATGGTCGGTGCGGCGCCTCGTTTGCCGCGCAGTTTGCCAAACAGATGCTCGAGGGCGTGATCGAGTTTTACAGCAGCGCCATCCACAGCCTGATCTACCGTATCGGCCTTGTGGGAAACAGAAATGGGTTGGTGTCCTTTGGGGCGAGCTTCCATCTGGCACTTGATGTCGTGTGGGCCAGGCTTGTCGCCGTTTTCATCGCGGATGTGGACTTCCACGCGGGTCAGGTTTTCATCGTAGTGTTCGAGCGTGCTTTCAACGGTGGTACGAACCCACTCCTCCAGTCGGATACTGCTTTCGATGTGATTATCGCTATTGACCTGGATTTGCATAGTTAATCCTTATTAGGGCTTGCTCGTGCGAGGCTGGACTGCATGATTCCTGTCGGAATCGTTTTCGTTTGCGCTCATTCACAGTGTTGGCGGCAATCGCCTGACAATTCAACCCCAATGTGTAAGAAATATTTCGCAGCAAAAAATTGCTTCCCTGGCGCGAGGTTACGAATCAGCAGCGGACGCAGAGCGTCCAGAACGGCATTCCCACGCGGATAGTGAGGAACGAGAGGTGTCCGGAAGAACACTGCTCTCGCGCTCTGGCGTCCGAAACTAGAACGCGACCGACGTCTGTACGTACACCGTGCGTGGTTCGCCGACGTATTTGCCGCGGTTGTTGTCGTCGAACGAGCGGGTGTAGTACTGGCGGTTGAAGATGTTCTTCATCCCGACCGCAACGTTGAGGTCAGACAATTGCGGGCCGAAGTCGTAGTTGGCGCGGGTGCTGAACAGCATGTACCCAGGGATCTTGCCGGTGCTGCCGTCGGCGCTTTCAGCCGAGGTATTGGCGTTGTCGGCAAACTGGTCGCTCTGGAAGGCGCTGTCGAAATTGAGCTTCCACGGCCCTTCGGTGTAGCTGACGCCCATGGTTCCCTTGTGCTTTGACGAGAACGGCACGCGATTGCCCTTGTTCGGGCCGTCTTCGCGAATCGTGGCGTCGACGAAGGCGTAGGTCGCGTAGACATCGTAGCCGGCCAGCACCGGGCTCAGGCCCTCCAGCGCATAGTTGACGCTGGTCTCGATGCCCTGATGACGCGTCTCGCCGCGTGCGATCACCGTGTCATTGGTCTGGTTGCTGTCGTACTGGTTGTCGAAATTGATCAGGAACGCGCCGATCTCGGCCCGCAGGTTGCCGTTGTCGTAGCGTGTGCCCAGTTCCCAGGTGCGGGCTTTTTCCGGTTTGACTTCATCGCCGGTGACGCGGTTGGGCATCTGGCTGTACTGCACACTGCCGAACGAGCCTTCGGTGTTGGCGTACAGGTTCCAGGTGTCGGTCAGGTGGTAAAGCACGTTCAACGCGGGCAGTGCGGTGCTGTAGTCGCCCTGGTAGCGGGCGTTGGTCAGGTTGTTGTTCTGCGCGGTGTCGATCATCTCGTAGCGAATGCCCGGCGTGATGGTCCACTTGCCGATATCGATGCGGTCGTCGATGTAGAACGCATGCGCTTCGGTCGCGCCGCGTGTGTCGCGGTCGTTGCGACTGGCGGTGGTTGGCAGCTCGCCCGTCACCGGTTCGCGATAGCGCAACTCATGACCGGCCTCGTTGACGTAGCGGTAGCCAACGCCGACTTCATGCCAGGTCTCGCCCAGCGCAAAGCCTTGCGAGAAGCGTGTTTCCAGGCCGCGCACCCAGTATTCGCGGGGCGACAGGGAAACGAAGCTGCCCTGATCCAGATAGCCGCTGCGCAAGGTCTTGGTGAAGAACGTGTTGGCGGTGAAGACGCGCGCGTCCTGCTCATAGCGATAGCCGAAGTTGAACAGGGTGCGACGGCCCCAGAACTTGTCCTTCAGGCGTGTCGACTGGTACGGGTCGGCATCGTAGTCCGCGACGCTGAGGCCTCCAGGCATCTGTGCTTCGCCATCGTAGTACTGCGCCATGGCGTTGAGGCTGTTGGCGTCGTCGATCTGGTATTTGCCCTTGAGAATCAGGTCGTCGATTTCGGTGTCGCTGTGCTCGCGCCAGTCGCCGCCGCGCACGCCGGAATACAGAATCGCGCCGCCCAGGCCGTTGTCCGCGGTACCGCCTGCCAGCAGGTTGCCGGTGGTCTTGAAGCCGTCGTGGCTGGACGACGGGCTGGTCTCGGTTTGTATGCCGCCCTTGAGAGTGGGGGCGTCGGGGATCGCGCGGGTCACGAAGTTGACGATGCCACCCACGTTCTGCGGACCGTAACGCACTGCGCCACCGCCACGTACCACATCGACTGCGTCCATGTTGCCCATGCTGATCGGCGCAAACGACAGTTGCGGCTGGCCATAGGGCGCGAACGGCACCGGGATACCGTCCATCAGCACGGTAGAGCGCGACGCCAGGCGTGGATTGAGGCCGCGAATGCCGAAGTTCAGCGCCATGTCATGGCTGCCGGTGCCGTTGTTGTCCGGCGCATTGACGCCCGGAATGCGATTGAGCACTTCACGCGCCGATGTCGCACCGACCCGCTCGAATTCCTCACGACGAATCACGTCACGCGCGCCCGGATGCTCGAAAACGTTGGTTTGCTGCGCAGCGCCCAGCCAGTCACCGACCACCGTAGAGACACCCAGTTCGATCGGCGCGCCAGCGGTATTGGCCGGTTGCAGGGTAAAGCCGTTATTGCCATCGGCCATGGCCTGCAGGCCGGTGCCTTCGAGCAAGGCATTCAGGCCCTGCTCGGGCGTGTACTGACCTTCCAGGCCACGGCTTTTCAGGCCGCTGGTGATCTGCGAACCATAGGAAATCAGCACGCCAGACTCACGACCGAACTGGTTCAACGCCGCTTCAAGCTCGCTCGGCGCAATGTGATACACCTTGGGTGCGACCTCGGCGGCCTGCGCCATCGACAGGCTGCCGACCGAGAGGCTGGCGCCGAAAATGACATGGCGCAATGTACGCACCAGCGGCGAAAGTTGGGTAGGGCGGGCTGACATGCAGGAGTCCTTTGACCGGAAGGTTGAGAGAGGCTTTCCCTGTCTGTCACGCGAGGATCAAAAAACGGCTCACGCTTTTTGAAAAATTTTAGCCGGCCAGTGCAAATCTACCTGACATCCCCAAACCGCTGTGTGACGCAGAGCGTCACGAACGGCATTCCCACGCTGGAGCGTGGGGACGATAGTCAAAATCGCGTTCACTACCATCGAAATGCTTTTCGACCACGATGGCACTGACGACGCAGAGTGCGACGTAAGTGACGGCTGAGTCCTGGCGCTGATCCGGGGGTAGCCTGGCAGGACGCCAGGCTAGCCGCACCGTGCCATGGATGGCGCGTTGCGGCGACCCCCGGATCAGTGACAGGGCGAAGGAACCCGACGAAGTCGGGCCGGAAACGGAGCTAAGGACTTTGCTCACTTTGGTCCCTCAAAGTGAGTCGCCGAGGGGCGAAAAGGTGACCTGAGCCGACCCCCAATCTACCTGACAAAGAAAAACCGCCGTGTGACGCAGAGCGTCACGAACTGCATTCCCACGCGGAGCATGGGAACGATAGTCATCGCTGACGCCACAGAACCGCCGTGTGACGCAGAGCGTCACGAACTGCATTCCCACGCGGAGCATGGGAACGATAGTCATCAATGACGCCACAGAATCGCTGTGTGACGCAGAGCGTCACGAACGGCATTACCGCGCTGAGTGGGAACGAGCAATCACGATCAAACCCGCGCCTGCACGTTCACCCAATACCGCGTGAAGCGCTGCACGCGTACCGGGAGGGCGAGTTCGAGCATGTCGAGGATGCGCTCGCTGTCGGCCAGCGGGTAGCTGCCGGAAATCAGCAGCCCTGCAACCCTCGCATCGCAATTCAGACGACCGCGGCGGTAGCGACTCAACTCTGCGAGAAAATCCGTCAGCCTCATGCGCGACGCCACCAGCATCCCGTCCGCCCAGGCACCACTGCCTGCGTCCAGCGGACGAACCTTGTCCCAGGCATCGCGGCTGAACGTCACCTGCTGGCTGGCGCGCAGCATCAAGCCCGCTCCGCTCTTGCCGGCAGGGGCTATTTCAAGGGCTCCGGCAAACACGGCCAATTGCGTACGCCCATCCAGCTGACGCAGGTTGAAACGACTGGCGCCTGTCGACGCCCTGACCGTGCCTTCCGCGCTCAACAGGTTCAGCGAGCGCGTGTCCGCCGAGGCCGTCATGAGGATTTCGCCCTGCAGCAGTTCAATCAGGCGCTGCTGCGCATCAAAACGCACATCCACCGCGCTGGCAGTATTCAACTGCACCTGACTGCCGTCGCTCAACGCCACCTTGCGCTGTTCGCCCACACCACTGTCGTAGTCGGCCAGCAAAGGTTGCAGGGCAATCTGTTCGCGCAGGCTCCAGCCCGCTGCCGAGCCTGCGCCGAGCAGCAATAGCAGTTTGAGCGCATGCCGACGGCTGGCGGACTTCGGCGCATTGAGTGCCGCATGCGCCAGCGGCGAGGACAGTCCACTCAGGCGCTGGTTGACCCGCTGCATGTGCGCCCATGCCCGTTGGTGCTCGGCGTTGCCATTGAGCCACAGCTGCCAGGCGTGCTGACGGCGGGCATCCAGCGTGCCTTCCTGCATTTCCAGCAGCCAGCCAACGGCCTGCTGTGCCACGGCAGGCGAGATGTCGGATTTGTTCAGGGACTCGCTGTTCGGATTCATAGGGCGAAATAGCAGCGCAGGGCGGCCTTGTGCAGATGACGCTTGACCGTGGCGATGGAGATACCCAGTTCGGCAGCGATCCGGCCATGGCTCAAGCCGTCGACCTGCGACAGCAGAAACGCCCGCTTGACCAGTGCTGGCAGGCCGTCCAGCAGTTGATCGAGTTCGACCAGGGTTTCGAGAATGATCGCCCGCTCTTCTTCCGAAGGCGCCACGCGCTCCGGCAGTTCGGCCAGTGCCTGATAGTAGGCATGCTCCAGGTCCTGACGCCGGTAGTGATTGCACAGCACACGCTTGGCAATCGTCGTCAGAAAGGCTCGCGGCTCGACGATTTGCGCTGTATCGCGTGCGCCCAGCACCTTGATAAAGGTGTCCTGCGCCAGGTCCGCCGCGCTGTGCGGGCAGCCGAGCCTGCGCCGCAACCAGGTCGTCAGCCAGGCGTTGTGAGCCCTGTACAGGCCTTCGACAGTGTGATTGAGAGCGGAGTGGGCGACGGGCATCACGGGGAAACAATCCACGGGGACTCATTGGTGGCGTGGATTCTGGCAGACTCTTTTGCGTATGAGAATATTTATCATTAATATTGCGGTTCATTTTTCCCGCCCGGGATCGAAAAAACGCACGGCAAAAGCCAGAACCAGTGTCGTAATGCGTGGTGAGAGCAACTGCGGCTGGGTGGCGGTTGATGAGCATGGGCAGCGGTGAGTCAGCTATTGGCCTAAAGCCGTTCTGTACTCACCTGGTGTCGCCCCAGTGGCCTGACGAAAACGGTTGCTGAAATGGCTGGCGCTGGCGAACCCGCAAGCCAGCGCGATTTCGCCCAGTGGCTTGCCGGTACTGCGCAGCAATTGGCGCGCCTGCTCGATGCGCCGCGCCAGCAGGTACTGGTGCGGCGGCAACCCGAAGCTTTCGCGAAACATGCGTGCGAAGTGGTATTCCGACAGCGCGCACAGGCCGGCCAGTTGGCCAACGCTCAGCGGGTCGGCGAGATGCATTTCGATGAAGTCCACCAGATGTCGGCGCAGATGCGGCGCCAGGCCGCCTTTCAAGCGCAGCCCGTCGCGCAGGCCTGCCTGATTGAGCAGCGCATGGCTGACCATCTCGTGCGCCAGGCTGCTGGTCAGCAGGCGCTCGCCGGGTTCTGCCCAGTTCAGGCGAATCAGCTGCCGGAAGCGTGCCGCCTGTACGGGGTCTTCCAGAAAGGTGTTTTCCCGCAGCTGCATCTCGCGCGGCTCGCGATCCAGCAGGGTGACGCAGCCCAGCGCAAACTGTTCCGGGCTGAAATACAGATGCGCCAGACGGATCTCGCCGTTCACCACCCAGGCGGACTCATGACCGGCAGGCAAGATGCACAGCTTGCCCGGCGCGCCTTTCTGGTCGGGTCTTCCGCGGCGAAAGGTCCCGGTACCGTCCTCGATATAGCACGACAGGGTATGGTGGGTCGGTGCGTGATATTCCTGCGAGTCGTGCCGATTGTTCCACAACGCCGCCACCAGCCCGTCGCCCAGCGGCGCGCTCTGCTCCAGATTGGCATTGGGTGAACTGTTCAGGGCCTGAAAGACCTGGATGGATTCAATGGCGGACATGACGATTCCTCTAGGATTTGTATCCTACTCGCTGGTGACGCCGCTGCCAGTAGCGCTTGAATCAAATGCGCAAGATTGTGCAAGCGATGGCAGGCCGGCACGCCGCAGACTGATGGCTCATCAAGGAGCCTGCACCATGAACCTCTCGCTTTATCTGCTGACCGTGCTGATCTGGGGCACCACCTGGATCGCCCTGAAACTTCAACTCGGCGATGTCGCGATTCCGGTATCGATCGTCTATCGCTTCGCATTGGCGGCCTTGGTGCTGTTCGCGTTTTTACTGCTGAGCAAGCGGCTGCAACCAGTCAATCGTCGTGGCCAGTTGATCTGTCTGGCGCAGGGCGTGTGCCTGTTCTGCGTCAACTTCATGTGCTTCTACACGGCCAGCCAGTGGATACCCAGCGGCCTGATCGCGGTGGTGTTCTCGACCTCGACGCTGTGGAATGCGCTGAACGCACGGGTGTTCTTTCGCCAGAAAATCGCTGGCAACGTCATGGCCGGTGGCGCGATGGGCCTGCTTGGGTTGGCGTGTCTGTTCTGGCCCGAACTGTCCGGGCACAGCGCCAGCCGCGAGACCCTGATCGGGCTGGGCTTGGCCCTGCTGGGCACGCTGTGCTTCTCGGCGGGCAACATGCTGTCGAGCCTGCAGCAGAAAGCCGGTCTGCGTCCGCTGACCACCAATGCGTGGGGCATGCTCTACGGTGCGACGATACTGGGCATGTATTGCCTGCTGAGTGGCACGCCGTTCAGCTTTGAATGGAACACGCGCTACGTAGGCTCACTGCTGTTCCTGGTGATCCCCGGCTCGGTGATTGCATTCACTGCCTACCTGACCCTGGTAGGACGCATGGGCCCGGAACGCGCGGCTTACTGCACCGTGTTGTTCCCGATTGTGGCGCTGAACATCTCGACGTGGGTCGAAGGCTACCAGTGGACGCTGGCGGCCCTGCTGGGGCTGGGGCTGGTGATGGTCGGCAACGTGCTGGTGTTCAGGAAGGTCAGACCGGTTGCCGTCGTGGTCGGCGGCAAACTGGCCTGAGTCGGTGGTGATCGTGCATTGCCTGCAGATCGGCAGAGGCGTGGCCTCAGCCTTTCCACACCTGCGGGTTGACCAGATCCTGCGGTCGTTCACCGAGCAGCGCACTGCGCAGGTTGCCGTAGGCGCGGTCGGCCATGGCCTGGCGGGTTTCGGTGGTGGCTGAGCCGACGTGCGGCAGGGTCACCGCGTTCTTGAGCTGGAACAGCGGCGATTCGCTCAGCGGCTCTTTTTCGTAGACGTCCAGACCGGCACCGCGAATGGTGCCGTTCTGCAGCGCTTCGATCAGGGCGGGTTCATCGACGATCGGGCCGCGGGCGATGTTGACCAGGATGGCACCGGGCTTCATCAGGCTCAGCTCGCGGCGGCCGATCAAGTGCTTGGTCTTTTCGCTCAGCGGTACCACCAGGCAGACGAAATCCGCTTCGGCCAGCAACTGGTCCAGGCTGCGAAATTGTGCGCCCAGTTCCTCTTCGAGTTGGGTCTTGCGGCTGTTGCCGCTGTACAGAATCGGCATGTTGAAGCCCAGACGCCCGCGGCGGGCAATGGCCGCGCCGATGTTGCCCATGCCGACGATACCCAGCGTCTTGCCATGCACATCGGTGCCGAAGTGCGGCGGTTCGATGCTGCGCGTCCACTGTCCGGCCTTGGTATAGGCGTCCAGTTCGGCGACTCGGCGGGCGCTGCTCATGATCAGCGAGAAGCCCAGGTCGGCGGTGCTTTCGGTCAGTACATCCGGCGTGTTGGTCAGCAGAATGCCGCGCTCGCTCAGGTAGTCGACGTCGTAGTTGTCGTAGCCGACCGAGATGCTGGACACCACCTCCAGCCTGGTGGCGCTCTGCAGTTGTTCGCGACCCAGCTTGCGGCCTGCGCCTATAAGTCCGTGGGATTCAGGCAAGGCTTCTGCAAACTGCGCGTTGATATCACCCTGCTTGGGGTTGGGCACGATCACGTTGAAGTCTTGCGCCAGGCGCTCGGCCATTTCAGGAGAAACACGGCTGAAGGCGAGTACGGTTTTTTTCATTGGGCAGTCACTCTCGAGCGGTTGAATGAGTAGCACGCTAACATTCCTCCCCGCTCTTTGGCAGCCGCTTTTTGCAGTTGTACGATGTCAGTACGAGGACTTGAGCGCCTGCACATGCAGATCGGCTTCGTCGGCTGCGAGAATTTCCGGCAACGAACCGCGCAGGTATTCAACCCAGGTTCTGATCTTTGCATCCAGATACTGGCGGGACGGGTAGATGGCGTACAGGTTCAGCTCTTGCGAGCGGTAATCGGACAACACGCGCACCAGGGTGCCGTTGCGCAGCCCCTCGATCGCCGAGTAGATCGGCAGGATGCCGACCCCCATGCCGCTGGAAATCGCGGTCTTCATCGCATCCGCAGAGTTGACCAGCAGCGGCGAGCTGTTGATGGTGACCATCTCCTGACCTTCCGGGCCATCGAACAGCCATTTGTCCAGCGGGAACACCGGGCTCACCAGACGCAGGCACGCATGATTCAGCAGGTCGGCAGGCTTGTGGGCCATGCCGAACGTTTTCACGTACTCGGGGGACGCGCACACGATGCTGTAGGTAATGCCCAGGCGCTGAGACACAAAGCCCGAGTCGGCCAGTTCGCTGGCGAGCACGATCGACACGTCATAGCCTTCTTCCAGCAAGTCCGGCACGCGGTGGGTCATGGTCAGGTCGAATGCCACGTCCGGGTGGTTGCGCCGGTAACGGGCAATGGCGTCGATCACATAATGCTGGCCGACGCCGGGCATCGAATGCATCTTGAGCTGTCCGGCCGGCCGGGCATGAGCGTCGCTGGCTTCGGCCTCGGCCTCTTCCACCGAGGCGAGAATCTGCTCGCAGCGCAACAGATAACGCTTGCCTGCTTCGGTGAGGGCAATGCGCCGGGTGGTGCGATTGAGCAGGCGCGTCTGTAAATGCGCTTCAAGGTTGGAGACCGCACGCGAGACGTTGGCGGTGGTGGTATCCAGCACGGCGGCGGCAGCAGTGAAGCTGCCCGCTTGCGCCACGCAGCTGAAGGCACGCATGTTTTGCAGGGTGTCCATGGGTACTTCTCTGAGTAGATGGCAAATTGTGACATGAAGTAACGGATGCATGTATCCAGACCAAAGGATTATCGCCGTTTCAGTAACAAAGATTCACAAATCTCCCTGCTTATCGCCGCATCGAGCGCCGCCTAGAATCGCCGCCATTCAAGGTGTGTCACCTTCGTTCGGGAACTTGCAGCTGTGCCGCGTCGCATCATCAGAGGGCTCTGGCCCGTCGGTATTCTGGCTTTTACGCTGGTCATCAGCGGCTGTATCGGAACACATGGAATCAAATCGCAGGGCAGTCTCCTGCACGCTGACAGCCTGGTCACCGATCAGGCGATTCAGAGCGCTGCCCTCGACGCCCATTGGCCCGCAGCGCAATGGTGGCGTGCCTACGGCGACGCGCAACTGGACTGCTGGGTCGAGATGGCGACGCTGGGCAGCCCGAGTCTGGCACTTGCTGCGGCTCGTGTGCGCCAGGCAAGGGCGATGGCGCAGGTCGCCGAGTCTGCCGAGTCCGTGCAGCTGCAGGGCAACGCCAGCCTGATGCGTCACGACTGGCCCGAGGATCAGTTTTATGGTCCCGGAGCGCTGGCCGATACTCGCACCTGGGACAACAATGCGTCGCTGGGCTTGAGCTACGCGCTGGACCTGTGGGGACGTGAACGCAACGCCAGCGAGCAGGCCGTTGATCTGGCGCATGTGAGTGCTGCCGAGCAGCGTCAGGCGCAGCTCGAATTGCAGGAAAACGTGGTCCGCGCCTATATCCAGCTGTCCCTCGACTACGCCCGACTGGATATCGCCGAAGCGGCCCTGGCCCAGCAGCAACAGATACTCGACCTGGCGCAGCGCCGCCTCAAGGGCGGGATCGGCACGCACTTCGACGTCAGTCAGGCCGAAACCCCGCTGCCTGAGGCGCATCGGCAGATCGATGCGCTGCAAGAGGCCATTGCCCTGAGTCGCAACCAGTTGGCCGCGCTGGCAGGCAAGGGGCCGGGGCAGGGCGCGGCCTTGCAGCGGCCTGCGCTGTCGTTGCACACCGCACTGACATTGCCCTCGGCACTGCCTGCCGAACTGCTGGGTCAGCGACCTGACGTGGTGGCTGCGCGCTGGCAGGTGGCGGCGCAGGCGCGCGGTATCGACGTTGCACATGGCGGCTTTTATCCCAATGTCGATCTGGTCGGCAGCCTGAGTTACATGGCCACGGGCGGCGGCGTGCTGGAGTTTCTGACCGGCAGCAAGCTGGGCTATAAGGTCGGGCCGGCCATCAGCCTGCCGATCTTCGACGCTGGACGCTTGCGGGCGGAGCTGGGCCGGGCGTCGGCTGCTTATGATCAGGCCGTGGCGCATTACAACCAGACGCTGGTGATGGCGCTGAAAAGTGTCTCCGACCAGTTGATTCGGCGCGCCTCGATGGACAAGCAGCAGGCACTCGCCGCCGAGTCGGTGGCGTCGGCGCAAAAGACCTACGACATTGCCCTGATCGCCTGGCAGCGCGGCCTGACCGATTACCTGAACGTGCTCAATGCGCGCACGCAACTGTTCCGCCAGCAACAGGTTCAGCAGCAGGTCGAGGCCGCGCGACTGGAAGCCTACGCCGGGCTGGTGGTGGCGCTGGGCGGTGACGGGTATGGCAATGGTCATTCCGCACACACCGCCGCCGAGTCCGGGGGCGGGCAATGATCGCCGCTCTGCAACGCATCACCGACCTGCCGTGGCGTCGCGAGTTGCACAGTTGGGCGCGCAGTGACGGGGTGACCTGGGTTTACATCTTCAAGGTGTTGCTCGCCGCATTCCTCACCTACTGGCTGGCACTGCGCCTGGAACTGCCACAGCCGCATACGGCGATGATCACTGTGTTCATCGTCATGCAGCCGCAGAGCGGACAGGTGTTCGCCAAGAGTTTTTATCGCCTGCTGGGGACGCTGGCCGGATCGGCGATGATGGTGCTGTTGATGGCCCTGTTTGCGCAGAATCCGCTGCCGTTTCTCGGCAGTCTCGCGCTCTGGGTCGGCCTGTGTTCGGCCGGCGCGGCGCGCTATCGCAACTTTCGCGCTTATGGCTTTGTGCTGGCCGGGTACACGGCAGCCATGGTCGGGCTGCCTGCGCTGGCGCATCCGGAAGGTTCGTTCATGTCGGCGGTGTGGCGGGTACTGGAAATCACCCTGGGGATCCTGTGTTCCACGGCCATCAGCGCCGCGGTGCTGCCGCAGAGTTCCAGCGCTGCGATGCGCAACGCGCTGTATCTGCGCTTCGGCGGGTTCGCCCGCTTCGTGGTCAACGGCCTGCGCGGCGACATTTCACGCACTGAATTCGAAACCGGCAACGTACGCTTTGTGGCCGAAGCCATCGGCCTGGAAGGGCTGCGCAGCGTCACGGTATTCGAAGACCCGCACATGCGTCGCCGCAACGGTCGACTCAACCGCTTGAACAGCGAATTCATGGCGGTCACCACGCGCTTCAATGCCCTGCACCAATTGCTCGAGCGTCTGCGTCTCGAACAGGCCGATCAGGTGTTGACGCATATCGATCCCGGTCTTGAACACCTTGCAGAGCTGCTCGACGGATTCGCCGACCGCGCCTTGACCAACGATGACGCGGCGCTGCTGGTCACGCGTCTGGAGTCGTACAGGGCGCAGTTTCCCGAGCAGGTCAGAAGCCTGCGCGCCGAGCTGGAGCGCACCCTGCCCAGCGACGCCGAACGACTGGATTTTCACACCTCGTTCGAGCTGCTGTACCGGCTGCTCAGCGAGTTGCTCGACTACGCACGAACCCACGCATCGCTGGCCGACCACAGCCATGAGCGTGAACAGTGGAAGGGCTCGTTCGTACCGCGTACCCACTGGATGACCGCGCTGGCAGCCGGCGCCCGGGCGACCTGCGTGGTCGGGCTGATGAGTGTGTATTGGGTGCTGACGGCGTGGCCCAGCGGCGCGAGCATGGTCCTGGCCTCGGCGGCCACCGTTGCGCTGTCGTCGACCACTCACAACCCCAGGCGTATGTCGCTGCAGATGGCCGGCGGTACGTTGCTCGGCGCGCTGTCGGGCTTTCTCGAAACGTTTTTTCTGTTCCCGCACATCGACTGTTTTCCGCTGCTATGCCTGCTGTTGACCCCGGTGTTTGTGCTCGGCGCGTACCTGGGCTCACGTCCACAGTGGACGGGATACGGCCTGGGGTTGCTGATTTTTTTCAGCCTGGGCTCGGTGCCGGACAACCTGACGGTCTACGACCCCTACACCTTCATCAACAACTACATCGCGATGGTCATCGGCATGCTGATCTGTGCCGCTGCCGGGGCAATTATCCTGCCGCCCAACAGCCGCTGGATGTGGCGGCGCCTGGAGCAGGCCTTGCGCAATCAGGTGGTGTTTGCGATCAGCGCGCCGCTCAAGCGTCTGGGCTCAAGCTTCGAAAGCCAGACTCGCGACCTTATGCATCAGGCGTACGGCCTGGCGATTGGCAAGCCGCTGGTTCAGCGCGAGTTGTTGCGCTGGATGTTCGTGGTGCTGGAAATCGGCCACGCCATTATCGAGCTGCGCCATGAACAGGCGATTCTGCCAATTCACCCTGCCTACGCCGAGTACCAGCCCTGGCGCATCGCGCTGCGAGTCATGGGGCGCGCCTTGGTGCGCCTGTTCATCCAGCCTGACGCGGTCAATCTGCAGCGCTGTCTGCTGGCCGTCGATCAGGCCATCAAACGGGTGCAGGAGGCCGATGAACCCTTCGCCTCGCATTTCGATACGTCGGTGCTGCGCCGGGTAAAAAGCTACCTGCACTTTATCCGCACGTCGCTGCTGGACCCGCAATCGCCGCTGGCCGCTTACAGCGTTGCGCGAACCGCTTCAGGAGTCGCCCATGCCGCCGCGTGAAATAGCCTTCCACGGCCTGTACATGCCGACCCTTACGTTGATCTTTCTGCTGGCCGTGGTTCTGGCATGGGCGCTGGATCGTCTGTTGGCCGGTTTTGACCTGTATCGGCATTTCTGGCACCCGGCCCTGCTGCGTCTGAGCCTGTTTATCTGCATCTTCGGCGCGTTGGCGCTGCCCCTTTATCGTTGACGCCTGAGTCGGGAAAAATCTCTGGATGAAAAAGTTCTTCAGTCTGTTTGCCACGTTGCTGGTGCTGGCAATCGCGCTCTGGATCGGTCGCGCGTTATGGGTCGACTACATGGATACGCCCTGGACTCGCGATGGTCGGGTACGCGCCGACATCATCAACGTGGCTGCCGATGTGTCTGGCACCGTGGTCGATGTCCCGGTACATGACAACCAGTGGGTGAAGCGTGGCGATCTGCTGATGCAGATCGACCCTGAGCATTACCGGATCGCCGTGAAGCAGGCGCAGGCGTTGCTGGCTTCACGCAAGGCGACCTGGAAGATGCGCAAACTGAATGCCAGGCGGCGTGCCGATATGGATGAGCTGGTCATCTCGGCAGAAAATCGTGACGACGCGAGTAACGTAGCGACCTCGGCCCTGGCCGATTACCAGTTGGCCCAGGCGCAACTGGAGGCGGCCGAACTCAACCTGTCCCGCACGCGGGTACTGGCGGCGGTGGACGGTTACGTCACCAACCTCAATGTGCATCGTGGTGACTATGCGCGCATCGGCGAAGCGAAGATGGCCGTGGTCGACATGAACTCGTTCTGGGTCTACGGCTTCTTCGAGGAAACCAAGTTGCCGCACCTGAAAGTGGGCGACCCTGCGGATCTGCAACTGATGAGCGGCGAGGTGCTCAAGGGCCATGTCGAAAGCATCGCCCGCGGCATCTACGACCGTGACAACCCGCAAAGCCGAGAACTGATCGCCGATGTGAACCCGACCTTCAACTGGGTGCGCCTGGCCCAGCGCGTGCCGGTGCGTATCCACCTCGATCAAGTACCGCAGGATGTATTGCTGGCGGCGGGGATGACCTGCACGGTGATTGTCAGGCCGGTAGACGGCTGATACTTGAGGACGCAGAGCGTCCAGAACGGCATGCCAACGCGGAGCATTGGCACGATAGTGACAAGGCTCGGCTACAGATCAGCGTTCAGCCCAAAGCGTTTTCTCAGGCCCATATCCAGCAGCCCTTTGGGCAGCAACCACGCCATCAGCGGCAGTAGGCGTGAGCCGTTGCCCAGGCGCAGCAGGCGCGGCGGATGGGTGTGTTGCACGGCCTTGAGCAGGTCGCGAGCGAATTCGGTGACGGGAGTAGGATTGTCCAGAGAAGCCCTGGCGCGTGTACGAATGCCTTCGCGAATCGGCCACCACGGCGATTGTTCGCTGATCAACTGCTCGGCTTCGTGGCTGGCGTTCTGTGCAAAGCTCGACGCGATCGCGCCGGGCTGAACCTCCATCACCTGTACGCCGAACGGCGCCAGTTCCAGACGCAGTGCATCACTGAGCGCATGCACCGCCGCCTTGGAGGCGCAATAAGCCCCCGCGAACGGCGTGACCAGCACGCCGGATACGCTGCCGATGTTCACCACCAGACCCTTGTTGCGGCGCAGTGCCGGAAACAACGCCCGGGTCACCCCCACCACGGAAAATACATTGGTTTCGAACTGCCGCTGCAAGGCCTGCACACCGCCGTCGAGCAGGGGACCCATCGCGCCATAGCCCGCGTTGTTGATCAACACATCCAGGCCGCTGTGCGCCAGACCGGCGGCCAGTTGCTCCAGCGCCAGGCTGTCGTTGACGTCCAGTTGTACGGCGATGAAACCGGCTGCACTGAGTGCCGCGACATCGTCGGCTTTGCGCGCAGTGGCCCAGACTTCATAGCCGGTGGCCTTGAACGCGTCGGCCAGAGCACGGCCGATTCCGCTGGAACAGCCTGTAATCAAAGCGATGGGCATGGGAGATCCTTGTGGTCAGTCCGAGAAACTGCCTTGTAGATGTTCTGCGCGAAATTCCAGGGTTTGCGGGCGGTACCCGTTGCGCAGTGCCGGCACCGGCACGCAATCCTGCCACGTGCCATTGGCCTGAAGTTCACCGGGGCCGCGATAGCGTGCGGACGCGTAGGTGTTGTCGGTCAGATTCACCGAATCACCGGGCGCATAGGCCGCGATCCGCCAACGCAGTTCCTGCAGGGTGACCTGATTGGTATTGGTGATGCTGACCTGCAACGGACGATCTGCCGGGCAGCCTTGCGGATCGTAACTCAGGCGGATATCCAGACGCTCAAGCTGGCGTGTTTCCCGACTGTCCTGCCAGATGACGATGGCCGCCACCGCGCCGAGCGCGACCGCCGCAGCCAGCGAGACGGGCAGGGCCTTCGCCGGATAACGGAGCAGAAGGATCAGCCAGGTGAGGATTAACAGGATGCCGATCAACATGCGGCGGGTCTCCAGCAAGATGCAATGTCAGAGATACTACAGACATTGGGCAGGCGTTGACCAATGGGCAAGGCATCGGCGCGGAGAGCGCTGCAGTCTGCCCTTGTTGTTCCACTGTCATAAGTGTCAGTAGGCGCTACGGCCCCACTTATCTAGAGTGTGGGACAGCGCGGAATCTTCCAGCTTCGTCGGACTTATGCAGGTGCCAGTCATGGTTGAACGCTCGATTGCCCTTCATCAGCACACGCCGGCATTACAGTTGGTGGACCCGCGTGGCTTGCCTGTGGCGTCGATTTTGCTGCATCGCTCAAGCATCGACCACGAGCCGGAACTCCGTACCAGCCAGGCGTCATTCGACCTTGCCAGTCGACCTGTCAGCCATTGGGATCCGCGCCTGTGGGCTGATCGGGCACCTGCCAATCTCAGCGTCATTCATTCGCTCGGCGGTCGGGTTCTGGCCAGCGACAGTGTGGACGCTGGCTGGCGAGTGTTGCTGGCGGGGGAGGCCGGGCAGGTAGTGGAAGCCTGGGACGCTCGGGGCGTTGTGCGACGTACTCAGTACGATGCGCTGCTAAGGCCCACCGAAGTTTTTGAAGATGAGCACTGCGTTGAGCGCTTGCTTTATGGCGGCCCTGACTCGACCGCATATAACCAGTGCGGTCAGTTGATTCGTCATGATGATCCGGCAGGCACGCGGCTTGATGATGCGTACGGTCTTTCGGGAAGTGTTATTCGTCAAACGCGGCGCTTTCTGCACTCTGCCAATGAGCCTGACTGGCCCGCGTCGATGGCCGGGCGTGATGTCTTGCTGGAACCCGGCGACGGCGCAACCACCTGCTGGCACTACAACCCGTTGAACGAAACAATTCGGCAAATCGATGCGCAGGGCAATGTTCAGTTGCTGGATTACACCGTTGCGGGGCAGTTGAAAAACAGTCGTTTGCAACTGAACTGTCAGGCTGAACAGGTTTTGGTCAGTGCCATTCAATACGACGCGCAGCAGCGGGTGGTGTCGGAAACGGCTGGCAATGGTGTGATCAGCACGGCGCTCTATGCCACTGAAGACGGTCGTCTGCTGGCGTTGAGTGCCAGACGGGCCGATGGGCTGATGCTGCAGGACTTGCTGTACGACTACGACCCGGTCGGTAATGTCATCCGTATCGAGGACCGCGCTCAGTCAACGGCTTATAACCGCAATCAGCGCATTGATCCTGTTTCGGCCTATGGCTACGACACGCTGTACCAACTGATCGAAGCCACAGGTCGGGAATCAGCGGTCGTCAATCACGGTCCGGTGTTTCCGGGTTTTCAAAGCCCTGCCGACCCTGCGCAACTGGCCAATTACACCCAGACCTACCGCTACGACGCGGGTGGCAACCTGCAACAGCTTACCCATACAGGCGCGCAGTCCCATTCGCGAACGCTGGTGACTGCGCGTTACAGCAACCGCAGTCTGCCGGTGATCAATGACCATATACCCGATGAAGCAGAAATCGCTGCAGCCTTCGACGCCAATGGCAATTTGCTCGCCCTGCAAGCCGGGCAAAACCTGAGCTGGGACCGGCGCAACCAGTTGCAGCAAGTGCGTCCAGTGGTTCGCGATGACGCTGCGGACGACAGCGAACGCTATATATACGACGCCAGCGGCCAGCGCCTGCGCAAGGTGCGTACCACGCAAGCCAAAACCATTACCCATACGGCCGATGTGCGTTACCTGCCCGGTCTTGAAGTCCGTACCGATACGGCCACTGGCGAAACCCTGCACGTTGTTGTGGCCCAGGCCGGGCGCAATAACGTGCGCGTGCTGCATTGGGCGTCTGGAAAGCCCGACGCGCTTGAAAATGATCAGACTCGCTACACAGTGAACGACCACTTGGGGTCCGGCACGCTTGAACTGGACGCGCAGGGGCAACTGATCAGTCAGGAAAGTTACTACCCGTTTGGCGGAACATCATGGTGGGCAGGTCGAAATGCCATCGAAGCGAACTACAAGACCGTGCGTTACTCGGGCAAGGAACGCGATGCGACGGGGCTTTATTATTACGGGATGCGGTATTACGCGCCGTGGTTACAGCGCTGGATCAATCCGGACCCGGCTGGGCTTGAAGACGGGCTTAATCTATACGGTATGTTGAGAAACAATCCGCTCACCTTCATCGACGCTGCGGGAGAAGTCGCTGAAATCCCCAAGCATATTCATTACATCTGGTTGGGCGCTGCGGAACCACTGATGAAGCACCTGGGAGGGATTGAAAACACTTCTGTGCTGAACCCTGACTATCAATTGACGCTGCATCTGCATCTGGACCTGCGAAAGGGTGATGAAACGGAAATAGTTGCAGCGCTGCGCGGGCGAAGGAACGTCCATATTTCCGATCTCAGGGAAGAAGAATTTTTCAGAAAATTCCAGAAAACCCCGTCGTACGAGATTTATAAGGATTTGTATGGGGATGACCCTCGACACTACTCTGCAGCCAGTGACGTGCTTCGCTACAGCTTGATCAACCATTATGGCGGTATTTATTCGGACACGGACGACATGTTCAAGCGCGGTGTCAGGGATACCGATTTCATTCCCAAGCCCAAGAGGATTTTCACGATGCGCCCGACGGACACACCTTGGAACCGGGATGAAATCGTGATTAACAATAATTCGTTCGCGTCACCTGCCAACAATCCGGTGCTGAGCACCTTGGAAAAGGAGATCGTCGACCGGTACAGCGTTTATCGTGAGACTGGCCTTGGCGCAGTGCTCAGTAGCACCGCCGATGTGAATGACAGGATGAGAATCGTTTCTGCTGTCACGGGGCCCAGGGTGTTCACAGAGGTATTGCTTAAAGAGGGGCGCGGGCTGAGCAAGCTGTTTTCAACGATGATCGATCACCATATTAAAGGTAAACCATTAAAAAACCCGAAGCGTTATCAGGCAGAAGCCCAAAAAAGAATGCCACTCTCGAACTTCATAAACATGGGAGGCAGCCACTCATGGAAATAGCGCCGGTGAGGCCGTATGAGCAACCTGAATATGAGAACCATCTGTTACAGGGCAATGATGGTCTGGATCTCACGATAAAAAGCCCTCGACAACACGTTGCGGGTAAGGCTACGCAACGTGTTGCCGAGGGCTGTCTCACTTGCAGCTAAAAGCGTCTGTCAGCGAGCGATTGTCTGTGTTTTCACACCCGCTTCAAGCGCGTTCGAGCGACCGTAGATGTCTTCGAAACGCTCGATGTCGTCTTCGCCCAGGTAGCTGCCCGATTGCACTTCGATGATTTCCAACGGGATCTTGCCCGGGTTGCGCAGGCGATGGACCGAGGCGATCGGGATGTAGGTGGACTGGTTTTCAGTGAGCAGGAACACGTTCTCGTCACAGGTGACCTGCGCAGTACCGGATACCACGATCCAGTGTTCGGCGCGGTGGTGGTGCATCTGCAGCGACAGGCAGGCGCCCGGCTTGACGGAGATACGCTTGACCTGGAAACGACCGCCCATGTCCACCGAATCGTAGGAGCCCCACGGACGGTACACTTCGAGGTGGTTCTGGGTCTCGGTGCGGCCCTGTTCGTTCAGGGTGGCGACCATCTGCTTGACGCCCTGGACCTTGTCCTTGTGGGCAATCATCATCGCGTCCTTGGTTTCGACGACCACGATGTTGTCCAGACCGATCACCGACACCAGTTTACCGTTGCCGTGGATCATGCAGTTGCGGCTGTCCTGGATGACGACGTCGCCCTTGGTGACGTTGCCGTTGGCGTCCTTGGCGTTGACTTCCCACAGCGACGACCAGCAGCCGACATCGCTCCAGCCGGCCGACAGCGGTACAACGCAGGCGCGCTGGGTTTTTTCCATGACCGCGTAGTCGATGGAGTTGTCCGGGCAGCAGGCGAAGGTCGAGGAGTCGATTTCAAGCGCGTCGCCGTCCTGCACGCTGCGCTCGAGGGTCAGCAGGCAGGTGTCGTAGATGTCCGGATCATGCTTTTTCAGCTCTTCGAGGAAGCGGCTGGCGCGGAACAGGAACATGCCGCTGTTCCAGTAGTAACCACCGGCTTCAACGAACTCCTTGGCGCGTTTTTCGTCAGGTTTTTCGACGAACTGCGACACGCGGCTGACGCCTTCCGGCAGCAGGGCATCGGCGGTGGACTTGATGTAGCCGTAGCCGGTTTCAGGCTTGTTGGCCGGTACGCCGAACAGCACCATTTCGCCGCGTTCTGCGGCGACGGTTGCCAGTGCCAGTGCACGTTGCAGGGCTTTCTGGTCTTCGATGACGTGGTCGGCTGGCAGCACCAGCATCAGGCCGTCATTGCCTTCATTGACCAGCTTCATGGCGGTCAGTGCAACGGCGGGTGCCGTGTTGCGGCCGAACGGTTCCATGAGGATCGCCTGGGTTTCCAGGTTCAATGCAGCGAGCTGCTCGTTGACGATGAAACGGTGGTCCTTGTTGCAGACCACGATAGGCTCCTGCATGCCCTCGAACACCAGACGCTCCAGGGTTTGCTGGAACAGGGTGTGCTCGCCGGTCAACGCCAGGAACTGTTTAGGGAATTGTTTACGCGAAAGCGGCCAGAGTCGTGAACCACTACCGCCTGACAAGATAACTGGAATCATTTTGTTTCTCCAAAAGCATTCAATTAGGGCTGTACGAGGTGTCTGTCGTTTCTGTCTTGTTCTTGTTCCGCGCGGGCCGGTTCAGTGCTGATGCCCTGAACCGGCCGGCATAATCCGTATTAGCGGGTTGCGACCGGTGGCTTGACCCACACTGGCGAGAGGCTGCTGCCGCTGCCGGTGATGTAGAGCACAGCGGCTTCGCCACGCTCCAGTGCCACAGGTTTCACATCGGTGACTTTCTTGTCGCCGTCGTACAGCGCCAGGCTGACCTTGACCGGGTTGATTTCACGCTCGCCGGTGCCTTTTGCCGCTACAGCCTTGACCACATCGGTCTTGCCGTCAGCGGTTTTCAGGGTCAGGGACTTGTCGCTCAGGTTCTGCACACGAACCAGGGATTTCTGCTTGTTCTTGAACGGTGGCTCTTCGACCAGCTGTGGTTTGCCGCTGGCGTTGTTGACGATGGTGTAATAGTGATCACCGGCCAGTTTCACCGGCAGGCTCTGGCTGCCCAGCTTGGCGGTGTAGTCGCCCTGCGGCATGAAGCTGAACGCAGTGCTGCCCAGTGGCGCCACTTCGTTGAGGTTGGTGTTGCCAACGGTGGCGTTGATTTCGGCGTTGCTGGCGTTGTAGACACGCACGAAGGTCGAGCCTTTTGGTGCGGTCGGGCCGTACAGGGCGGAGTCGCCGGCGAAAGCCTGCAGGGACATCAGGCCCAGACCTGCGGCCATTGCGCAGGTTTTGAACAGGCGTTTTGCGGCCGAACGGTTGGCAGTAGTGTTGAAAGTCATGAGTCAGTCCTCTCAGTTTTGCGCCCGGTTGGGCGACTCGGATTGTTTGGCGTTGAGCGCCACGTTTTCTTGGGTGTCACGCGATTTCTTCAGCTCGGCGATCCACTTCGGATCGAACTCGCCAAGATCGTTGTGTGCCGGCAGGTAGCGCTCCGGGAATTCCCAGATCACCACTTGCGGCGGGGTGTTCTTGAAGGCATCGGTCTGCAGGTACTTGAGCATCGGCAGGATCGGGCCATGGCCGTCTTCGGCGTAGTTGACGACATCGCTGCGCAGCGCTTCTTTCAGGGCGCCGACGAAGTTCCAGTTAGGGTTGGCGCTGTAGCTGGTGCCCACCAGACCCACCGGGATGTCGCTGTCTGCGAACAGTGCTTCACCGCCTGCCGCTTCGCCTGCTACCGGATCGGTACTGCGTTTCTGCAACTCGTCCGGCTTGGGCAGCATGTTGCTGAACAGCGGATCGAGCGGCAGGAATGTAGTCAGGTCACCTTTGTAGGCTTCGGTTCCTTTGGCTTGTGTGACGAACTGCTCAGGTTCGCCTTCCAGTGGCGTTTTCTGGGCAATCGCGGCGCTCAGTTGCTGCGCGGCGACTTCGGCACCCATTGGCGTCCAGTGCGTGTCGGTGCGCAGGAAAACCTGGCCCTGTTGCTTGGCAGCTTGCAGCGGCGCCAGCAGGTCCGGGGCAAAGATCCCGGCCTTGGCCACCTGGGCGTGGAACTGCTGATACAGGTCGGCGTGCAGGCTGGCAGGCTTGGTGTTACCGATGTGTTCCGGGTACAGACGGGTCTTTGCCGGAACGATCGCCAGGACCAGTTTGGTGCCCTGTTTTTCCAGTGCGTCACGCACACCCTGAATGATCGCCAGGTTGTCGGCTTCGTTCTGCTCGCCGTTGGCAACCGCGTCGAACTCTTCGTCGGTGTACAGCCACTGGTCCTTGCCGAGCACGACCCCCGGACGACCTTCGTTGAACAGTTTGAAATCCAGCGCCGCCCAGAGGTTGGTGCCCAGGCGCTTGATCGGGAACTCATCGTCGTAATGAGTTTCCGCCGCCTTGGTCCACTTGCCGTTGAGCACAGTGGTTTCCGCCGACGTCGAGAAGGTGCTGAAACTGCGCAGCGACCAGATCCCCAGGACCAGCAGAATGCCCAGAAAGAGGGCGATATAGAGGATTCGTAATGAACGGGTCATGTCAGGCTCCTCAGAACTGGAAGTAAAGGAACGGCGAGAAGCTTTGCGCCGAAAGTTTGAGAATCGAAGCCACGAACAGCAGCAGGATCAGTGCGCGCATGGCGTAACGTGGCCAGTCGGCTTCCCAATAGGCCGGTTGCACCTGAGCTTCGCTGCCCACGGTGTAGCCAGGCATATGCAGGCTGCCAGGCGCGTCGCCAGGAACTGCCTTGATGGTGCCCGGTTGAGCGGTTGCAGGACCGTCGGCCTTGGTGCTCTTGCCGGTGTCTTTTTCGCGGTTCTGGTAGAAGTCACGCAGACCGAAGAACGCCAGCGTCAGATAAGCCACCACCAGCGTTGCCACTTGCAGACCGGTCAGGCTGGCGCGGTTGAGTTCGGACAATTGCCACTCGCCGAAGCTGAACATGGCGCTGTACATACGACCGGCGACGTGCAGGTTTTCAGCGCGGAAGATGACCCAGCCTATGACCACCAGCAGGAAGGTCAGTGCCCAGCGAATCACATTGAAGCTGTAAGGCTTGGTGTTGATACCGACCGCTTTTTCGATCGCCAGCCACATGCCGTGCCAGGCACCCCAGATGATGTAGGTGACGTTGGCACCGTGCCACAGACCGCCGAGCAGCATGGTCAGGAACAGGTTGCGATAGGTCGCGACCTTGCCGCCACGGTTGCCGCCCAGGGTGATGTACAGGTAGTCACGCAGCCAGGTGGACAGGCTGATGTGCCAGCGACGCCAGAACTCGGTGATCGACTGGCTGATGTAAGGCTGTTTGAAGTTTTCCATGAAGCGGAAACCCATCATCAGACCCAGGCCGATGGCCATGTCGCTGTAACCGGAGAAGTCGAAGTACAGCTGCGCGGTGTAGGCCAGCGCCCCCAGCCAGGCATCGCCGGTGGTCGGGTTCTGCAGGGCGAAGCAGTGGTCGGCGACCACGGCCAGGGTATCGGCGATGAACACTTTCTTGATGAAGCCCTGCATGAAGCGCGTGGCACCTTCGGAGAACTTGTCCAGCGTGTGGGTACGGTTGTTGAACTGGTCGGCCAGATCACGGAAACGCAGTACAGGGCCGGCGATCAGGTGCGGGAAGATCGCGACGAATGCAGCGAAGTCGATCAGGTTGCGCGTGGCCGGGGTGTCGCCGCGGTACACATCGATGATGTAGCTGATGGACTCGAAGACATAGAACGAGATACCGATCGGCAACAGTACGTGAGTCAGGATGAACGGTTCCAGACCCATCGAGGTCATGGCTGCGTTGATGCTGTCCACGCCGAAGTTGGCGTATTTGAAGTAGCCCAGAATGCACAGGTCCACAATCACGCCAAGCAGCAACCACTTCTGTGCCGGCTTGGTCCGCACACCTGCTGCGCCCACCTTGAGACCGATCCAGTAGTTCCAGACGGTCACGCCGATGAACAGCGCCAGAAAGTCCACTCGCCACCAGGCGTAGAAGATATAGCTGGCAATCAGCAGCAGCAGATTGCGATAGCGTTGCCCGCTCAGGTAGTACAGGCCGAGGAAGATCGGCATGAACAGGAACAGGAACACGTTGGATGAGAAAACCATCCTTATCTCTCCGTTTGTCCAACATTCAAGGGCTCAAAGCCCCCCCAAACCCCCCGTTGAAATTGGGGGGTAAAACACGTCGCGTTACGGCTTGTCGGTGAAGCAGCTCAGGCGAGGTCCGGTCTTACGGATTTAGCGCCTGGGCGTGCCTCTTCGCGAGCAAGCTCGCTCCCACAAAGAACTCTGTGAATCACGAACCGTCGTTATCGCCCTTGTCGCCTTTCTCGTGCGAGGGGTCGTAGACCTTGGTCAGGTCACCGCCCAGGCGGAACGTCTTGAACGGCTGCTTTTCGTGTTTCTCTTCCAGCACATCCGGGCTGCAGGTGTAGAGCGAGCAGTACGGTTCGAGCCAGGCGAATTTCGGATCTTTCTTCAGGTCCGTCATGTCCTGTTTCTCGCCGTTGTGTTCAGCGAATATCGAAGGGTCTTTGACGCCGGCCAGAACCCGGTCACCCAGACGCTTCAGGGCGCCATTGTTTTCCGGACGCAGGTCCACGCCGTTGGCCTGGGCGAAGCTGGCAATCATCGCGAGCGGTGGCAATGCGTAGTTGTGATACGACAGTGCACGCTGACGGCGCTTCATCTCGTTGGGCAGGAAACCGTCCTTGTCCACTTGATTGGCAGCGACCTTGTATTCCTTCACGGCCCAGTCGAACAGGTCCTGACGATTGGTGGCGACAGCGGTTGCCATCACTGACCAGGCAGCCCAGTACGAGTGGTTGTTGATCTTGTCCAGCGGCAGATTGCTCCAGTCGCTGACCACCTGATCGGCCAGCTTGCTGAACCAGGCTTCGATGATCTTCGCGTCCTGCTGACGATTGGCGAGCGGGTGCGACTCGGAGAACTTCAGGCGCAGGTAGGCGGAGGACATGCTGCCCAGAGCCCATTTGCGCATGGATTTACCGGTGTGGTTGAACTCGCGCGACTCCAGCGCATCGGCCTTGGCCCAGGTGGTCATCATGTTCAGCGCGCAATCGAGTTGTTCCGGACGACCGTCGCGCATGTACTGCATCACGACTTTGCTGACGCCACGCTCAAGGGTGGTGATGTCCTTGGTCGCATCACGGAACGCTTCTTCGGATACCGCATTGAGCGTTGCGCGTGCCTTGTCCGAACCCTCGTACTTGCTGCGGAACACCAGCTTGTCGGTGTAGGGCTTTGGAATGGCTTCACAACTGAAGCTGTGATCGCCAGTCTTGATTTTTTCGATCGGGGCGTCATAGCCCTTGGGTGGAACCAGTGCGGCGGATGCGCCCGTGGCCCAGGCCATCGATGACAGGATTGCCATCGACAGCAGGGTAGGGCGAATCAGTTTAGGAGTCTGCATAAGTCACCTCATAGTCCGGCTTGAGCGGTGTGTGTCGCAGCGCTCGGGAACACGTTGCGTTTGCATACTTTGGCTTCGACTTTTTGTGGTGCCGTGCCTGCTTCCGGTCCCTGGATTTCCAGCGCCAGCAGTTGCTGGTTGGCCCAATCCTCATCCTCGCGCAATTCAAAGGCGAAGCGTCCATCGGTGTCTGACGTTTCCGGTTTCTCGATTTTCAGATCCTCGTGGCGACCGTTCATGTACCAGAGCCTGGCCTGAAGGACTTTCACCGAGGTGTCGTCAAACTTGATGTCGATCTGATTGCTGCCGTTGCGAATGTCCTTGATGCCATTCTTGCCGTTGACCAACACTTCGTTGGTGCCCGGCTTGAGGGTGGTGCTGGCGCTCATCACGGCAGGCTTGCCTTCACAGCCGTTGTCCAGCAGCGACATCATCTGGCGATAGATGGTCTCCTGATCCAGGCGATACAGCGGCGAGAATTCCCAGATGAGAATTTTCGGCGGACGCTTCTGGAAGTCTTCACTGCCCAGGTACTGCAGCATCGAACCTTCCAGGCCACCACCAGGGAACGCCACGTTCAACACGTCAGCGCCCATGTATTCCTGGAGGAAGCCAGCGAAGTTGTAGTTCTTGCCGCTGTGGCTGGTACCGACCAAGGTGATTTCCGGGTTACCGGAATCGCCGAACAGGTCGCCGTCGCCTGCCTCACCCTTGGGCTCGGTGGTGAACTGGTCCATGTACTGGATCGCGTAGCTGGTGCCGCACAATTGACCCGCCATATTGTGCAAAGTGCCCGTCTTGCCCATGCGTCCGGAGATATGGCTTTCGAACTCACGCTTGGGGATGTCGCTGTAACCCGGAACTTTTTTCACGGTTTCGGCAACGATCTTCGCCGTACGCTGCGCGCCATACGGCGTCCAGTGCTGGTCACCGCGGAAGTAGAAGTCATGCGCCTGCTGCTCGTTGGTCAACGGCGACAGGTCAGGGACCCAGTAGCCCATCTTGCTGAAGCGGCCGAGCATGGCCTGATAGTTTTTCAGCGCCTTGTCGTAGTCGAACTTGTCGCGTTCGGCCGGGAACAATTTGTTGCGATCCACCAGACCACGGGTCGGCTGATAAACCACGACCAGTTCGACGCCTTTGCTCTTGAACGCATCGTGCAGTTCTTTCATGCGGCGATAGCCGGCAGGCGTGGTGTCGAACTCGGTGCGCAGGTCTTCCTGAGTCCGGAACAGCCAGTCGCCCTGAGCCTGGACCAGCGTGGTGAAGTTCTGCTGATAGCGCGTGGTGTAGTTTTTCGCGTCATGCGCGGCCGGGCACAGCGAGCAGCAAGGCTCGGCCTTGAACGTCGGCGCTTGCGAGTCGTCTGCCCGAGCGACACCCGCGGCGGCCATCAAGGCGGCGGTGAGGCTGGACAGGCTCAACAGCTTGATCAGATGTGCGTGCATAACAATACCCTTCCTCATTCCCGCAGCTCGGTCTGGCTTTCGACGGGGTCGATCAATACGGCTTTTTTCTGGCGTACCAGCAGGTCGAGGATTTCGTCCTGGCGCTCACCGAGGACGCCGTTGAGGCTGATGCCGACTTCTTTGGTAGGCATCAGCATCGAGACGCGATACAGCTCGACACTCAGTGGCGAGTCGATGGACAGCGGGCCGGAGCCATTGCTGGACAGTTCGCCGCCAACCATGATCAGCGATACCTGAGCGTCGAACGGGTCAAGCTCGATGTCGCGGTCGGTGTCGCTCAAGTCCTTGATGTGGCCGTAAACGCCCATCAGGCCGTTGCCCATGGCGACGTTCTCGTACAGCTTGATGTTCACACTGTTACGTACGCGGATACCGTGGCGGCGGTTGGCGATCACGCGATTGCCCCACAGCAGGTTGTTGCCGCTTTCGTACAGGGTGATGCCGTCAGTGTGGTTCTGGTAAATCTCGTTGTAGGCGACGATGTTGCCGACGCTGTTACGGTCCAGAACTACGCCGGACAATTTGTTGTTGTGGCTCTTGTTGCGGAAGATGAAGCTGTTGTCCACTTCCCGGGAAATGATGATCCCGTGCTTCTTCTTGGTCCCGTAAACATCGTTTTCGGCGATGATCAGACCGTGCGAACGGTCGTGCGGGTCAATGCCGTAAATGATGTTGTCGCGGTAGGTGTTGCCCTTGACCACGAAGTCGCGGGTTTCATAGCAGTAGAAGCCGTACCACATGTCCGAGAACTCTGAATCGATGATCCAGCCCGTCGGTTCGGGACGCTTGAGCACCTTCGCGGTGTTGGGCGTGTACTGAGAAATACTGATGCCATAGGACTTGCTCTGGTCGTAGCCCAGGCTCGCCATTTTGGTGTTGGCGATCCAGGTTTCCGAGCCACCCCAGGTCAGCAGGAACGGGCGAAACTCGTCAGGCTTGCGATAGGTCGCCAGGCCGTTGCGGGTTTCACTCCAGGCGTTGACCTGGGTGTGAGTGATCAGCATCTTGCCTTCACTGACGATGAACGAGCCCTTTTCCTGAGACAGACGCAATTCCTTGGTCTTGCTGTCGATCTCGAAGGTCCCGGTTTCCTTGATCAGGATCGGAAGGCGCGCCACGTAGACACCTGGCGAGACTTCGTTGAGGAACTGCTTGGGCACCTTCCTGGCCAGGTCCTGCAGGTTCACGTAGCCGTCGGAAATCATGATGGCCTGGGGGATACCGCGCTGACGGTTAACCCATTCGGCCATCTTGTTGTCACCGCCGATGAATTCCTTCAGGCCGGTTTCTTCCATCATCCGCGAAACAGTGACCTTGCCCGGCTTGTTGCGCACGATCTTTTTCAAGGCGGCTTCGGCGGTGTAGCCCTTGAGGTCGGGCAACACCGGCTTGGCCATTTCCAGCGGCGCGGTCGGCGGGCTGGTGATGGTGTAGGTCTTGGCCTGGTGCAATTCTTTGACCACCGCCTTCTGTGCGTCGGGTACGACAGGCGCGTTGGCCAGCGCCACACCGCTGGCCAGCAGCAGGGCGCTGGTCAGCAGTGCGCTTTCGAGCAGGGCGTGCGGCCAGTGCCGGCTGCGCCCGTTGCTTGTATGACTGTTCATCTCTGGCACTCCTTTGGCGGTTCGCATCAGAAGCGCCAGATGACGTCGACAACAGCGCGGTGCATGTAGCTGTCCACGTTGTTCTGATACGCGTCGCCTGGCTTGAAGACACCTGCGCGCAGGCGCACCAGTGCCGAAGGTTCATCGAACGACTGGCTCAGCGAAGCCGGCAACAGGCCTTGCTTGAAGTACTTGGTCACGACCAGGTCCATTTCCTGACCCAGGTCCTTGCTGCCGTCTTCCAGTGGCAGCGAGCTGAACGTACCGTCCTGGTTGTCGTTCACCGCGTTGATGCCCGAGCCGCCGATACCGGTGTTGCCGTCCACGCGACGGAACTTGTGGTAGATCAGCGATGCGTCGTATTCCTCGTTCATCTGCCACGAAGCGAACAGCGAGCCGGTTTCCACGTTGGCCATTTCGCCCTGGAAGGCCTCGCCGAAGCGATGGATGCGCGAACGCGTGCCGGTCCAGTTGGAGCGGTTACTTTCCAGACCGTTCTGGACGTAGTCCTTGCTGGCGCGCGAGTAGGCGGCGCCGACTTGCCATTGCGGGTCCAGGCGCAGGCGCAGGCCCAGGTCGGTGGCCCAGCCATTCATGTCACGGCTGTTCTTTTCGCCGGCGATGAACTGGTCGTTGGGAGCAGAGGTCACGCCGATTTCGTCGCGCGTTCCGTTCAGCCAGGTCAGGCTGCCCCAGTAGTTGAGCTGATTGGTGTTGCTGCGATAGTTGTAGGCATCGCTGTCAGCCTGCAGGCCGACCCAGGTCAGATCGCCATTGGACGTCTTGTCCAGATCATCCAGCACCTGGCCCTGCGACTTGAGTTTGCCGTCGTCAGCACTGTGGTGAGCGCGGATACCGGCCCAGTTGCCTGGTGTCCACTGATAGCTGACCGAGCCGAACAGGTGCTTGCGATCTTCATCGTCAGGTGCCAGTTCGGTCAGGTCGGTGCGGTATTCGCTGAAACGCTGGGCAGCACCCAGTTCAGCGCGCAACAGTGTGGTATCGAACGACCAGTTGATGGCCTCGATGTTGGTGTCGTGCCATTGACCGTCGTCATTGCGCAGACGCTGACGACCGATTTTCAGGATCTCGCCAGGGTAGGGCGTGAAACCGCTGTAGCCGATCCAGAACTCACGCAGTGCCGCGTAGGTTTTGTCGGCTTCGCGCTCGCTGGCGGTGCCACGCGAAGTCTGGGTGCCGCTGCCGTCGCTGTTGCTCTGCTCCAGCGGGTCGGTCTGAATGATGTCGGTGGCGGTGACCACCTGGCCCATCGCGTAACCGCTCCAGTCGCCGCGCTCGCCATAGACCCAGGGACGCAGGTCCAGGCCCACACCGTTGACGTCGCCGCCCGAACGGGTGCCCAGATCGCGATCATCCTCGGCCTGCGCCGTGGCTTTGATTTCGATACCGAAATTCTGCGGTTGTTCGGTCAGCGCTGCCAGCGTCGGGCAGGCCCACAACAGGGTGAAGCCAAGGCCCATGCCGGCGGCCATCAGGGGATTCAACTTCATAATGCTTCCTCACCGTCTTTTTCTTCTTGCAGGGCCTGCAATGCCATCGCGTTCTGAGTGGCGGTAGCGCCCCGGACTTTTTGCTCGCGTGCCAACAGGTCTTTGGCGGTGGCGAGCTTTTCAGGCGGCAGTTGTGTATTGAGGGCCTCGGCAAGCTCGGTCGCTTGCGGGGTCTGACTGGCCAGCGCCAGTTGCGCGAACACCCAGGCGTTGACCGGGTCGGGCATAGTGCCCTTGCCCTGCGAGAACAGCTGCGCAAGGGCGAAGTCGGCGCTGTTCTGGCCACCACGGGCGGCGGTCAGCAGCTCGTCCACGGCTTTTTGCGAGTAGACCTGGCCCAGGTAGCCGCGACGGTAGATCTGACCCAGGTAGTAATGGGCAGAGATTTCCGTTGCGGTGGCTTTCTTCAGGTGCTCCTCGGCCTTGACGGCATCGGGCGTGACCCATTTACCCTCGTAGTACAGGCGTCCGAGCAGCAGCTCGGCGCGTGGCTGATCCGCCGCGCGGCCGTTGTTCAGGTATTCCATCATCTTGTTGACGTCGCCCAGTTCGGGGAAGTCGTAAAGCAGTTTGGCCAGCGTGACCCATGAGATCGGGTAGCCCGGCGCAACGCTTTCCAGCAATTGCTGAGCGGTCTTTTCGTCCGGCGTACCGATGGTGGAGTCACCCAGTACGCGCGCCACGCTGTCCACTCGTTGGGCATTGACGCGGCCAGCGGCGTATTCGCTCTTGAGCTTTTCGATCAAGGCCGTGCGTTGCTCGGCCTGGCCGCGTGTCTGGTAGACAGTGGCCAGTTCGACGTAGCAGATATCCGTGGCCGACAGCGCCTGTTTGCAAATGCTCTCGACCTCGTCGAGGTGTTGAGCATAAGTGCCCTGGGTGCGATACAGCAGCACCTGAGCCAGACCTGCTTCCGGATAACCGGCGGCGCGCCACTCGCTGATCTTCTGCTGCGCATTCACTTCAGGGAAGGTGTGCGGGTACTGCAGATACAGCATGGCCAGCGGGATCAGCGTGCCGGATTCGCCATTGGCGAAGGCCTTCTTCAGCAGGCCTTCGGCTTCGCGGTGTTCGGCTTCTGTGGCATCGGGCTTGGCCGCCAGCAGACGGCCCAGGCGCGACTGCGCACGAGGCGACGTCTCTGCTGCAGCACGATAAGTGGCCTCGGCCTGCTTGAGCTGAGCGGGGTCGCGAGTCGCGACCTGAATATCGGCCAGGCCGACTTGCGCGTCGCTATAGCCCAGGTCCGCCAGCTGCCGATAGTTCTGCTCCGCCAATGCCGTGTCGCCGTTTTTCAGGGCTTCATTGGCAAGGCGTTGATCAGGCAGGCCGGCACAGCCGCTCAGGCCGAGCGCGACGGCGAGGCTCAATAGCGTGGGGGTCGACAGGCGTCGTAGTGGGCTGTTCATGGTTACAGACCCGCAGCCATGGCTTTATCGATCAGCCAGTTCACGGACGGGCCGCGATCGCTGACCACTTCGACAGGGCGACCGGCAAGCGAGCTGCTCAGGCTTTCGTCAGGCTTGATCTGCACGCGGATGTCGGTAGACAGGTCGGCGTCGCTCAGGTTGGTGCTGCTGACGATCTGGCCGGTGCGCAGTTTGTCTTCGCCAGCGATCTGGAAGCTGACACGTGTGCCTGGCTTGACGTCGTTGAACTGGCGATAGGTGAAGCGTGCTTCAACCGTGGCCGGCGCGTTGCGTGGCACCAGTTGGAAGATCACCTGACCCTTGGACGCGAACTGACCGTCGGCCACCAGTTGGCGAGCCACGACGCAATCGCACGGGCTGGTCATGGTGCCGCTCATCTGCTTGCCATACAGCTCTTCGATCTTGGCTGGCTGCAGGTCTTCACCGGTCAGGCTGCCCTTGAGCATTTCCAGCATGCTGGTGTTGAAGGACGCCAGTGGTGCGCCTTTGGCGGCTTCGCCGTTCGGGGCGACCAGGCTTTGCACGGTACCTTCACGCGGCATGGTCACGTCCATGCTTGGAATGGTGACCAGGCCGGCCGATGCATGGCTGACGAAGTACAGGCCATAGATTGTCTTGAAGATGAAGCCGAAAGCGGCCAGACCGACAATGAACACGCCCAGGCTGAACGTTACGGCGCGCAGGCGACCCATGGCGCTCATGCCGCCGTCCTTGCCCTTGACCTTGCGTGCCTTGGTGAAGTTGTCGCGCTGCAGCGTGGCCAGCACTTCGCCCAGGGTGACGACTTCGCCGGACAGGTGCGAGGTGATCAGGTGGCGCAGGGTTGCGATGTCCTGAGGTTCCAGGTTCTGGAACTGGCAACCGATGCGGTTGCTGGCGTTGTCGATCGAGCGCACTTGCAGATCGACGTCCATGGCCAGGCCAAGGTTGTCGATGATGAATTGCAGGCGTCCCTTGACGATCTGACCTTCGCTGAATTTCTGCCCGGATGGAGCAACGAAGCTCAGGCCACCGGCCGACAGGTCTTCGACACGTACCAGTGGCGCGTTGGGCTGATCATTCAGCAGGCGCAGCTTGGCAGGGATCTTGATCCGCGCGTGTTGGCGCTGGGCTTCGGATTCATGTACGACGTTCGCATTCACGGCTGTATTCATGGCTATTTTTCCTACTTAAGCGATTAATCCGTTGGCCCGGTCAAACCATCGTCAACAGCACAGCGACGAAGATGGTGCCAGCCGAGAAAGTCATGGTTCGGGACGACCACGTGTTGAACCAGCCCTGAAAGCTGGCCATGTCGCGGCTTAGTTTGGTGTCCTGGCGAGTCCAGGACTGGCGGTCCAGGCGGAAGAAGACATAGATCTTCATCAGCGCACCGACGATCTGGTTGTAATAGAGAATGATCGGGTAGGCAGGCCCGATCCTGTGTCCCGAGAGGGACAGCAGCAGGGTGAGGATCAGGCGGGTCATGCCGATCCACAGCAGATACATCAGCAGGAACGCGCCGCCATACTTGAAGCTGGCGATCAGGGCGACGGTCAGACCAAGAATGGAGGTCCACATCGACACACGCTGGTCAAACAGCACGATGCTGGTGAAGATCCCCAGGCGACGTACGCCCAGACCCAGTGCACGCGAGTTCTGACGCAGGTTGTTGCCGTACCAGCGATACATCAGCTTGCGGCTGGCCTTCAGGAAGCTCTTCTCGGGCGGGTGTTCCACGGTGTTGATCGCTGCGTCCGGCACGTAGAACGTGTCGTAACCCAGGCGCATCAGGCTGAACCAGCTGGACTTGTCGTCGCCGGTCAGGAAGCGGAAGGTGCCCAGACGCCAGTGATTGAGCGAGTCGCTTTCCACGTCGGCAATGAACTCGGGGTCGGTTACCACGGTTGCGCGGAACACCGACATTCGACCGGTCATGGTCAACACGCGTTTGGACAGGGCCATCGAGCACATGTTGATGTGACGCTGAGCGAAACGCAGCTTGTGCCACTCGCTCATGATGTAGCCGCCACGCACTTCACAGAACTCGTTGGTGGTCAGGCCGCCGACATTGTCGAACAACTGGAACCACGGTACGGTCTTGGCGACCACACCTTCGTTGAGCACGGTGTCACCGTCGATCACCGCAACCACAGCACGGCTGTCAGGCAAGTGACGCGAGATGGCACGGAAGCCATAGGCCAGGCCATCGCGCTTGCCGGTGCCCGGAATGCGTACGAAGTCCAGCTTGACGCGCTCCGGCGGATTGAACTTGGCCCACATGCTCTTGACCAGCAGCTCATCGGACATTTCCACCAGCGAGCAGACGATCGTCGTCGGCAGGCCGCAGTCGATGGCTTCGCGGATAACCGAGTTGTAAACCTGTGCGGTGGTCAGCGCGTCGATGCGGAAGCTGGTAACCATCAGAAATACATGGGACGGGTCTGCTGCGCTGCCCAGCTTGCGAACCTTGCGGCGCAAGTGCGGGTAAACGATGTACAGGAAAATCATCCCGCGCACGAAGTGCGTGATCCCCATCGAGTAGCGCCAGATACCAACGGCGCCAATCAGGAATATAAAGTTCTTCGACTGCGAGTCGAAGATACTGGTAGGCAATGCCGCGGCAAGGCCCATGAGTAAACTTAAATAGAACAGCCAACCTGCGGCCTGTAACAGGCCGTGCTTGAGCCTCTGCATAATCGTATCCCTAAGTCAGTTGCGAGCCTCAAGCCCCAGGCTGCAAGCACATTGCTTGAGCCTGTGGCCTGGAGCCTGGCGCTTGTGGCTTGCGGCTGATTTACCAGCAGATACCTTCGGCACGACCGTCTTCGCTGGTGGCGTTGGCCATGAAGCCCACCAGATCGATGACGCGCTTGCCTTCAGGGGTCTTGTTGGCGAGGGCGCGGAAACGCTCATCGCGGTTGCCGAGGATGATGACGTCGGAGTCATTGATGACTTGCTCGAAGTCCGAGTTCAGCAGCGAGGAAACGTGCGGAATCTTGGATTCGATGTAGTCCTTGTTGGCACCGTGAACGCGTGCATATTCAACGTTGCTGTCGAAGATGCTCAGTTCGAAGCCCTTGCCGATCAGCATTTCGGCCAGCTCTACCAGCGGGCTTTCACGCAGATCGTCAGTGCCGGCCTTGAAGCTCAGACCCAGCAGTGCAACCTTGCGGGTGTCGTAGCTGGCAACCATGTCGAACGCGTTCTGCACTTGCGAGGTGTTACTGCGCATCAGCGAGTTGAGCAGGGGGGCTTCAACGTCCAGGCTGCTGGCGCGGTAGGTCAGGGCGCGAACGTCTTTCGGCAGGCACGAGCCGCCGAATGCGAAGCCAGGGCGCATGTAGTACTGGGACAGGTTCAGCGCCTTGTCCTGGCAGACCACGTCCATCACTTCACGGCCATCGACGCCCACGGCCTTGGCAATGTTGCCGATTTCGTTGGCGAAAGTAACCTTGGTGGCGTGCCACACGTTGCAGGTGTACTTGATCATCTCGGCAACGGCGATGTCCTTGCGGATGATCGGTGCATCGAGTTCTTCGTACAGCGATTGCAGAACGTCGCCCGACGCTTTGTCGAACTCGCCGATGACGGTCATTGGCGGCAGGTCGTAGTCCTTGATCGCAGTACTTTCGCGCAGGAACTCAGGGTTGACGGCGACACCGAAGTCAACACCGGCTTTCTTGCCGGAGCAGTCTTCCAGAATCGGGATAACGACGTTGGCAACAGTGCCCGGCAGTACGGTACTGCGAACCACGATAGTGTGGCGGGTGGCTTTGTCACGCAGGACATAACCGATTTCGCGGCACACCGACTCAATGTAATCCAGTTCCAGATCGCCGTTCTTCTTGCTCGGCGTACCGACGCAGATCATCGACAGATCGGTGGCGCGAATGGCTTCGGCGAAGTCTGTAGTGCCGCGCAGTTTTCCGGTACTGATACCTTTCTGCAACAGCTCTTCCAGACCCGGTTCAACGATAGGTGATTTGCCGTTGTTGATCAGGTCGATCTTGGTGCTGGAAATATCCACACCCACTACTTCGTGACCGCGGGCAGACAGGCAACCGGCACAGACTGCACCGACATAACCCAAACCAAATATGCTGATACGCATCGTATTCTCCTCGATTTTTCACGCCATAGATTGGCTGGATATTAATTTTGGCCAGCAGATGTCACGCGCTATCCCTTACAGCTAACAACGCCGTAGAACTAACGCAGGCATATTTAATGAGTGAGTGCCCAAAACAAGTAAGGCGAACTCAAATGACACTAAGTGCAAGCGGCAAGTAACCTGTCCTTTCGGTCAGGGCCCTGCTCTCCTTGGATGCAGTAAACCACTCCTTGTTCGACGATTGACGGCGGACCTCTGTGAGACTGCCTCTGGCGCTAGCCAGGGCCGTCCTGTTCGAATCCTGCGCGTCGCACCGGGTCGGCGCTTCGCCTGTCTACAACATCAACTAGTGATGTGAGTTTAGTTCTGGTACCTGACGCCAGGGTCACGTGGACCTGGCTTCCTTGTCGGCAACTTCCCGTTTCCCAAGGCGACCTGTAAGTGATCTCTTACACGTCAGCCCAGAATTGTTACGGGATGTAGGAGCGTACGAATTCGCATTTAGTTCCTGGCCGCTCGTCCTGATTTGCGAATTTTGGTGTATCCGTTCTGTGACATACGCAGTATCGAGGTGATGGCTTTTTTCTTAAAAGCCTCGAATTATAAGGGGTTTGGAGGGGTGGCAGTTGAAGTGCCACTACTGCAAAAATCTGAAATGCCACTACTTAAAAAAGTGGAATTTTTTTTTGGAAAAAATCGCACGCCAGTTAAGAGTCGAAAACTTGACGTTTGTCTGGCGTCATGAAGTTGGCATTCGGTGTTGGATCGTAGGACAGGTCGTGTAACAGCGCTCCGTTACACGACGGTTACAGCCTCTAGTCTTCTGCGATGTTGCGCAAAAACACCAACTTGTCGGGGGTCGACTGTTCGCGGTTGTAACGGTAGCCCTGTACATCGAACGCTTGTAATGCTTCGGGATCGTTGATGCGCTCTTCTATAACGAAGCGGCTCATCATGCCGCGAGCCTTTTTCGCATAGAAGCTGATGATCTTGTACTGCCCGTTCTTGAAGTCCTTGAACTCGGTGTCGATGATTCGCGCCTTGAGCGACGAACGTTTGACGGCAGAGAAGTATTCGGTAGAGGCCAGGTTGAGCAGCAGGTCGTCGCCCTGGTCAGCCAGCGCCTCATTCAGCCATTCGCTGATTCGCGTGCCCCAGAAGGCGTAGAGGTCCTTGCCGCGAGCGTTGGCCAGTCGGGTGCCCATTTCCAGGCGGTAGGGCTGCATCAGGTCCAGCGGGCGCAACAGGCCGTACAGACCCGACAGCATGCGCAAGTGCCCCTGCGCGTAGTCGAGCTGCGCTTCGCTCAGCGTTTCCGCTTCCAGGCCCGTGTAGACATCACCCTTGAAGGCCAGCAGTGCCTGCTTGGCGTTGTCGAGGGTGAAGTCCGGGTTCCAGCTGCCAAAACGTGCCGCGTTCAATCCGGCCAGCTTGTCGGACAGATGCATCAGTTCGCTGATCTGCGCCGGCGTCAGTTCACGCAACTGGTCGATCAGCTCCTGGGAATGCTCCAGGTACTGCGGCTGAGTGAAGCGGCCGGTAGTCGGCGGTGTCTCGAAATCGAGGGTTTTTGCCGGGGAAATCACCATCAACATGAAGTCGTCTCCTTATATCGTCCGGGGATTCTAGGGGCTGACAGCCTGCGACTCCAGCTATGGTGGTGATAGAGGTCGCTCCGCTGGAGATGGCAGCAGGACCTGCAGCTTTGTATGCGCGCCGACATAAGAAGCCAGGCACATATCAGCTATAGTGGCGCGCTGGTCATGACGTTAATGGTTGATCGAGAGGGCATCGGGTTTGCGTATCGTTTTAGCAGTGTGTGCAGGTCTGTTCTGGCTTCAGGCGCAGGCGGCAGCGCCAGTCATTGCCACCATTGACCGCAGCGTCTGGCCTGAGCGGCTCGAGACGCCGGGGTTGTTCGACGTCGCATCGCGTGCGGAGATCCTCGCCTTTGCCCACGAGCTGTACCTCAGCGAAAAGCTCGACGAGGAAGGCCTCAAGCAGCGCCTCGGCCTGCGCTTCGTCAACGTGCCGTCGTTGAACGTGGTTCGTCATCGGCTGTGGCTGCGTTTACTGGAGAACTACCAGAACGCGCAAAAGAGCTGCGAGCAGGACGCCAATTTCTGTGTGCTGGTCGAGGACATGGACCAGTTGCGACAGCGCGCCGAGGAATATCAGGTATCCAACGATTCGTTCTATGCCAACTGGGCCAGACCCGGCGCCGCATTCCACCAGCGTTATCTGAACGAGCTGCTGTTCATGGCGGCCCTGTTTCCGCAGACCAGCAGCGAGATCGAGCGTTACAACTCCGATGAGATGAGTGGCGACGAGATGCCGGATCGCACGTTCATGCTCAACTTCGAAAGTGGCCCGAGCCCGGCCGACGGTGGCACCGACTGGCTGGCCGACTTCATGCGCCAGCAGAAAATGACCGCCACTTTCTTTGTGCTGGGCAAGAGCCTTCAGGAGCGTCTCGACAGCACGTCGGTTGCAGGTGTGCAGGCGCTGTATCGCCAGCAGTGTGTGGGCATTCAGGGCTGGGAGTACCGCTCGCACAGCCAGTGGCTGGACTGGCAGGACTCGGTGCGACGCAGCGCGGCACTGGTTCAGCAAGTGTTGCCGGACAACTTCGTGCCGCTGTTTCGCCCACCTTATGGCCATCGACGTGCCGACAGCGGCGACTTCTTCCGCACCGAGCATTTGCGCGTGTCATTGTGGAATATCGACGCTGAAGACGACACCGGACGGCTTTCTGCAGAGCAGGTGGGCGACCGTGTGCTGACCCTCATGCTGCTCTGGCGCAAAGGGACGGTGGTATTCCACGACGTGGCCAACAAGGCGCAGTCGGCGCTGCCATTGCTGCTGGCCAATACCGCGCAAAGCGAGTTGATCTGGGACGATTGCCGGAATATCTCTGAAGCGCCCGAGGAACAAGGGCTGCAGAGCAGTGAAGAGCCTGCGCCGGAAGCGGAGTGAAGGCAGATTCGGCGTGGGCGGACTTCCGACTTTAAACGTGCCGGGTACGTCCGCCAAGCTCTATTCGTCAGGCTGTGAAATAAACTTCAAAAAACTGTCAAAGAGCTTTTTTCTGTCATCCCTTTTGCTGTATTACGAATACAGACCGCCGAAACCTGCAACACAGGTGGCGTCTTCCAAGACCCACCTTGAGCGACATTTCTGCCCTGCCTGAAGGGGAGAATCCGGCGGCCTTTTCGTGGCGCAGTACTGTCGTGGTTCTGCGTCGCCCGGCTTCTACAAAGGTGAGCGAGTATGGATGACCACGGACGCACCCCTTCCACCAACCAGCCAATCCTTTACGTGCTCGATACCAACGTATTGATTCATGATCCAAACGCACTGCTGAACTTCGAAGAACACCACGTCGCCATCCCCATGACGGTTCTGGAGGAACTGGACAAACTCAAGGCCGGTAAACATTCGGTTGCTGCCGAATGCCGCCAGGCCATCCGCCTGATCGACAAGACCCTGGGCGAAGCTTCGCCGGAGGAAGTCGAGAAGGGCGTGCCCATCGACCGTGGTACAGGCGTGCTCAAGGGCTACCTGTCGATTTTGATGAGCAAACGCGAGGAACCCAACAGCCTGCTGCCCGAGCACCTGAACGACAACATCATCATCAACCAATTGATTGACCTGCACGCGCGCAACAAGGACTTGAGCGTCGTGCTGGTGACCAAAGACATCAACATGCGCCTCAAGGCGCGCGCTTGCGGCATTGCTGCCGAGGATTACAGCACCGACCAGCTGGTCGATGACGTTTCACTGTTGTCGCGTGGCTACCATGACATGAGCGGTTCGTTCTGGGACCGCGTCAGCAAGGTCGACACCCGTCAGGAGCGCGGCCGTACCTGGCACCGCGTGCAGCTCACTGAAATGCTGCCGGCGGTTCATATCAACGAGTTTATTGTCGATGAGCAGGGCTTCGTAGGCTGGATCAAGGGCGTCAAGAACGACGAACTGCTGATTCTCGACATGCACCAGGAGCCTTTGCTGCATCAGGAGGCCTGGGGGCTGAAGCCACGCGACATCTATCAGGGGCTGGCGCTGTTCGCGCTGCTCGACCCGGATATTCATCTGGTCAACCTGTCAGGCGCTGCTGGCTCGGGTAAAACCATTCTGGCCCTGGCCGCTGCCATCGAGCAGACCATGGTCACCAAGCGCTATCGGCGCATCATCGCCACCCGCAGCGTTCAGGGTCTGGATCAGGAAATCGGTTTCCTGCCCGGCACCGAGGCGGAGAAGATGGAGCCATGGCTTGGCGCGATCACCGATAACCTCGAAGCGTTGCACATGGATGACGAAAACACCCATGGCAGTGTCGACTACATCCTCAGCAAGGTGCCGTTGCAGTTCAAATCCCTCAACTACATTCGAGGTCGCAGCTTCCAGCAAAGCCTGATTCTGATCGATGAATGCCAGAACCTGACCCCGCACCAGATGAAAACCATCATCACCCGTGCCGGCGCCGGTTCCAAAGTGGTCTGCCTGGGCAACCTGGCGCAGATCGACACCCCTTACCTGTCGGCCACCAGTTCCGGGCTGACCTACCTGACGGAGCGCTTCAAGGACTTCCCGAACGGCGTGCACATCACCCTGCAAGGCGTGCCACGCTCGATACTGGCCGAATACGCGGAGAGTCATCTTTAGCTGAAAAGCAGCTTTAAGTGGCAAGCTGCAAGCTGCAAGTGGGGAACTACGGTGTAAGTGGGTCCCTCGCTTGTAGCTTGTAGCTTGTAGCTTGTAGCTTGTAGCTTGTAGCTTGTAGCTTGTAGCTTGCAGCTTGCAGCTTGCAGCTTGCAGCTGCCACACTTCTTGCTTCTGCCAAGGAGTAACGTTGTGCTCACTCATCTCGATTCCCAGGGTCGCGCCAATATGGTCGATGTCACGGATAAAGCCGTGACGTCCCGAGAGGCGGTGGCCGAAGCTTTCGTACGCATGCTGCCGACGACGCTGCAAATGATCGTCAGCGGTGGTCATCCCAAGGGTGACGTGTTTGCCGTCGCGCGTATCGCCGGCATTCAGGCGGCGAAGAAAACCAGCGATCTGATCCCGCTTTGCCATCCGTTGATGCTCACCAGCATCAAGGTGCACCTCGCCGCCGAGGGTGATGATGCCGTGCGCATTACCGCGAGCTGCAAACTGGCCGGGCAGACCGGTGTGGAAATGGAAGCCCTGACCGCCGCCAGCGTTGCTGCGCTGACCATTTACGATATGTGCAAGGCGGTAGACCGCGGCATGGTCATCGAGTCGGTCCGGCTGCTGGAAAAGCTGGGCGGCAAGAGCGGTCACTTCATTGCCGACCAGGCACAGGTTTCCTCATGAAGGTTCAGGTTCAGTATTTTGCCCGTTACCGTGAAGTCCTGGGCCTGGACAGCGAGTCCGTTGAAGGCGAGTTCGCCACGCTGGACGCATTGCGCCAGACGCTGCTGCAGCGCGGCGAGGTCTGGCAAGTGCTTGCCGAACAGAACCTGATGTGTGCTCGCAACCAGGAACTGTGCAAGCCGACCGAACCATTGGCCGATGGCGATGAAGTCGCGTTCTTTCCGCCCGTGACCGGAGGTTGATGATGAGCGTTCGTGTCCAGGCAGAGGCTTTCGACCCCGGCACTGAAGTCAACGCGCTGCATGCTGCGAATCTGGGCATCGGCGCGGTGGTCAGTTTTGTCGGCTATGTTCGGGACTTCAATGAAGGGCGTGAAGTGTCCGGCATGTTTCTCGAGCACTATCCGGGGATGACCGAAAAGGCACTGGCAAAAATCGTTACCGAGGCCGAACAGCGCTGGCCGTTGCTGCGCGTTGACGTACTGCATCGGGTTGGCGCGCTGGAGCCAGGCGAGCCGATCGTGTTCGTCGGCGTTGCCAGCGCGCACCGTCAGGCGGCGTTCGAAGCCTGTGATTTCGTCATGGACTACCTCAAGACCCGCGCGCCGTTCTGGAAGCGTGAAAACACGTCAGAAGGCACGCGCTGGGTCGAAGGTCGTCACAGCGATCACCAAGCGGCTGATCGCTGGAAGTAAGCATCAGGCGTTGCTGCGCACCACGGCCCTGAGCAGATGAGTCGGCGGCGTCTCGCAACTGATCTTGCGGCCCAGTTTTTCCTCGATGGCGGGCAACTGGTAAGAGTCATCCTCACCGGCAAAACTGATCGACACGCCATCGGCGCCGGCGCGACCGGTACGGCCGATGCGGTGCACGTAATCGTCCGGCACTTCGGGCAGGGTGAAGTTGATCACGTGACTGATGCCGTCGATGTGAATGCCGCGACCGGCCACATCGGTGGCGACCAGCACGCGGATCTTGCCTTCGCGGAAGCCTTCAAGGGTCTTGATGCGCTTGTGCTGAGGCACATCGCCTGACAGCTGCGCCGCGTTCACGCCATCGCGCACCAGGCGCTCTTCGATGCGTCGGACTTCGTCCTTGCGGTTGGCGAAGACCATGACCCGTTCCCAACCGTTGTCGGTCACCAGGTTGTAGAGCAGCTTGTACTTGTCGGCACCGGCGACGGCATAGATATGCTGTTCGACGTTGTCGCTGGCAACATTCAACGATTCGATCTCGACAATGGAAGGGTCCGTCGTCCACTGTTTGGCGAGGTTCATTACGTCTTCGGTGAAAGTCGCGGAGAACAGCAGGGTCTGGCGCTCACCCTTGTGCGGCGTCTGACGAATGATCTGGCGTACCTGCGGGATAAAGCCCATGTCCAGCATGCGATCGGCTTCGTCGAGGACCATCACTTCGACCATGTCCAGATGCACTTCGCCGCGCTGGTTGAAGTCCAGCAGGCGGCCTGGCGTGGCGACCAGGATGTCGCAGTGGCGTGCTTCGAGTTGTTTGAGCTGCTTGTCGAAGTCCATGCCACCGACGAAGGTCATGACGTTCAGGTTGGTGTACTTGGTCAGGTCGGCGGCGTCCTTGGCGATCTGCACCACCAGCTCGCGGGTCGGAGCGATGATCAGCGCGCGCGGTTCACCCATGTAGCGTTCTGCAGGCGGCGGCGTCTGGGTCAGTTGCTCGATGATCGAGATCAGAAACGCAGCAGTCTTGCCGGTGCCGGTCTGGGCGCGTCCGATCGCATCCTTGCCCTTGAGGGTGAAGCCCAGTACGCCCGCCTGGATCGGTGTGCAGTACGGGAAACCCAGGTCCTGAATCGCGTGCATCAGTTCAGGCGCGAGGTTGAAGTCATGGAAGCGGGTCTTGCCTTCCTGCGGCTCGACGACGAAATCCTCGAGTTTCCATTCCGGGACGGGCGGTTTGGCTACGCGTTCGCGGCGCGGGCGCTCGGCCCTCGGCTTGTCGGTGCGCGGCGCTCTGGCTTTGGAGGGCTCGCTGGTGGTGTCCAGAGCCTGAGTCTGGACAGCATGATCCGGTGTGTCGCCTGTGGCAGCGGGAGAGGCGGGAATAGAGGTTATCGGAGTAGGCGCAGGCTGCTCAGCCTCGCTCTTACCGAACATCTTTTTAAGTGCTTTGAGCACGGTCATCTCATCAATTGGTTAAGGAATGTACGCCGAGCAGTGTAAAGCAAGAACCGTGCTCGGCGTAGTGCCATCCATGGCGAGCTACAAAAGCGGTCCGTCGCAAGGGGTTCAGAGCGCTTCAGCGAAGCCTTTCAGCCAGCCAGACGCCGATGTCGCGAATTTCCTCCGGTAACACTTGATGCTCCATTGGGTATTCCTGCCATTCAACGGTTACACCCTGGGCGGTGAGATGGTCGTAGACGGCGCGGCCCATCGGATAAGGCACCACCGCGTCATGCTTGCCGTGCAGGCAGTAGGCCGGAATACGTTGCTGACTCGCTGACAGGGTCATCTCGTTGCTGAATGTAGGGGCATAAGTGGACAGCGCGATTACGCCGCCCAACGGGCCCTGCCAGCGACGGTAGCCGGCATGCAAGACCACCGCGCCACCCTGGGAAAAGCCGGCCAGGAAGATTCGTGCCGGGTCGATGCCGCTGTCGCGCTGCTGCTCGATCAGGTCCAGCACCTTCTGCGCCGAGGCTTCCATCTGATCATGGTCAATGGCCCTGGCCTCTGAACTCATGGACTTGATGTCATACCAGCTGGGTATTGCATAACCGCCATTGACGGTCACAGCACGTGTCGGTGCCTGAGGCAGTACGAAGCGGGTGGTGCGCAACGACTCCTGCAGCGCTTCGGCGACCGGCAGAAAATCATAGCGGTCGGCGCCCAATCCATGCAGCCAGATAACGCAGGCGTCGGCGGGGCTGGAAGGTTCAATGATCAAGGAATCGCTCATGACTGCTCCATTTGTGTGCGCGGGCTCTTTTTGAGCGCATTAATAAGGTGCGCAGGTAGATTAAAAATGAAAGAAGATGTCGCAAGGTTACAAGTTTTTGTCTTGACCTGTCGCTAATTCGACTTAGCCAGCATGCTGGTACGGGCTTTGCTACAGCAGCATTGGCGTCGAGTCGCTCACATCGTTCGGTAACACTATAAGGCTATTACTTATAGCGATCGAAAAGCAGCTCGGGAGTCCATGCGTCAGGATTCGCGGCACGATTCAACCTGTACCGCTCAGGTCCGGGAAAATCATGGGGTTTCAGTCCACGGGGCCGATTCTGAATCATGAAGACGAATGACGGGATGATCCTGCAGGCAATTCATGATTCAGGCCCAGCGTCGCATGACCCAAAAATAAGCCAGCACGGGTCATTAGCGCCTCACAAAGGTGCGACGCGACTGAAACACCTACACAACAAAGAGCAAACTGGAGGTTTTTGAATGAAGATGTTGAAATCCACCCTGGCTGTCGTCACTGCCTTGGCCGCATTTGGTGTGATCGGGGCTGCAAACGCCGGTACCACCCTTGACGCTATCAAGAAGAAAGGTTTTATCCAGTGCGGCGTCAGCGATGGCCTGCCAGGGTTTTCCGTTCCGGACTCTACCGGCAAGATCACCGGTATCGATGCTGACGTCTGCCGCGCAGTAGCCGCCGCAGTATTCGGCGACGCCACCAAGGTCAAGTTCAGCCAGTTGAACGCCAAGGAGCGCTTCACCGCACTGCAATCGGGCGAGATCGACATCCTTTCGCGTAACACCACCTGGACCAGCTCCCGCGACGCGGGCATGGGCCTGGTGTTCACCGGCGTGACTTACTACGACGGTATCGGCTTCCTGGTAAACAACAAGCTGGGCGTCAAGAGCGCCAAGGAACTGGACGGTGCAACCATCTGCATCCAGGCCGGTACCACTACCGAGCTGAACGTCTCCGACTACTTCCGCTCGAACGGCCTGAAATACACCCCGATCACCTTCGACACCTCCGACGAAAGCGCCAAGTCGCTGGAAGGCGGCCGTTGCGACGTGCTGACTTCCGACCAGTCGCAACTTTACGCGCAGCGCAGCAAGCTGGCCAAGCCGGACGATTACATCGTGCTGCCTGAAGTGATCTCCAAGGAGCCTCTGGGCCCTGTCGTGCGTAAAGGCGACGAAGACTGGTTCTCGATCGTGCGCTGGACCCTGTTCGCCATGCTCAATGCCGAGGAAGCCAAAATCACTTCCAAGAACGTTGAAGCTGAAGCCAAGTCGACCAAGAACCCTGACGTAGCCCGTATGCTCGGCGCAGACGGCACTTACGGCAAAGACCTGAAGCTCGAGAAAGACTGGGTCGTGCAGATCGTCAAGCAGGTCGGCAACTACGGCGAAGTGTTCGAACGCAACCTGGGCGAAGGCACCCCGCTGAAAATCAAGCGTGGCCAGAACGCTCTGTGGAATGCCGGTGGCATCCAGTACGCTCCACCTATTCGTTGATTGACCCGGCGCCCGACAGGCTTCCCAGCCTGTCGGGCGTTGTTCTGTTGGATTTTTCCTGGGGCATTTCATGGAAAAGCAAATCGTCGCACCCAAGCAAAAGCTCTCTCTGAGCGATCCGAAAGTGCGCGCGTGGTTATTTCAGATCATCACTGTCGTGGCGGTGATCGCGTTGGGCTGGTTCATTTTCGACAACACCCAGACCAACCTGCAACACCGTGGTATTACCTCGGGTTTCGGTTTTCTTGAGAACAGTGCCGGTTTCGGTATCGCTCAGCACCTGATCGACTACAGCGAAGCGGACAGCTATGCCCGTGTGTTCGTCATCGGCCTGCTGAATACCTTGCTGGTGTCGGTTATCGGTATCGTCCTGGCGACCTTGCTGGGCTTTGTCATTGGTGTCGCTCGCCTGTCTCCGAACTGGATGATCAGCAAGCTGGCCACCGTGTATGTCGAAGTCTTCCGCAACATTCCGCCATTGCTGCAGATCCTGTTCTGGTATACCGCCGTATTCCTCACGCTGCCTGGTCCGCGTCAGGCGCATGGCTATCTGGACATGTTCTTCGTCAGCAGCCGCGGGCTCAACATGCCCAGAGCATTGCCTGCCGAAGGCGCCTGGGCATTCCTGATCAGTCTGGTGGTTGCCGTGATCGCCATCGTGATGATGGTGCGCTGGGCCAACAAGCGCTTCGAAGCCACCGGCCAGCCGTTTCACAAGTTCTGGGTCGGCCTGGCGTTGTTGCTGGTTATCCCCGGTCTGAGCATGCTGATCTTCGGCAGCCCGGTGCATTGGGAGCTGCCGCAGCTGAAGGGCTTCAATTTCTCGGGCGGCTGGGTGCTGATCCCTGAACTGATCTCCCTGACCCTGGCACTGACTATCTATACGGCGGCGTTCATCGCTGAAATCGTGCGTTCCGGCATCAAGTCGGTCAGCCATGGCCAGACCGAAGCTGCTCGCTCATTGGGCCTGCGCCCTGGGCCGACGCTGCGCAAGGTGATCATCCCGCAGGCGCTGCGCGTGATCATTCCGCCGCTGACCAGTCAGTTCCTGAACCTGGCGAAGAACTCTTCGCTGGCAGCCGCCATCGGCTACCCGGAAATGGTTTCCCTGTTCGCCGGTACGGTGCTCAACCAGACCGGGCAGGCCATTGAAGTCATTGCCATCACCATGAGCGTGTACCTGGCGATCAGTATCAGCATTTCCCTGCTGATGAACTGGTACAACAAGCGCATTGCGCTGATCGAGCGGTGAGGAAAAGCGCATGACAACTCATACTTTCAAACCTGATATGCCACCACCGGGCAAAGTGTTCGGCCCGATGGCGTGGATGCGGCAGAACCTGTTCTCCAGCTGGATCAACACCCTGCTGACCCTGTTCTCCCTGTATCTGATTTATCTGGTCGTACCACCGATCATCAGTTGGGCCCTGCTGGACGCCAACTGGATCGGCACGACCAAGGCGGACTGCACCAAGGCGGGCGCCTGCTGGGTGTTCATCGAGCAGCGCTTCGGTCAGTTCATGTATGGCTACTTCCCCAATGAACTGCGCTGGAGGGTCGACCTGACCGCCATCCTGGCGATCGTCGGCGCTGCGCCGCTGTTCATCTCGAAGTTTCCGCGCAAGGCTGTCTACGGTATTGCCTTCCTGGTGATCTACCCGGTTGTCGCGTTCTACCTGCTGCATGGCGGCGCGTTCGGTCTGACCAACGTACCGACCAGCCAGTGGGGCGGTCTGATGCTGACCCTGGTGATCGCCACCGTGGGTATCGTCGGTGCCTTGCCGCTGGGTATCCTGCTGGCGCTCGGTCGTCGTTCCAACATGCCGGCCGTGCGTGTGGTATGCGTGACCTTCATCGAGTTCTGGCGCGGCGTGCCGCTGATCACCGTGCTGTTCATGTCGTCGGTGATGCTGCCGCTGTTCATGCCTGAGGGCATGAACTTCGACAAGCTGCTGCGTGCGCTGATCGGCGTCATCCTGTTCCAGTCCGCGTACATCGCTGAAGTGGTGCGTGGCGGCATGCAGGCCATTCCCAAGGGCCAGTACGAAGCAGCCTCGGCGATGGGCCTGGGTTACTGGCGCAGCATGGGTCTGGTGATCCTGCCGCAGGCGTTGAAGATGGTCATTCCCGGCATCGTCAACACCTTCATTGCCTTGTTCAAGGACACCAGTCTGGTGATCATTATCGGTCTGTTCGACCTGCTCAACAGCGTCAAGCAGGCTACCGCCGACCCGGCATGGCTGGGTATGGCCACTGAAGGCTACGTCTTCGCGGCCCTGGTGTTCTGGATCTTCTGTTTCGGTATGTCCCGCTATTCCATGCATTTGGAACGTAAGCTGGACACAGGCCACAAGCGTTAGGAGTTTTGTGATGAGTGAAGTTATCAATAAGCCTCTGGGCGCTGAAGGCATGATCCGCATGGAGGGCGTACACAAGTGGTACGGCCAGTTCCATGTACTCAAGGACATCAACCTGAATGTGCGCCAGGGTGAACGTATCGTGCTGTGCGGCCCGTCGGGCTCGGGCAAGTCGACCACCATTCGCTGCCTCAACCGTCTGGAAGAGCACCAGCAGGGTCGCATCATTGTCGATGGCACCGAACTGACCTCGGACCTCAAGCAGATCGAGACCATCCGCCGCGAAGTGGGCATGGTGTTTCAGCACTTCAACCTGTTCCCGCACCTGACCATCCTGCAGAACTGCACCTTGGCACCGATGTGGGTGCGCAAGATGCCGAAGAAGAAAGCCGAAGAAATCGCCATGCACTATCTGGAGCGTGTGCGGATTCCGGAGCAGGCCCACAAGTTTCCGGGTCAGCTTTCCGGTGGTCAGCAGCAGCGTGTGGCGATTGCCCGTGCCTTGTGCATGAAGCCGAAAATCATGCTGTTCGATGAACCGACGTCGGCCCTTGACCCGGAAATGGTCAAGGAAGTGCTCGACACCATGGTCGGTCTGGCTGAAGAAGGCATGACCATGCTGTGCGTGACCCACGAAATGGGCTTTGCCCGTACCGTGGCAAACCGGGTGATCTTCATGGACAAGGGCGAAATCGTCGAACAGGCCGCGCCGAACGACTTCTTCGATAACCCGCAGAGCGACCGTACCAAGCTGTTCCTCAGTCAGATCATCCACTGAGTGGACTTCTGCTGAACAAGGAAACCGGGCCCTGTGCCCGGTTTTTTTATGCCTGTCGTTGCTGTGTGGGTTGTATGCAATTGATCTGAACCTTGTATTCGCGATGATTCTCCAACAGGATACCGCCCCCCTGAAAAGGGTCGACATACTTGATGACCGAGAAACTGATGACTGCCAAGGCTCAACTCAGCCCCCAACCGACTGCCGATCAACCTCATTCTGCCTTGAAGCGCCCCTGGCTGTTGCTGCTGGGTCTGGTGCTGGTCGCCCTCAACCTGCGCCCGGCGTTGTCCAGCATTGCGCCGCTGCTTGAAACGGTGTCCGACAGCCTGGGCATGTCCGCTGCCGAGGCCGGACTGCTGACCACCTTGCCGGTTTTGTGCCTGGGCCTGTTCGCGCCGCTCGCACCGATCCTCGCCCGCCGGTTTGGCAGTGAGCGGGTGGTCATGGTGGTGCTTCTGACACTGGCTGCAGGCTTGGCAGTGCGCAGTCTGTTTGGTCAGGTCGGGCTGTTTGGCGGCAGCCTGCTGGCGGGTGCGAGCATCGGAATCATCGGCGTGTTGCTGCCGGGTATCGTCAAACGTGATTTTCCGCACAAGGCCGGAGCCATGACCGGTGTCTACACCATGGCCTTGTGCCTGGGCGCGGCCATTGCAGCCGGTTCGACGGTGCCGCTCAGTCAGTACGTGGGTGGCAGTTGGCAGATTGGCCTGGGTTTCTGGCTGGTTCCGGCACTGATTGCCGCCGCATTATGGTTTCCGCAGGCGCGTGAAGTGCATGGCACGCATCGCGATGTTTACCGGGTCCGCGGCTTGTTGCGTGACCCGCTGGCCTGGCAGGTCACGCTGTACATGGGCCTGCAATCGTCGCTGTCGTACATCGTCTTCGGCTGGTTGCCGTCGATCCTCATCGGTCGCGGCCTGACGCCCACCCAGGCCGGCCTGCTGTTGTCCGGCTCGATCATTGCGCAGGTCATCAGCGCGCTGGCGGTGCCTTATCTGGCCACACGCGGCAAGGATCAGCGTCTGGCGATCATGCTGGTCATGTCGCTGACCCTGATCGGTCTGTTCGGCTGCCTGTATGCGCCGCTTGGCGGGCTGTGGGGCTGGGCGATCCTGCTGGGGATCGGGCAGGGCGGCACGTTCAGTCTGGCGCTGGCCTTGATCGTCCTGCGCTCGCGCGACTCACATGTCGCCGCCAACCTGTCGAGCATGGCGCAAGGCGTCGGCTACACCATCGCCTCGACCGGCCCGTTTGCCGTGGGCGTGGTGCATGACATGACCGGCAGCTGGAGCGCGATTGGCTGGATTTTCGCGGTACTCGGGCTGGGCGCCATCATCGCGGGCATGGGCGCCGGCCGGGCGCTGCAGGTGCAGGTCAGTAGCGAGAAGGTTTGATGTTCGATGATTGATGATCGTGCGACCCGGGCTTGAGTTGCTTCAGGTCTGGGTCAGATTGGCCCGTGCCCATTGTTCGGCACGGGTGACGCTCAGCCCTGATTTCGCGTTGTAGGTACTGGCGACGTCCCATGCCACGCCTCGGCCCATGGCAAAGACTGCCCGGTATTTGCGCAGATTGTCATCCGGCATTTCCGTCAGATCAGCTTGCAACTGCGCAACACTCCATACGTGCCGCTCGATGTCGCGCCCCGTGACACGCTCCACAAGATCGGCCAGCCCGGCGTACGTCAATGTGTCGCCAGCGGTGTACACCACCTGATTCGCGATGCGCGGCTCGTGCATCACGATGGCAGCAGTCAGCCTGCCAATGTCCTCTGCGGTCGTGACTGTCACGGCAGTATCGAGGCTGCCCAGCGCATTGATCCGCCCGCCTTGCAGATCGACGACACCAAACGCGGGATCGAACAGGAAGCTTGTAAACATGCCGGTCGAAACGATCACCCATTCGGTGCGCTGCTGGGCGCGCAGCTTTTCTCGCACATCGAGTTGCTCATCGAACAGATCCTGAGGGCTGCCCCGGCCGATAAGGTCGTAGTCAACGCCGAACTGCCAGGGCAGGTAGCGTTTTATGCCGGCCTTGAGCGCCGCATCGGTCAGTTTGCGTTGAGTGCCCCGGCCAGCGGCAAACCCCGCACAGCTGATTACCGTGTCGTAGCGCGTCATGACAGTGGCAAGTTCGTCCACGCTGGCAACGGCCAGATCGGCTGTTTCGATGGCAATGTCCAGCGCGCGGATTTCTTCGATTTCCACACGCTTGGCAGGCGCCTGAGTGCTCAAGCTGCTCTGGCGTAGCAGCACGGCAATGCTCAAGCCATGTGCCCCTGCTTTCTCGACCAGCCCTCGCAACACCGCGAGCCCAAGCTCTCCTGCACCTATTACCAGAATGCGTTGTTTGACGTTTGCGTTATCGGCTTGCATGGTGATCCCTTTGGACAGCCTTTCAATTCAGGCGGGAGAGATGCTGGCATGCCTGTCGACATACAAAAAGTAGGCACATCGGTGATACCGGGCGGGCTGGACGCGCAGGAAGTGGTCAGACGCTCCGAAGCGGCCTGCGCTGCGCTCAGCGATGATGAGGATGGTCTCAAGCGTGACATTCTCGGCCACGCCGGTAATCGCTGGTCATTGGGCGTGGTCCATGCCCTTGGCGTCAGCAGCCCTTTGCGCCACGCCCAATTGCGCCGAAAACTGCACGGTGTCACCCAGCGCATGCTCACTCATACCTTGCGCCAGCTCGAACAGGACGGGTTGATCACCCGCCACGACTACCGCGAGAAGCCGCTCAGGGTGGAATATTCGTTGACCGACCTGGGCATGGGGCTGCTGGTACAGATGATTCCGCTGTGGACTTGGGTGATTGAAAATTCGGAGGCGTTCAGTGCGGCGCGAAATCGTTATCTGGACAGGTAAACGTGATGGCTGATGCGCCATCAACCCCTCGCCATTTTCTTCGGCGCCGCTTATCGTGCACGAATAATTCGCCAAGGGATGTGCACGCATGAACTACGAAGAACAAAGTCAGGCCAACAGCGCACTGATCACCCGGTTTTATGAGGCGTTTGCGCAGCTGGATGCCGAGGCGATGAGTGCCTGCTATACCGATGACGTGTTGTTCAGCGACCCTGCCTTTGGTGAATTGCGCGGTGCTCAGGTCGGTGACATGTGGCGCATGCTGACTTCCCGGGCAAAGAATTTTTCGGTGGTCTTCGATCAGGTGCGAGCCGATGACCAGACTGGCAGTGCGCACTGGGTGGCGACGTACCTGTTCAGTCAGACCGGGCGCACGGTGGTCAACGATATTCAGGCCCGTTTCGTGTTTCGTGATGGCAAGATCTGCGAGCATCGCGATTATTTCGATATGTGGCGCTGGTCGCGCCAGGCCCTGGGTTTGAAGGGCCTGCTGCTTGGCTGGACGCCTTTGGTGCGCAACGCCGTCAGGGCTCAGGCGCTCAAGGGCCTGAAGACCTTTTCAGAGAGCCGCCGTGCCTGAGGTCGCCTGCACCGCGAGTGCGTCGACTGCCGAACAGGCGGTCGGCAAACCCTGGTTTGTCTATCTGGTGCGCGCTGCCAACGGCTCGCTGTACTGTGGCATCAGTGATGATCCGCAGCGGCGGTTCGCTGCGCACCAGAGTGGCAAGGGCGCGCGCTTTTTCTCTTCGAGTCCGGCGATGGCGCTGGTCTACGTTGAACAATGGCCCAGCAAGGGCGAGGCGTTGCGCCATGAGCGGCTGATCAAGAAGCTCAAAAAAAGCGCCAAAGAGGCGTTGGCTGCCAGCTACGTAACGTCACCGATCCATGCGCGTGATGGTGTCCCATCAGTTTGAGGTCGTGGGCGGGCAGGGTGCTGCGGGTTAAGCTGTATTTTTCCCACGTGCACAGAGGCTGAACATGTCCGAGTTGATCCTTCACCACTACCCCACGTCGCTGTTCGCCGAAAAAGCCCGTCTGATGCTGGGTTTCAAAGGCCTCACATGGCGTTCGGTGACTATCCCTTCGATCATGCCCAAGCCTGACCTGACTGCATTGACCGGCGGTTATCGCAGAACCCCGGTATTGCAGGCCGGAGCGGACATCTACTGTGATACGGCACTGATGGCGCGGCGTCTGGAGCAGGAAAAAGCTTCGCCAGCGTTTTACCCGAAAGGTCAGGAGTTCACGGTTGCCGGCCTGGCCGCCTGGGCCGATTCGGTGCTGTTCATGCATGCCGTGAGTCTGGTGTTTCAGCCTGAATCAATGGCTGTGCGCTTCGCCAAGGTGCCGCCAGACGCCGCCAAGGCCTTCGTCGCCGACCGTTCGACGCTGTTCAACGGCGGCACTGCGTCGCGCCCGCCTGTGGAGCAGGTCAAACACCAATGGCCGACCCTGATGTCGCGCCTGGAGCTGCAACTCTCGCATGGCGGCGATTTCCTGTTCGGCGTACCGTCGATTGCCGATTTCTCGGTCGCTCATACATTGTGGTTTCTCAAGCAGACGCCGGTCACTGCCCCCTTTGTCGATGAGTATCCGAGTGTCAGGGCCTGGCTTGATCGTGTGCTGGGTTTTGGTCATGGCACGTTCAGCGACCTGAGCTCGGCAGATGCCATCGAAATCGCCAGAAACGCCACGCCTGCGCCATTGTCCGATGGAACTCTCGTCGATCCAAATGGCTTCAAGGCAGGTGAAAAGGTTGCGGTTTCTGCGGTCGACTATGGCGTCGAAGCGGTTGAGGGCGAGCTGGTATTTAACGGCCGCGAAGAGCTCATCCTGCGCCGCGAGGACGAGCGTGCCGGTGTCGTGCACGTACACTTCCCGAGAATGGGCTATCGGATCGAGAAGCGCTGAGGTTCAACGATGCTCTGCGTCGCAAAGAGGACGCGGAGCGTTGGCACGCTAGCCAGGCGGGTTACTTCAACGCCGCCAATATCTGATCCGGGTCAAACCCCCGGATCAGTGTGCCGTTGACGTCGATCAGCGGGATGCCTCTGCCACCCAGCGCTTCATAGGCCTTGCGGCCTTCTTCCGACTTCTCGATGTCGAACTCCTGATACGCAATCCCCTTGCTGTCCAGAAAACGCCGGGTCTGCTTGCAGTAGCCGCACCAGTCAGTGGCGTACATCACCACTTTCGCCTGGCTGTAGCTCTGTGCGACGTCTGCCGGGGGCGGGTTGACAAAGTGCTCGATCCTGCCCCAGTTCTGGTAAATCACGACCACCAGCATGATCAGGGCAAACTTCTTGAGGGTACGCAGCAGCATCTCGGTTACCGTCGCTTCAACTGGTCGGTCAGTTGCGTCGGCAGCCCTTTGATGATCAGGGTACCGGCGCTTTCGTCGTATTCGATCTTGTCGCCCAGCAGGTGGGCTTCAAAACTGATCGACAGGCCCTCGGCGCGGCCGGTGAAGCGGCGGAACTGGTTGAGGGTGCGCTTATCCGCCGGTATTTCCGGGGACAGGCCGTAATCCTTGTTGCGAATGTGATCGTAGAAGGCACGCGGACGCTCTTCGTCGATCAGCTCTGACAGTTCCTCCAGGCCCATCGGTTCGCCCATCTTGCTCTGACTGCTGGCGTAGTCGACCAGAGTCTTGGTCTTCTCGCGGGCCGATTCTTCCGGCAGGTCTTCGCTTTCGACGAAATCGCTGAACGCCTTGAGCAGCGTGCGGGTTTCGCCGGGGCCATCCACGCCTTCCTGGCAACCGATGAAGTCGCGGAAGTACTCGGAAACCTTCTTGCCGTTCTTGCCCTTGATGAACGAAATGTATTGCTTGGACTGCTTGTTGTTCTGCCACTCGGAAATATTGATTCGGGCGGCGAGGTGCAACTGACCAAGGTCCAGGTGCCGGGACGGGGTCACGTCCAGTTCGGCATTCACTGCCACGCCTTCGCTGTGGTGCAGCAGGGCGATGGCCAGGTAGTCGGTCATGCCTTGCTGATAATGGGCGAACAGCACGTGGCCACCCACTGACAGATTGGATTCTTCCATGAGCTTTTGCAGATGCTCGACTGCCACCCGGGAGAACGCCGTGAAGTCGCTGCCGCCGTCGATGTATTCCTTCAGCCAGCCACTGAATGGATGTGCGCCGGACTCGGGATGGAACAGGCCCCATGCCTTGCCCTGTTTGGCGTTATAGCTTTCGTTGAGGTCGGCCAGCATGTTCTCGATGGCCTGGGACTCAGCGAGTTCGGAGTCGCGTGCATGGAGAACAGCGGGCGTACCGTCGGGTTTCTTCTCGATCAGGTGGACGATGCAGTGACGGATCGGCATGGGCTTCTCGGCTGAAAAAGGTGAAGAGCGTGCAGCTCGTTGCAAGATGCCCAGTGTAACGCACGCATGCGCCTGATGGCCCCGGACGGGCTGGTTTTCGCCAGCAGCGAGTGTTTGCTGGGTATTTTTTGTGCAATTAACATTAAAACCTGACCAAAAGGATAGGTAGAGGCGGATATTTGCCCGGCTCTGTGCTAGTTTTGCGCGGTCTTGCGCACTTAGCGCGTCAAGCGTGCAGTTAGCGCACACGTAGGTCGAACCATTACCCGGTTTCAGTATCTACACTTTCGCGATTAATCGTGGCTGCTAGCGGGTGGCCAGGTTCGTTGCCTGGCCACGGGCCGACGTTGCGCTCTGCAATCCAAATGAATTTGATAGGGAAGGAACACCACCATGGCTCTTACTAAAGACCAATTGATCGCCGATATCGCTGAATCTATCGAAGCGCCAAAAACCACCGCGCGTAATGCTCTTGAGCAATTGGGCCAAATTGTTGCCGACCAATTGGAAAACGGCGTGGAAATCACTTTGCCAGGTATCGGCAAACTGAAAGTTGCAGAGCGTCCAGCTCGCACTGGCCGCAACCCTTCGACTGGCGCTGCCATCGAAATCGCTGCCAAGAAAGTTATCAAGTTCGTACCAGCCAAAGTGCTGACCGACTCGATCAACAAGTAAGCAACCGCTTGCTGTGAAAAAGCCGTGCACCGGTTAACCGGGCACGGCTTTTTTGTGGGCGCCTGATTGGACACCTCCCGCAAAGTCGGACGCAGAGCGTCCAGAACGGTCCTCCAGACGCCTATCGTTCCTCACGCTCCAGCGTGGGAATGCCTTGCGTGACGCTCTGCGTCACAGATCTGTGCCGCACTGCATACTCAAGAGAGGACGCAGAGCGTCCAGAACGGCATGCCGACGCGGAGCGTCGCACGATAGTCGAGATTACGGCCTGCCGGCGCGGCGTCGCACGATAGTCGAGATTATCGTTCCTCACGCTCCAGCGTGGGAATGCCTTGCGTGACGCTCTGCGTCACAGATCTGTGCCGCACTGCATACTCAAGAGAGGACGCAGAGCGTCCAGAGCGGCATGCCGACGCGGAGCGTCGCACGATAGTCGATGTTAAGGCATGTCGCTGCGGAGTCGCACGATAGTCGAGATTACGGCCTGCCGACGCGGCGTCGCACGATAGTCGAGATTAGGCGCGTGTTCACGATAGTCGAGTCAGCCTGGTGCGCGCTGTGCCTTGTCGAGGAAGGTCCAGGCCACAAAACGACTTTGCTTCTGGCCCTGGCCCATTTCCACGACCTTCACTTCCAGCGCGCCGGCTTTTTTCAGGGCGCTGTGGATCGGCGGCAGGTTGGAGGCCTTGGACACCAGTGTGCTGAACCACGCCACCTGGTTCGGCAGCAAGGCGCTTTCCTGGATCAACTGCGTTATGAAGCCGATCTCGCCGCCGTCGCACCACAACTCCTGCGACTGTCCACCGAAATTGAGCACCGGCAGCTTGCGCTTGGGATCAGCCTTGCCCAGCGCCCGCCACTTGCGCTGGCTGCCACGCTGCGCTTCTTCCAGCGAGGCATGGAAGGGCGGGTTGCAGAGGCTGACGTGGAAGCGTTCGCTGCTGTCGAGCAGCCCGAGCAGGATCTGCCTGCGATTGGCCTGCTGGCGCACGCTGATGGCCTTGCTGAGGCCGTTGGCCTTCACAATCGTGGTGGCTGCGGCGATGGCGGTGCTGTCGATGTCCGAACCCACGAACTGCCAGCCATAGTCGCTATGCCCCAACAACGGGTAGATGCAATTGGCGCCAGTGCCGATGTCCAGCGCCTTGATGGAGGCGCCGCGTGGTATCACGCCTTCATTGTCTTCGGCCAGCAGGTCGGCGAGGAAGTGCAGGTAGTCCGCACGCCCGGGAATTGGCGGGCACAGGTAATCGGCCGGAATGTCCCAATGGGCGATGCCATAGAACGCCTTGAGCAGCGCGCGATTGAACACCCGTACCGCCTGCGGATTGGCGAAGTCGATGCTTTCCTTGCCGTAAGGATTGAGGATCACGAACGCTGCCAGTTCGGGGCTGGATTTGATCAGCTTCGCAAAGTCGTACTGGCCCTGATGCCGATTGCGCGGGTGCAAGGTGGCCTTTTCACGCGGCGCAGCAGGTTTGGCTGGCCGCTGAGGCTTCTTGCGCGGTGGTTTGCGGGTATCGGTCATGGATTCGATGTCAGCCGTGAGGTTGAGTTGCCTGGCTTATTCGCGAGCAAGCGCAGCGTCGCCTTTGGCGTAGTACGCGTTGCTCGCGAATAAGTCAGTACAGACGTTCAGATAACAAAAAGCCAGCCCATGATCGGGCTGGCTTTTCTGGCCACCTTACAGGCTGGCGATGCGTGCGTGTTGCTCGGCCAGCTTGCCCAGTGCCTGTTCGGCTTCGGTCAGCTTGGCGCGTTCCTTGGCGATGACTTCAGGCGGCGCCTTGTCGACGAAGGCGGCGTTGGACAGCTTGCCGCCGACGCGTTGCACTTCGCCTTGCAGGCGCTGGATTTCCTTGTCCAGGCGCGCCAGCTCGGCCCCTTTGTCGATCAACCCGGCCATCGGCACCAGCACTTCCATGTCACCGACCAGGGCGGTGGCGGACAGCGGTGCTTCTGCGCCTTCGGTCAGTACGGTCATGGATTCGAGCTTGGCGAGCTTCTTGAGCAGGTAATCGTTTTCGCTCAAACGACGCTGATCTTCGGCGCTGACGTTCTTGAGGAACAGTTGCAGCGGCTTGCCCGGACCGATGTTCATCTCGCCACGGATGTTACGCACGGCGAGCATCAGGCCCTTGAGCCATTCGATGTCGTCTTCGGCCGCCTGATCGATGCGTGCTTCATTGGCCACCGGCCAGGGTTGCAGCATGATGGTCTTGCCTTGCGCACCGGCCAGCGGCGCGAGGCGCTGCCAGATTTCTTCGGTGATGAACGGCATGAACGGGTGCGCAAGACGCAACGCCACTTCCAGAACGCGAACCAGTGTGCGGCGTGTGCCGCGCTGACGCTCGACCGGCGCTGTCTCGTCCCACAGTACCGGCTTGGACAGTTCCAGATACCAGTCGCAATACTGGTTCCAGATGAACTCGTACAACGCCTGGGCGGCGAGGTCGAAGCGGAACTGATCCAGCTGGCGGGTCACTTCGGCTTCGGTGCGCTGCAACTGCGAGATGATCCAGCGATCAGCCAGCGACAGTTCGACCGCTTCGCCGTTCTGGCCGCAGTCTTCGCCCTTGTCCAGTACGTAGCGCGCCGCGTTCCAGATCTTGTTGCAGAAGTTGCGGTAGCCTTCGACGCGGCCCATGTCGAACTTGATGTCGCGACCGGTGGATGCCAGCGAGCAGAAGGTAAAGCGCAGGGCATCGGTGCCGTAGCTGGCGATGCCGTCGGCGAATTCCTGACGGGTCTGCTTCTCGATCTTCTTCGCCAGTTGCGGCTGCATCAGGCCACTGGTGCGTTTTTCTACCAGCGTTTCGAGGTCGATACCGTCGACGATGTCCAGCGGGTCAAGCACGTTGCCCTTGGACTTGGACATCTTCTGGCCCTGGCCATCGCGCACCAGACCATGCACATAGACGGTCTTGAACGGGACTTGCGGCGTGCCGTCCTCGTTCTTCACCAAGTGCATGGTGAGCATGATCATCCGGGCGACCCAGAAGAAAATGATGTCGAAGCCGGTGACCAGCACGTCGGTGGAGTGGAAGGTTTCCAGTGCCTTGGTCTTTTCCGGCCAGCCGAGCGTGGAGAAGGTCCACAGGCCCGAGCTGAACCAGGTGTCCAGCACGTCGTTGTCCTGCTGCAGCGCGACTTCAGGCCCAAGGTTGTTCTTGGCACGGACTTCGGCTTCGTCGCGGCCGACGTAAACCTTGCCGGATTCGTCGTACCACGCCGGAATCCGGTGGCCCCACCAGAGCTGACGGCTGATGCACCAGTCCTGGATGTCGCGCATCCACGAGAAGTACATGTTTTCGTATTGCTTGGGCACGAACGCGATGCGGCCGTCTTCGACAGCGGCAATCGCAGGCTCGGCCAGCGGCTTGGTGGAGACGTACCACTGATCGGTCAGCCACGGCTCGATGATGGTGCCGGAACGGTCGCCTTTCGGCACTTTCAGGGCGTGATCATCAACGCTGACCAGCAACCCGGCGGCGTCGAACGCGGCAACGATCTGTTTGCGCGCTTCGAAGCGATCCAGCCCGGCATAGGCTGCAGGCAGGCTGCCGTCGACGCTTTCGTTCAATGTGCCATCAAGGTTGAACACCTGAGCGGCGGGCAATACGTTGGCATTCTTGTCGAAGATGTTCAGCAGCGGCAGGTTGTGGCGCTTGCCGACTTCATAGTCGTTGAAATCGTGGGCCGGGGTGATTTTCACGCAGCCGGTGCCGAACTCGGGATCGCAGTAATCATCCGCGATGATCGGGATAAGGCGGCCTACCAGAGGCAATTCGACGAACTTGCCGATCAGCGCCTTGTAGCGCTCGTCCTGCGGGTTCACCGCAACGGCGGCATCACCGAGCATGGTTTCCGGGCGCGTGGTGGCCACGATCAGGTAATCCAGACCTTCGGCGGTCTTTGCGCCGTCAGCCAGTGGATAACGCAGGTTCCACAGATGACCCTTCTCGTCGTGGTTCTCCACTTCGAGGTCGGAAATGGCGGTGTGCAGCTTGGTGTCCCAGTTGACCAGGCGCTTGCCACGGTAGATCAGGCCGTCTTCATGCAGACGCACGAAAGCTTCCTTCACCGCTTCGGACAGGCCGTCGTCCATGGTGAAGCGCTCGCGGCTCCAGTCGACGGACGAGCCCAGGCGGCGGATCTGGCGGCTGATGTTGCCGCCGGACTCGGCTTTCCATTCCCAGATCTTGTCCAGAAACTTCTCGCGGCCAAGTTCATGACGGCTTACGCCTTGTGCTTCGAGACGACGCTCGACCAGCATCTGCGTGGCGATACCCGCATGGTCGGTGCCCGGTTGCCACAGCGTATTGCGGCCCTGCATGCGACGGAAACGGATCAGTGCATCCATGATCGCGTTATTGAAACCGTGGCCCATGTGCAGGCTGCCGGTGACGTTCGGCGGCGGAATCATGATGGTGTACGAGTCACCCGCGCCTTGCGGAGCGAAGTAGTTCTCGGACTCCCAGGTCTGGTACCAGGAAGTTTCGATGGCGTGCGGCTGGTAAGTCTTGTCCATGCGCGGCGGGAACCTGTGGCATTGATTCGGAAACCGGTAAGTATAGACCTGACGGCCAGCGACAAGCCACAGGAGCAGCTGTGAGCTTCAAGCTGCAAGCTGCAAGCTGGTAGTTCTGTCAGTAGGCGGCGTGTCTTCCAGACGGCATGATCGGTATTCAGACTTTACTTGCAGGGCGGACGCTGCCATGGACGATACGCCTGAAGGCAGACGCGTGCTGTGTCGATATCGCTATTACGCGCTGGACCGGGTTGCGGTTGTCGATCCCGATGCACAGGAAGCAGTGTCGCGGTTCTATCAAAAGAAACGTTTGACGGTCGAGATACAGGGTGCAATGCGCCGTCGTGTGTTTCACGGTGAAGACCGTTTGCTGGCGGAATATCAGGCTGACGGCGCTGCCGAGCAAGTGGACCTGCTGGGCACCGACAGGCAAAGCAGTGTGCTGCATGCCCTGAGTTCAGAGGGGCGGCAGCCGCTGGCTTATAGCCCTTACGGACATCGCGCGCAGGGCGGCCCGTTTTCCGGCTTCAACGGCGAGCGCGCGGACCCTGTGACCGGGCATTACCTGCTGGGTAACGGCTACCGCGCGTTCAACCCGGTGCTGATGCGTTTCAACCGACCAGACTCGCTGAGTCCATTTGGGCGGGGAGGCCTGAATGCGTATGCCTACTGTCAGGGCGATCCGGTTAATCGGAGTGATCCGGGTGGGCACGTCGGGGTCCACATACTCTTTCTCGACAAGTTACCGGACCTGGCGCTTGGCAGAATATTCAGGCACTTGTCTTTCAAGGATATGGCCGCAGTGAGTGGAGCGTCTGATACGTTGAATGAGAGAGGAGCCGGGCTGATAGCCTTGCAGTTAAATAAGCGTTTTGTAGACGCCAGTGACCCAGGCGTACTGTCGAACCTTCGCAGCGCTATAAAAAGCGAAACGGGTGTTTTGCCCAGTGTATTCAAGAGTGAAGACTTCAAAACACGATTTGATGAGGTCGTGGCGAACGCCAGCCAAAAAATGAGTGATCGAATCAAGGAGGCCAAGCATGCCGAGCAATCATTCTCTGATAAATTCACGGGTAAACCCAATACCAGTTACGACGATTTCAAGAAAGCATTGGTTAGTAAGCGCAAGGAGCACGAAGGGTCTCTCGAAATGCTGCTAAATATTAATAGAGATGTGGCTAGACGCACGACGCTCATGGGAGCCTGGTACACCCAAATTGGTCTCAAGGGGAAAATGGAGCGGCGCGTAGCAGATATCCGCTCCCTATTGAATACTCCCTGACAGCGTCTCTATGTGCGTGTATTCCGGACTCCTGATCACACGCTCACTTCTGCTGCTGCGCCAATAACCGCTCCAGCCTTGCCTCCAGCCGGCGTTTGATTTCGTTTTCGATATGCGGGGCGAAGTCGTCGATGACGTCCTGCATGATCAATCGCGCGGCTGCGCGCAACTCGTTGTCCAGGTGCAGCAGTGCATCAGGGTTGGGCAGCGCTTGCGGCTGGGCTGCCTGCTGCGCCTGCGGGGCGGGTGCTGTGTGCGCATCAGGTGTCAGCGTCGGGATGTCGTCTTCGTCGAAGTCCTGTTGATACGCCGCGTCGGGGCGAGCGCCGACAACATCGAACAACAGGGGAATCTGACCTTCGGGACGAGCTGTGTCGTTCGACTGGGGGGAATGTGCGGGGTCATCGCCGAGCAGTTGGCGGATCGACTCGAGGTCGTTCAGCAAGTGCGCGGATTCAGCTTTTTTTGAAGTATCCATCGTGTCCTCAAAGGCGCTGCAGTCGGTGATCTTGCGGAGGATAGCCCTGTTCGCGGTAGGAACGGAAACTCTCGCGTGCGGCAAGACGTATGGCCGGGTCTTCGACAACGACTTCGGCCACGCGGGCGAAACGTTTGAAGAAGGCCGGAATGCTCAGGTCGAGATTGACCAGCAGGTCGCTGTGTTCGCCCGAGTCGTCGCCCAGACCCAGTACCACGGCCGCATCGTGATCGCTCTCGGCGTCGCCATGGGGCAGGAACACTTCGCCTCTGAAACGCCAGAGCCGGGCATCGAGGTCCTCACGCTGCGCAGCATCGCTGCAATGCAGATAGACCTTGTGACCCAGGCGCCAGGCCTTTTCCGTCAGCTTGCAGGCAAAATCCAGGCGGGCCGCAGGATCGGCGCTGGGCAGGATGTAGAAGTCGACTTGAGTCATGTGGGTTCCAGAACCGGAGGCGTATCGACTGTGCAGCCGATACGCCAGGGTCTCTTTCTTATACGCCGGCGCGGTCGAGCAGGTATTGGGTCAGCAGTGGAACCGGACGCCCGGTGGCGCCTTTTTCCTTGCCGCCGCTCAGCCATGCGGTGCCGGCGATGTCTAGGTGAGCCCAGTGGTAGGCCTTGGTGAAGCGCGACAGGAAGCAGGCCGCGGTGATGGTGCCGCCTTTCGGGCCACCGATGTTGGCGATGTCGGCGAACGGGCTGTCGAGCTGCTCCTGGTACTCATCGAACAACGGCAGCTGCCAGGCACGGTCATCGGCCTGTTTGCCCGCGTCGAGCAACTGATTGATCAGCGCGTCGTTATTGCCCAGCAGGCCGGAGGTATGGCCACCCAGTGCAACGACGCAGGCGCCGGTCAGGGTTGCGATATCGATCACCGCCTGCGGCTTGAAACGCTCGGCGTAGGTCAGTGCATCGCACAGCACCAGACGGCCTTCGGCGTCGGTGTTGAGGATTTCGACGGTCTGGCCGCTCATGGTCGTGACGATGTCGCCTGGACGTGTCGCAGTGCCGCTCGGCATGTTTTCGGCACAGGCCAGAATGCACACCAGATTGATCGGCAGCTTCAATTCGAGCACCGCACGCAGGGTGCCGAACACGCTGGCTGCGCCGCACATGTCGAACTTCATCTCGTCCATGCCCGAAGCAGGCTTGATGCTGATACCGCCGGTATCGAAGGTGATGCCTTTACCGACCAGCACGAACGGCTGGTCGCCTTTTTTGCCACCCTGGTAGTTCATGACGATGAGGCGCGGCGGCTGGGCGCTGCCCTGTGCTACCGCGAGGAACGAACCCATGCCCAGATCGGCCAGTTTCTTCTCGTCGTGGACTTCCACTTTCAGGTTCTTGTGTGCCTTGCCCAGTGCCTTGGCTTCTTCGCCCAGGTAGGTCGGGTGGCAGATGTTCGGCGGCAGATTACCCAGGTCGCGGGTCAGCGCCATGCCAGTGGCGATTGCCTGAGCGTGAGTCGAAGCGCGTTCGACGTCGGCCGCCTTGACCTTGTCGGTCAACAGGGTGATTTTCTTCAGGGCACGAACTTCGGCTTTCTGGGTCTTGAAGCGGTCGAAGACGTATTCGCCGTCGGCCAGGGCTTCGACCAGCAGGCGAGCCATGCCATAGGTGTCGCGGTTTTTCACCGACAGGTCATCGAGCGCAATCGCTGCATCGGTGCCGCCCAGGCCCTTGAGGCAGGTGAGCGCTGCGCCGACGATCTTTTTCAACTGACGGTCCGACAGCTCGTCTTCCTTGCCGGTGCCGACCAGCAGAACGCGCTCGGCCTTGATGTTGGGCAGATTGTGCAACAGCAGGCTCTGGCCGACCTTGCCGGCCAGATCGCCGCGCTTGAGGATCAGCGAAACGGCTCCGCCGCTGAGAATATCCACAGTTCTGGCAGCACCGGCCAGTACACGGCTTTCACCGACGGTGACCACCAGAGTTGCGGTTTTCAAGGTTTCTGGGCTTACGCTTTTAACAACCAATTCCATGTGGGGTCCCCGAATAGACGATGAGAGTCGCAATATGAATGTCGTACGCAGCATGGCCCGAGTGTTTTCAGGGGCGATGCCTGCGCTAAGCCTTGCAGTTTGACCCCGCTGCACGACTGCTGACAACCCCGCAGAGCTGCCTGTCTGGCGTCTATGTGCGAACTATCCCCGGTGCGCAGTGACAGAAACACACAATCACAGGATAATGCCGCATATTTTTTGAGGCCCACGCTTTTTGTCGGCGTGAAGCTCTGGTTGCCGTGGCTCACAAATTTTCCCTGTTTGGCTGCCTGAGCCTGACAACTCTGGAGTGTCTGGTTTGATTGTCTTCCGTTATCTGTCCCGAGAAGTGCTGCTTACCTTGAGTGCGGTCAGCGCCGTACTGCTGGTGTTCATCATGAGCGGGCGCTTCATCAAGTACCTGGCGCAGGCCGCGTCCGGTGCGCTCGATCCTGGCGTACTGTTCCTGATCATGGGCTTCCGCCTGCCGGGCTTTCTGCAGGTCATCCTGCCGCTGGGCCTGTTCCTCGGCATCCTCATGGCGTACGGACGCCTGTATCTGGAAAGCGAGATGACCGTGCTGGCCGCAACCGGCATGAGTCAGCAGCGCCTGCTGGCTATCACCATGGGGCCGGCCACGCTGGTGGGTCTGCTGGTCGCCTGGCTGAGCTTCAGCCTGGCTCCGCAGGGTGCGACGCAATTTTCGTTGCTGATCAATCAGCAGGACGCCATGACCGAGTTCGACACGCTGGTGCCGGGCCGTTTTCAGGCGCTGCGTGACGGTACGCGTATCACCTACACCAAGGAGCTGTCGGAAGACCGCTCGCAACTGGCCGGCGTGTTCATCTCGGAAAAGCGCATGTCCAGCGACAAGAGCAAGGACAACGGCATCACCGTGCTGGTCGCGGAGAAGGGCCACCAGGAGGTACGGCCCAATGGCAGTCGCTTCCTGATCCTCGAGAACGGCTATCGCTATGACGGCAATCCGGGGGCTGCCGACTACCGCGTGATCAAGTACGACACCTACGGGGCGATGCTGCCCAAGCCGGAAATCAGTGAGGAAATCACCGACCGTGAAGCCATTCCGACCAGCGAGCTGATCGGCAACCCGGCACCGCGTTCCGTGGCCGAGCTGCAGTGGCGTATTTCGCTGCCGCTGTCGGTGTTCATCGTGACCTTGATGGCCATCCCGCTGTCACGGGTCAATCCGCGTCAAGGCCGTTACCTGAAACTGCTGCCGGCGATCCTTCTGTATATGTCTTACCTGGCCATTCTGATTTCGGTGCGCAGTTCGCTGGAGAAAGGCAAGCTGCCGCTCAGCCTGGGGATGTGGTGGGTGCATGCCATCTACCTGTCCATCGGACTGCTGTTGTTCTATTGGGAGCCTCTGCGCCTGAAGATGGCGAGTCGTCGCAGCGTCACGGAGGTGACTCGTGGTCAAGCTTGATCGATACATTGGCAAAAGCGTCCTGCTGGCGATTCTCGCGGTTCTGGGCATCATTCTGGGGCTGGTCTCGCTGTTCGCGTTCATCGACGAGATGGGCGATATCAGCGACACCTACACACTGGCGGATGCGCTCAGCTACGTCATGCTGACGGCGCCACGTCGCGTCTACGACACCTTGCCGATGGCCGCCCTGATCGGTTGCCTGATCGGTCTGGGTACGCTGGCCAGCAGCAGTGAGCTGACCATCATGCGTGCGGCGGGCGTGTCCATCGGGCGCATCGTCTGGGCGGTCATGAAGCCCATGCTGGTGCTGATGATCGCAGGCGTGCTGGTCGGCGAGTACGTGGCTCCCTATGCCGAGAACCAGGCTCAGGCCGCGCGCTCGCTGGCCCAGGGCTCAGGTGATGCGCAGAGCGCCCGCCATGGTCTGTGGCACCGCCAGGGTGACGAGTTCATCCATATCAACACGGTACAGCCCAATGGCCTGATGCTCGGTGTGACACGTTATCGTTTCGATGACCAGCGCCACATGCAGACCTCCAGCTTTGCCAAAGAAGCCAACTTCAAGACCGATTACTGGGAATTGAAGGACGTCACCACCACGCACTTCAATGACGGCCGCACCGAGGTCATCAACACCCCGGTCGAGCGTTGGGACGTGGCGTTGAGCCCGCAACTGCTGAGCACGGTAATCATGCCGCCCGAGTCGCTGTCCATCAGCGGCCTCTGGAGCTACGCGCATTACCTGGCTGATCAGGGTTTGAGCAATGGCCGCTACTGGCTGGCGTTCTGGACCAAGGTCCTGCAACCGGCGGTGACCGTCGCGCTGGTGTTGATGGCGATCTCGTTCATCTTCGGCCCGCTGCGCTCGGTTACCCTGGGGCAGCGCGTATTTACGGGTGTAGTGGTGGGCTTTACCTTCCGCATCATTCAGGACCTGCTCGGTCCATCGAGCCTGCTGTTCGGTTTCCCGCCGTTGCTGGCGGTGCTGCTGCCAGCTGCCGCCTGTGCGCTGGCCGGAGTACTTCTGTTACGCCGGGCCGGGTAATGCATCAGCCGGACTGAAAAAGCCGACCCCCGGGTCGGCTTTTTCATGGGCGCTTGCTAATCCCGCATGCAAAAAAGCCTCTGGCATCGCTGCCAGAGGCTTTCTTGTAAATGCGTGGTGCGTCGTTCTCAGCCTTCGGCTTGAACTTCGTCAGCCTGCATGCCTTTCTGGCCCTGAACTGCAACGAAGGTAACTTTCTGGCCTTCTTTCAGGCTCTTGAAGCCGTTACCCTGAATAGCGCGGAAGTGTACGAACAGATCCGGCCCGCTCTCAGGAGTGATAAAACCAAAACCTTTTTCGTCGTTGAACCACTTGACGGTACCGCTCTGACGTTCAGCCATTTTCTTATTTCCTTGACGCTTGACTTGAATTGGTTACAGCCTCTTTCGCATGAAAGAGCACTGGGGCTGGTTGCAGGAAGTAAGAAACGTAGAACGGGTTGTAGCAAACCTAGAGCTACTGCCCAGGTCCAGATTCGGCGACCCATGCAAACACAGTCCGGAAACTCTACGCCAACTCTCGTTGCAAATACAACCCCCTTGCCTGGCTCCCTGTTTTCGGGGCTTTGGCCTTATACCTGCAGTGTTTGCATGGTGTGCACGGTGTTTGATCCGTCATAACATTTTGCACTTTATAGGTGCATTTTTTGCATATATGACAGGCTGTTCACGCGGCTGAAATACTCACGAAACACTGCAGGGGAACAGTGCCCCAGCAACACCGAAGTGTTGCTGTTTTTTTGACGCCGCTATTTAACCGCGGAAGTAACGTTGCGCAACGAAAGGCATTTTTGCAACGAGCATGGGGACTTTCTTGCCGCGCACCATTGCCCACACCGGTGTATTCAGCGCCGTGTAATCGTTATGCAGATAACCCATGGCCAGTGGGCCAGCCAGCGAAGGGCCAAAGCCGCCGCTGCATACCGTGCCGATGACCGCGCCCTGTTCATCGACGATCTCGGTACCTTCGCGCACGGGCGTGCGCTCCTGCGGAAGCAGGCCGACTCGCTTCTTGCTGACACCGCTCTGTTGCTGGGCAAAGATGCGCTCGGCTCCCGGGAAGCCGCCTGCACGCGCACCGTCGGCGCGACGCACTTTGGAAATCGCCCATAGCAGACTGGCCTCGATCGGCGAGGTCTGCGTGTCCATGTCATGGCCGTACAGGCACAGACCGGCTTCCAGCCGCAGCGAATCACGTGCACCCAGACCGATCGGGGCCACTTCCGGCTCATCCAGCAGGCGACGTGCCAGGGCTTCAGCCTGTTCGGCAGGCACCGAAATTTCATAGCCGTCTTCGCCGGTATAGCCCGAGCGACTGACATAGCATTTGACGCCCAGCAGCGTGACGCTGTTGAACTGCATGAAGGTCATTTTGGCGACTTCCGGGGCGAGGCGTGCCAGTACGGTTACAGCGGCAGGCCCTTGCAGCGCGAGCAGGGCGCGTTCTTCAAACAGTGGTTCGATTTTGCAATGCCCGGCCAGGTGCCTGCACAAGTGCGCCAGGTCCTGATCCTTGCAGGCCGCATTGACCACCAGCATCAACTGGTCGTTACCGAGATTGGCAACCATCAGGTCATCGAGAATGCCGCCGTTCTCGTCGGTGAACATCGCGTAACGCTGCATGCCGACCGGCAGGTCAATGATGTCTACCGGCACCAGGGCTTCCAGCGCCTTGGCGGCGTCTGCACCGGTGAGGCGAATCTGGCCCATGTGCGAGACATCGAACAGACCGGCCTGAGCGCGGGTGTGCAGGTGCTCTTTCATTACGCCCGCCGGGTATTGAACAGGCATGTCGTAACCGGCGAAGGGCACCATCTTCGCGCCGAGTTCGCGGTGCAGGGCGTGCAGGGGAGTGGTCAGCAGTGATTCTGTGGACATGTTCGATTCCTTGTTGAGCGGGTCATACCGGTGGCACTGCCTGTGCGTGCAGCGCAATCAGGCAGTGCCAGGCAGCGGCTGTCACGCTTCCTGATAGTTCTCGATGGACGGGCAGGCGCAGACCAGGTTGCGGTCGCCGAAGACGTTGTCGACACGACCGACCGGAGGCCAGTACTTGTTCTCGATCAGTGAATCGACCGGGTACACCGCCTGTTCGCGGCTGTAAGGATGGCTCCACTGGCCGACGATTTCGGCAGCGGTGTGCGGCGCGTTTTTCAGCGGGTTGTCATCCTTGTCCAGGGTGCCGTTTTCAACTGCGCGGATTTCTTCGCGGATCTTGATCATGGCATCGCAGAAGCGGTCCAGTTCTTCTCGGGATTCACTCTCGGTCGGCTCGATCATCAGTGTTCCGGCGACCGGGAACGACATGGTCGGGGCATGGAAGCCGAAGTCGATCAGGCGCTTGGCCACGTCGTCGACGCTGATGCCGCTGCTGTCCTTGATCGGGCGCAGGTCGAGAATGCACTCGTGCGCGACCAGGCCGTTGCTGCCGGTGTAGAGCACCGGGTAATGCTCCTCCAGACGGCGCGAGATGTAGTTGGCGTTGAGAATCGCCAGTTGCGAAGCGCGCTTGAGGCCTTCACCGCCCATCATGCGGATGTACATCCAGGTAATGGGCAGAATGCTGGCGCTGCCGAACGGTGCCGCGCAGACCGCGCCTTCCTTGCGCTCCATGCGGGCATGACCGGGCATGAACGGGGCGAGATGGGATTTCACGCCGATCGGGCCAACGCCCGGGCCGCCACCGCCGTGGGGGATGCAGAAAGTCTTGTGCAGGTTGAGGTGCGACACGTCGCCGCCGAACTTGCCCGGTGCGCACAGGCCAACCATGGCGTTCATGTTTGCGCCATCAATGTACACCTGGCCACCGTTGTCATGAACGATGCCGCAGATTTCGCGAATGCCTTCTTCGAACACGCCGTGGGTCGACGGGTAGGTGATCATGATCGCCGCAAGCTGGTCGCGATGCTGAACGGCCTTGGCGCGCAGGTCTTCGATGTCGACGTTGCCACGTGCATCACAGGCGGTCACCACGACGCGCATACCGGCCATGTTGGCGGTCGCCGGGTTGGTGCCGTGCGCCGAGGAAGGGATCAGGCAGATGTCGCGATGTTCGTCGCCACGGCTCTGGTGATAGGCGCGGATCGCCAGCAGTCCGGCGTATTCGCCCTGCGAGCCGGCGTTCGGTTGCAGCGAGATCGCGTCGTAACCGGTGGCCGCACAGAGCATGGCCTCCAGCTCATCGGTCAGTTGCTGGTAGCCGGCGCTTTGCTCGGCCGGAGCAAACGGGTGCAGGTTGCCGAATTCGGCCCAGGTCACCGGGATCATTTCGCTGGCGGCGTTAAGCTTCATGGTGCACGAGCCCAGCGGAATCATGGTGCGATCCAGCGCCAGGTCCTTGTCGGCCAGCTTGCGCAGGTAGCGCATCAGCTCGGTTTCCGAGTGATAGCGGTTGAACACCGGATGACTGAGGATCGCTGACTGACGCAACAGCCCGGCCGGCAGGCGCGACTGCACGCTGTCTGCCAGCGCGGCGAAGTCCGGCAGGCTCTGGCCGTCGCTGGCGAAGATTGCCCACAGCGTTTCGACGGCCGACTGCGAGGTGGTCTCGTCCAGTGACAGACCCAGACGCTGGTCATCGATTTCGCGCAGGTTGATGTGCCTGGCGCGTGCGGCGGCATGCAGTGCAGCGGTTCTGTCGCCGGTGTGCAGGGTCAGGCTGTCGAAGAAAAATGCCTGCTCGGCCTTCAGGCCCAGCGCGCTCAGGCCTTCGGCAAGAATCGCGGTCAGCTGGTGAACGCGATTGGCGATCTGTGTCAGGCCGCGCGGACCATGGTAGACGGCGTACATGCTGGCGATGTTGGCCAGTAGCACCTGTGCGGTGCAGATGTTGCTTGTGGCCTTTTCGCGACGAATATGCTGTTCGCGGGTCTGCATGGCCAGGCGCAAGGCCTGCTTGCCGTGACGGTCCACCGACACGCCGACCAGACGGCCCGGCATGTCACGCTTGAACGCGTCGCGGGTCGAGAAGTAGGCCGCATGCGGGCCACCGAAGCCCAGTGGCACACCGAAGCGTTGCGCGCTACCGATTGCTACGTCAGCGCCGAATTCGCCTGGCGGGGTCAGCAGGGTGAGGGCCAGCAGGTCGGCAGCCACGGCAACCAGTGCGTTGCCCGCATGGAAGCGCTCGACCAGCTCGCGGTAATCGAACACGTCGCCATTGCTGGCCGGGTATTGCAGCAGCGCGCCGAAGTAATCGCTGACATCGCCCAGCTCGTGCTCATCGGCCACGACCACGGTAATGCCCAACGGCTCGGCGCGAGTACGCAACACATCCAGGGTTTGCGGGTGGCAGTGGCTGGACGCGAAAAACTGCTGGCTGGCCTTGTTTTTGCTCAAGCGTTTGCAAAAGGTCATTGCCTCGGCGGCGGCGGTGGCTTCGTCGAGCAGAGAGGCGTTGGCAATCGGCAGGCCGGTGAGGTCGCTGATCAGTGTCTGGAAATTGAGCAATGACTCCAGGCGGCCCTGGGAAATCTCTGGCTGATAGGGGGTGTAAGCGGTGTACCAGGCCGGGTTTTCCAACAGGTTGCGCAGAATCGGTGCTGGCGTGTGGGTGTTGTAGTAACCCTGGCCGATGTAGGTCTTGAACAGCTGATTCTTGCTGGCGATGGCCTTGATGGACGCCAGTGCATCGGCTTCGCTCTGCCCGGCAGGCAGGTTCAGAACGCTGGTGCCCTTGATGCTTTCCGGGATAACGCTTTCGCTCAGCGCTTCGATGGAATCGAAACCCAGTGTTTGCAGCATGGCCAGCTCGTCAGCCGCGCGCGGGCCAATGTGACGGGCAATGAATTCGTTGGCAGTGGTCAGTTCGATACGGTCAGTCATGGCGTGCTCCTCAGGCTTCGGCGTTGGCTTTGATCAGGCGGTCGTAGGCGTCCTGATCCAGCAGGCCGTGAATGGCGTTGGCGTCTTGTGGAACGAAGCGAAAGAACCAGCCCGCACCGAGGGCATCTTCATTGACCAGCTCCGGCGTGGCATCGAGGGCGGAATTGACCTCGACGACGTCACCGTCCAGCGGCATGTTGATGCTGCTGGCGGCCTTCACCGATTCCACCACCGACACTTCAGCGTGTTGAGTGTAGGCCTGTAATTCCGGGAGCTGCACGAAGACCACATCGCCCAGCGATTCCTGTGCGTAGGGCGTAATGCCGACCGTCACGCTGCCGTCGGTTTCGGCACGCAGCCATTCATGGTCAACGGTGAATCGCAAATCGCTCATACAAACTCCTCGGAGAACAGGGCTCGCGCAGCACGCGAACAATATGAGCCATGACCTAGCAATTTAGCGGCCATGTTTTATTTTCCTTTTTAAATCAATGGTTTGTATGTTCTTTGGCTACGCTTGTCGATATCGGGTGTAGCGAAAACGCTACGGTCGTCAGGTATTTGAAAATACCTGACTGATCAAGGCCTTGATGCATGGGGAGTGAGCTGTTTTGGAGCGAAATCGTTACGGTGGAGCGTTTTCGTTACGATCGGGCCGGCATGATTGCACCCGGCTACCAATGGCTATCACCCGGAACCCGTCGCTAGCGCGTCGGCAGTTACCCGACGCGGCTTGCCGGTGAGCACAAAAACGTCTCGAGCTCTTCAAGCGGTAATGGCTTGCTGATCAGATAGCCCTGAATTTGATCGCAATGGTTTTCGCGCAGGAACGCCAGTTGCTCTGGGGTTTCAACCCCTTCGGCGATCACCTGCAGGTCGAGGCTGTGAGCCAGCTCGATGATGGCTCTGGCGATGGCCGCGTCCTGTGGGTTGCTGGTCACCTCGCGAATGAATGCGATGTCGATTTTCAGCTTGTCGATAGGAAAGCGGCGCAGGTACGCCAGGCTTGAATAGCCGGTGCCGAAGTCGTCGATGGAAATACTCACGCGGTTGGCTCGCAGTGCTCCCAGGGTGGCGATGGTGTGTGCGGTATTTTCCATCAACGAACTTTCTGTCAGCTCGACCTCAAGCCACTGCGGCGCAACATTGTGTTTTTCGAGGGCCTGACGGATGTCGGCAACCAGGCTGCTGCTGGAAATCTGTTGCCCGGAGATGTTGACCGCGACCTGAAACGAGCCCAATCCGGAGCGTTGCCAGCGCGCAATCTGGGCGCAGACGCTGTCGACCACCCAGTTGCCGACTTCACCGATCAGGCCGAGGCTTTCCAGTACGGGGACAAATACGGCAGGCGAAACGCCTGGATGACCAGGGCGTGGCCAGCGCAACAGCGCCTCAAGTCCGCAGATACGGTCGTTGTTCAGGTCCAGCTTGGGTTGGTAGACGATTTCGAATGCCTGGTTGCGCACCGCTTCGCGCAGCGCGGCCTCAAGGTCCAGACGGGCCGAAACGTCGGCGTTCATCTGCGGCGTATAGAACCGGTAGTTGTCCGGGCCGATCTTTCGAGCGCTGTTCATGGCGGTGTAGGCATGTCTGATCAGCTCGCGCGAGTCTTCGCCATCCTCCGGGTACAGGGCAATGCCGATGCTGGCGGTCATGACCAGGCTCTGGCCTTCTATGCGGAAGGGCGCTCGCAATGCGTTGCGGATGCGTTCGAGCGTTTGCCGGGTATCCGCCTGGCCGGGACGAAGCATCAGAATCAGGGCGAACTGATCGCCGTCCACGCGGCCGAGGGTGTCGCTGGCATTCAGGCAGTTCGACAGTCGGCGGCTGACTTCCAGCAGCACCTCATCGCCCAGCACATGCCCCCAGGTTTCGTTGATGTTCTTGAAACCGTCGATATTGACTGTCAATGCCGCCAGCTTCCAGCGACTGATGGCCGCCTGGGTCATGCCCATTTGCAGGCTGGTAAAAAACAGATCCCGGTTGGGCAGGCCGGTCAGCGTGTCGTAGTGGGCCATGGTCAGCAGGCGCTGGTCGCTTTCCTTGCGCCGGGTGATGTCGCGCACGATGCCGACGATGACCCAGTCCTCGCCGGTTCGGTAGGCCTGGCGATGGATTTCGACCTCGACATCCCGGCCGCTCTTGTCGCGAATCTGGGTTTCCAGCGGTTCGCTGGGGCCTTTGCCGGCGATGATCTGGTCATACACGACCTCAAGCTGCTCCATGGACGTCTCGCCCAGTTCCGCAGGTGTCTTGTGCGACAGCTCCTCGGCGGTGTAGCCCAGCAACTGGCAGGCCCGGCGGTTGAATTCGATCAGGCTCATGGTGTTGCGGTTGATCAGGAAGATCGCGTCTTCGGAGGCGTCCATTACCGTGCGAAAACGCTCGAGATCGATGGTGCGCTGCTGCAACTGATCTTCGAGGATCAGGCTGTGGCTCTTCAGGTAGTCGCCGAACGCCTTGAGACGCAGCAGGTTACGCACGCGCAGCCACAGTTCGGCGCTGTCCACAGGCTTGTTGAGGTATTCCTCGGCCCCCGCTTCCAGCCCTGAAAGACGGGAACTCTGGTCGTCGAGTGCCGAGAGCATGATGATCGGTATATTGGCGGTGCCCTTTTCGGCCTTGAGCTGGCTGGCGACTTCATAGCCGTCCATGCCCGGCATCATGATGTCCAGCAGAATCAGGTCGGGTGCCTGTCGTTTGATCATGGCCAGCGCCAGCTCGCCTGATTCCGCCGTCAGTGTCCGGTAACCCTGGTTCTGCAAGAGAACCTCCAGCAGGTCCCGGACATGGACGTCGTCATCGATAATCAGGATGGTCGCGGCGCTCTGGGTCATATCGAATGCTCAGGTAATGGGCTGTTGAGGCAGATTTTTTTCCAGCAGTGTGTCGATGACCCGGTACAGCTCCTTGTAGCGCAACGGCTTGATGACATAAGCGTTGCAGCCCGCCAGGCGGATCTTCTCCTTGTCTTCCTTCATGGCCATCGCGGTCAGTGCGACCACCGGGATCGCGGCGGTGCCGGCGTCTTTCTTCAACAGCGCTGTGGCGGTCAGGCCGTCCATTTCCGGCAGATGGATGTCCATCAGGATCAGGTCGGGCTGACGCTCGCGAGCCAGTTTCAGGCCGGTTTCGGCATCGACGGCCGACAGCACAGTGTGCCCGGCGCTGGTCAGCAATAGTTCTGCCAGACGCATGTTCGCCGCATTGTCTTCAATGATCAGGATCTGGGCCATCGCGCCTCCGCTGATTCAGGTGAGCGGATGGGCAGCCAGACCACGAAGCGTGCGCCGAGGTCCTTCACGCTGGCGACCGCGACGCAGCCGCCGTGAAGTTCGGTCAGTTGCTTGACCATCGCAAGACCCAGTCCGGTGCCTTCGAATTTGCGTGCCAGGCCGCTGTCGATCTGGCTGAACGCCTTGAACAGCTTGTTCATGTCGCTTTGGGCGATGCCGATTCCGGTGTCGCTGACACTCAGTTCCAGAAACTGCTCACAGTCACCGGATGGAAGCGCAAACCCGTAGGTCGGCCAGTCACCGTCGATAAGACCTGCCTGGGAAGCCGGCACCAGACGCACCGCCAGCGTCACCCAGCCACCGGGCTCGCTGAATTTCACGGCGTTGGCCAGCAGGTTGTAGACGATCTGCTTGGTCTTGCGTCGATCGAGCTCAAGCTCACCGAATTCGGCCTCTGTTTCCAGTTTCAGCTGAATGTGTTGCAGGGCGGCTTGCTCACGCACGATCAGCAGGCTGTTGCTCAGCAGTTCGTCCAGATCGACCGACTCGAGCTCCAGCGTCATCATGCCGGCCTCGACCTTGGACAGGTCGAGGATGTCATTGATCAGCGACAGCAGGTGCTGGCCGCTGTTGAAGATATCGCCTATGTAGCGTCGCTGGGCATCGGTCATGTCGCCGACCATGCCGTCCCTGAGTGCCTCGGAGAAACCGATCACGGCGTTGAGCGGGGTGCGCAACTCGTGCGACATGGTGGCAAGAAACTCGGACTTCATGTGGCTGGCGTGTTCCAGCTCGATATTCTTTTCTTCCAGCGTTCGCTCGAAACGCTTGCGCTCGGTCACGTCGCGGGCCGCGGCGAAGACACCCTTTAGCTTGCGGTCACGGTCATGAAAGGTCGCGGCGTTGTAGGACACCACGGTTTCAGTGCCGTCGTAGGCGCGCACGGTGAGTTCGTAGTCACTGACCTTGTGCTCGCTGAGCACGCGCTTGATGGCGGCATCGGCACTCGCCGGGTCGGTGAAGAAGTTCTTGCAGGGCGCGCCGATCAATTCGTCGCGGGTGCGCCCGGTCAGCGCCATCATCTGCTTGTTGACGTCGGAAATGATGCCTTGCGGGTCGGTCATCATCAGCGCATCGATGTTCGACTCGATCAGTGAGCGGGTATAGAACTGTTGGTCCCGCAAGCGCTGATCGAGCAAGGCCTGAGCTTCTTCCTCCTGCTTGCGCGCGGTGTTGTCGGTGCCGATCAGCAGATAACCGATGATGGTTTCGGCGCTGTCGCGCAGTGACGTGACCGAGACCATGGCCGACAGGCGGCTGCCATCCTTGCGGATGTAGGTCAGTTCGTAGATGTCTTCGATGCCGCGCGAAGCCTTGAATACCAGGGCTTCGAAGCCCGGCGTGATGGGCGTGTTGAGTTCATGGCTGAGGGCCGCCGCGCGGATGATGAGCTCGGCGGGGTCGGAGATGTCCGCAGGTGTGATCTTGTCGACCACGTCCTCGGAGTGATAGCCGAGCATCCGTTCGGCGCCGACATTGAATATCTGGATAACGCCGTGCTCATCGGTTGCGATGCTGGAGAAGTAGGCGCTGTTGAAAATTGCGTCCTGCAGCGCGCCGGTCTTGAGAAGGATTTTCTGACGGCGAGATTCGACGATTTTTTCAGCGCGAGACTGAGCGTCGACAAGCGGGCGGTCCACTGGCGAGGTTGGCATATGACTTCCCGGTACTACCTGACCTTTTTGCCATTACGGCCGTAATCACACTACGGACATCCATTCAAATGGATGATAAGAGGTTCATGGACGATACCAGATCGTTATCGGCAAACTAGTTATTAAATGAATCCTTTCGGAATATATTTTCGATGAGCGACTTCAATCGACTAACGCTTGCCAGGAATTCCATATTTTCGCAGGCGATGAGCGATGGCGGTGTGCGAAGTATGCAGGCGATTGGCCAGTTGGCGGGTGGAAGGGTAATCCGCGTAAAGCTTTTCCAGCAGATTCCGCTCGAAGGCTTCGACGGCATTTTCGAGGCTGTCGATCGGGCTGTCGTTCTGACGCGCCACTGCGGTGCCGGCGATATCCAGGTCGCCTATATCCACTTGAGTGTGTTCGCAGATGGCAGCTGCGCGAAAAATCACATTCTGTAATTGCCGCACATTGCCTGGCCAGCGGTTGCCGAGCAGTGCAGGGTAGGTGCCGGGTGCAAGCCTGCAGACCGGGCGCTGAATCTGTGCGCATGCCTGCTCCATGAAGTATCGGGCCAGCAGCAGAATGTCCTGACCGCGCTCGCGCAACGGTGGAACCTCAAGATTGAGGACATTAAGGCGGTAGAACAGGTCTTCACGGAAGGTGCCTTCGCTGACCATCTTTTCCAGATCGCGGTGGGTGGCGCTGAGAATGCGCACATTGACCCGTACTTCGCGATCGCCACCGACGCGCCGGAAGCTGCCATCGTTGAGAAAACGCAGCAGTTTGGCCTGCAGATAGGGTGACATTTCGCCGATTTCATCGAGAAATACGCTGCCCTGGTTGGCCAGCTCCATCAATCCCGGTTTGCCGCCACGCTGTGCCCCGGTAAACGCTCCCGGGGCGTAGCCGAACAGTTCGCTTTCGGCGAGGTTCTCCGGCAACGCCGCGCAGTTGAGGGCCAGAAACGGTTCGCCGTGGCGTGCGCTGCTGGCGTGACAGGCCCGGGCGACCAACTCTTTGCCGGTGCCGGTTTCGCCCTGAATCAGCAGCGGTGCGTCCAGCGCCGCCACCCGTTGCGCGCGTGCCTTGAGAGTGCGGATGGCGGCCGAGTCGCCGAGCAGAGCGTCGAAACCTTCGGCGTGATCATGGTGCAATGCCGACAGGCGTTCGCCGATTCGGCTGGGCAGGTACAGGGTAATCAGCGCGCCGGCCTCGGTGATCGGCGTGGCATCCAGCAGCAGTGCTTCACCATTGAGGGTGATCTCGCGCAGCGGCAGGCGAAAGCCGTTTTCCAGCAACGCGACGTGCAGACTGGGGTCGCTGAACAGCTCACCGATCGATTCGCCCGCCGGCTCCCTGCCGATCAGTGCAATGAGTGCCGGGTTGGCCAGCAGCACGTGCCCGGCGCTGTCCAGTGCCAGCACCGGATCGGTCATGGCGGCGAGCAACGCGTCCAGCTGCAAGTGGCGACGCTGACCCGGAAGGATGTCGACCACGGTGATCGCTTCCACACCACGGACCCGAAACAGCGCGTCCTTGAGCTCTTCGAGCATTTGATGGCTGAGCGTCGGCGCATCGATGTACACGTTGGGCGGTACCATCTCCACCGCGTCCAGATTCAGATTGCGTCCACCCAGAATCGCCAGCACTTCCTGGGTGATACCGACGCGGTCGATGAAGCTGACATGGATGCGCATGAGGCGTTGACGGTTCGCGAATGAGAAGGCGGCAAGTATGCCTTGTGGCGGCAGGTTTGGTGAAATCCGCTGGTGTCCTTGCAGACACCTGTCACTCTTCACGCTCCTGCAGGCACCTATCGTTCCTCACGGCCCAGTGGAATGCCCTTCGTGACGCTCTGCGTCATGGATTTATGCCATGCCGCCTATTCAGGAGAGGACGCAGAGCGTCCAGAACGGCATACCCACGCGGAGCATGGGCACGATGGTGTTTTCCGATGCCTGATTCCTCCAGCTACTGCCCGCTGGTGTTCTCCAGGCCTCGGCTGCGCTGGCTTACTCCAGATGCTCCGGTTTAACCGGGTCGCCTGACTTGGCGTGGAGTTTGTCGCGAATGTCCGCGAACATTCGGTCATAGTCCTTGTGCTGGGCGATGGGCAGTGCGGCCGAGTTGGGCAAGCCGTGCCTTATCGCGATGCGACTCGCGTCATGGGCGAAGTTGAAGGCAAGGTCACGGGGCAACTGGAATTGCTCCTCGAACGGCTTGCCGTTGATTTCGCCCTGCATGGTGAAGTGCATGGACGTGCCTTGCTTGGGATCTTCCTCCACGTTGTAGCGCAAGTGGATGTCATAGCTGATATCCGACGGTTGAAGCGCCACGTGGGTGAGGTGCAGATGGCCTGGCTCGTACATGAAGTGACTCCATCAAGGGGTGAGTGTGCTCAGTCTGACACTGACCGAGACAGGACGGTTCAGCCTTGCGCAGGGTGCCACGCGCATCATGCCTGCGCTCAACGCTCTATCTTGTCCGGCTCCGGCCTCGACCAGATCCATAGATTGCCCAGCGCCATCCCCGTGAGTGCCAGGTACAGCCACCAGGCATGGCCGATCAGGCTCAGCATCACCACGGCACAGACAAGCATGCTGATGGTAGCGCTGATCTTGGCCTTTCGCGCGACCAGTCGGCCGTTACGCCAGTTGTACAGTATCGGTCCGAACACCCGGTGATTTTCCAGCCAGGCGTTCAGTCGCGGCGAACTGCGTGTTGCCGCCCAGGCGGCCAGCAGAATGAACTCGGTGGTTGGCAGGCCGGGAACGAAGATCGCAACGATGCCTATGCCCAGCGCGGTGTAGGCGAGGATGCCGTATAAAAGGCGTGAAAGTCTTGAGCCGGGTGGTTTGTACGTCATGGTCTCTACAGGCAGGTTCGGGGAGCCCGGCCAGCTTAACAGCACCGGGCGCTTTTTCATGCCTGTGCCATGTCTGCAACGGGAGCATCGGCGTAGGCGTACTGCAGCAACACGTTGAAACGCTCGAATGCGGCGATGGCGCCGCGATCGAGTTCTGCTTCCTGTTCGGCAGTCAGTGGCAGTTCATCAAGCGTTCGGACAAAGGCTTTCCAGCCTGCAGCCCGGCCTCCGGCAGGCTCGCCCAGGTGCCGCGCGCCGAAGCTGTCGCTCAGGTTCAGGGCCTGGGCACGTTTGATCAGGAATGCTGCACCGAGCTTGGAGCCCTCGGAGACGAACAGCCAGCCGAGCGCTTCAGCGCTGCTCGGCTTTTGTACCGCGCCCGCCACCGGCAGGGGAAGGTCCATGTTCAGGTCGGCAAGGTCTGCTCTGGCCTGTTCGGCCCGGCAGCGGGCCGGCAGGTCGCTGATGATCGTTTGAAGCGCGGGGTCGCTGTACAGGGGTTGCAGCTCTTTCTGGAACAGGTACTGGGCAACCACGAAGCGCGAATAGCTGGCCAGGGTGTCAAACGGCGCATGTGCCTTGACCGCCTTGTCGAGCTGTTCATGCGGCGCGTGGGTGATCTGGCTCAGGCGTTGCGAACGCAGGGTCGGTCGGTTCTGATCAAGGGGCATCGTAGTCTTCCTTGCTGAAAAAGGGCTTGTTGAATAGACGAACAGTCAGGCCCGAAAGCGTAAAAAAAGCCTGCCGCTCGATCATCCAGCGGCGGGCTTTCAGAGACGTTCGGGCTCAGATGTCCCACACCACGTTGACGCTGAAATTGCGTCCCGGCTGGGTCAGGCGATCGAGGTTGGCGGGTGCGGTTACGCCGGCTTCTCCCACGCCGTCGTAGCCGCGCACATCGTCCCAGCGCCAGTATTTTTTATCGGTCAGGTTGTACAGGCCTGCGTTGACGGTCACGTCATCACTGACCTTGTAGTAGCCGGTCAGGTCCAGAATGCCGAAGCCCGGTGTCCTGAACTGGCTGGAGGTGCCGTCCGGCGTGTGGAAGTTGCTGTCATCCACGCGGTTCTTGCGCTTGACCAGAGTCCAGCTCAACAGACCGCCGTAGTGATCGCGGTCATAACCGAGCCCCATGACACCGGTCAGCGGGTTGACGCTGTTGAGCGGCTCGCCCGTGTCGTCGTTGCGGCCGTGCAGATAGGCGACCGAGGCCTGGCTGTAGAGACCGTTCGGCGCACCCAGGCTGTCGAGGTTCAGACGGCCTTTGAGTTCGGCGCCTTTGAGGGTGGCGTGGCGTATGTTGTTGGACTGGAAGGTGAGTTCGCTGTAGCCGGGAGTGATGGCGTCTTCGTTGATGAAGTCGCGGTACTTGTTGTAGAACACCGCGATGTCGAACGAGCCGGACTCGAAGCGACCGCGCAGCCCGGTTTCGTAACTTTTACTCGTTTCGGGCTTCAGGTTCGGATTGGGTTCGACCACGTACCCGGCGGTCGGGTTTGCGAAGCGTCCGTACAGTGACTTGGCTGAAGGCGTGCGGAAGCCCTCGGCATACTGGCCGTACCACGTGTAGGCATCGCTGAGTGCGTACGTCACGCCCAGCTTGGGTGACAGGCGATGCCAGGTTCGCGTTTCATCGTTCGCTTGGTCTGGGTCGGTCAGGCTGACCGATCTGAGGAATTGCGAGGTGAATGTCGGATCGAGCCGGGTATGGTCGTAGCGCACGCCGGGCAGGAAGGTCCAGTCATTCCAGCTGATCTGGTCCTGCGCAAACAACGCGTAGCTGGTGATGGTCGGGTCGGGGAAATCACTCGTTGCGGCCAGTCGGTCACTCGGGCTGTCTGCACCGACAGCGCGGCAGGAGCCGAAGACTCGCGCACAAGTGCCGCTGCCGCTGCGCAATCCGGTCACTTTCTGGCGCTTGATCGTTGTGCCGTAGGTCAGCACGTGGTCGGTGCTGGCAACGGAGAATGCCTTGTCCAGCTGGGCATCGAACACCCACTGCTTTTCCTGATACTGCGTGTCGCGTTCACGAATGACATCGCGGGAGAACGGAAAGTAACGTTCCCGGGTGCTCTGATCGGTTTTCGCGATCTGATAGTTCAAGCTCCACTTGACGTTGTCGACCAGCAGGTTGTCGAGGGCGAAGCTGTTTTCGATCCCAAAGCGCTCGCGGGTGATGGTGTCGTTACCTTCGCGCGCCTGATACATCCCCAGACCGCTGCCGTTGGCGAATGGCCCGCCGACTGCGCTTTTCAGATTGCTGTCGCGGTCGTCCTTGTACTTTTCATAGGCCAGCGCCAGACGCGAACCGTCGCCGTAATTCCAGCCCAGTTTGCCCAGCACATTGGTACTGCGCGCATCCTCAGGGTTGGCTTGCGTGCGGCTCAATCCGCTACCGCCGGTGCTGCCATAGGATTCGGTTTCATGGCCATTGCGCTGGCTGAGGTGCAGCAAGCCGTCGAACTCGCCCTGACGGCCTGCGACGGTGGCCGAGTTGAGCCAGCTTTGGTCTGCCGAGCTGTAGCCGGTTTTCAGCCGCGCGCCGACATTCCTGCCGGGCTTGATGATGTCGTCCGGGTCCAGTGTGTAGTAGCTGACCACACCACCAATGGCGCTGCTGCCGTACAGGGCCGAAGCGGGACCGCGGAGGATTTCCACGCGCTTGACGATCTCCGGGTCCACATAGTTGCGGTGAGTCTGTGCATAGGGACCGGTGAAAAAGCTGTCGGGCACCTCGACGCCGTCGACCTGGGTCAGGATCCGGTTGCCGTCGATGCCGCGAATGTTATAGCCGGTCGTGCCCGCACGCTGGCCTGCGCCACCCACCGAGACCCCCGGCTCGTAACGCATCAGGTCGCGGAGCGTGTTGACGTTGTCGCGGTCCAGTTCCTCACGGGAATGTACGCTGACAGTGCTCGGCACCGTGGCGACATCCTGGGCCTGGCGTGTGGCGCTGACAGTGATCTGATCCAGCGCCATGACGCCAGCGGTGGGGGCGCGTTTTTCCAGCACGACGCTGTTGTTGCCCAGATTGCGGTAGCTCAGCAAGCTTCCGGAAAGCATGCTGTCCAGCGCCTGGGCAGCGCTCAGTTCCCCGCTGGCCCCAGGGGAGATGACGTTTTGGGCCAGGCCCGCCGACATGCCTACCTGCCAGCCGGTCACGCGGCTGAACTCGTTCAGCGCCGATACCAGGGGTTGCTGACTGATCGAGAAGGGGTAGGTGGCCGCCGGGCGGGTCGCATGAGTACTTTCACTGGCAGCACTGGCGTTTGTCAGCTGCAGACTGGCGCCCAGTACCGCAATCGTCAGCAGAGAAAGCGTAAGCCTTGCGCGTTGTCGGGCGACAGGCGTGAACGTGGATGACATCGGTAGCGCTCCCTGGGGTGTTGCTCGTCATAGTGTTTACAAGCTGTTTCACAATGAGAATCAGTTGCATTGGCTATGACTAGACGAACGGCCAGTCGCTATCGAGTAAAAAAACTTTTCTTCAGTTGAGAATCACCAGCGCGGGCATTTCGTGAATGCTTGCCGACGTGATCTGCGCCAGCGAACGCACCACGTCGAGCGGGTTGTCCAGGCGGTAGTTGCCGGTTACGGCAACACGGTCCAGTTGCGCATTGGTGCTGACGATCCAGCCTGGATAGTAACGGCGCAGCTCAGCCAGTACGTCGCCCAGCGGGGAGTTGTCGAAGATCAGTCGGCCCTGCACCCAGGCCAGGTCCCGGGCCGGGTCAAGCTTTTCACGCTGCCCAAACCCGTCAGGCCCCACGCGAACGCTGTCTCCAGCGCCCAGACTGAGGCTGGAGTCGCCATGGCTGGCGTGCACGTCGACAGCGCCGCGTTGCACGTGTACCTGCGCGACGCCGTTCAGGTAGCGCACCGAAAACGCGGTGCTGTTGGCGCTCATGCGCACCGGGCCTGCTTCGATTTCCAAGGGCAGCCCGGGCCTGGGCGTGACATCGAAGAAGGCTTCACCCTGGTACAAGCGGGCAGAGCGCTGTTTTTCTCCGACCTGACTGGAGAAAGCCGAATCAGTATTGAGCAGCACCTTCGAGCCGTCCGCCAGTTCCAGGCGCTGGCGTTCACCGACGACCGTCAGATGATCGGCCTGCAGGCGCAAGGGCAGATTGCTGAAGCTGAACAACCCCAACAGCAGCACCGCAGCAGTGGCCAGAGGTTTCCAGTGGGAACGGGCACGCTGCCATGCCGAGCGCTTGCGCGGTGGTGCGATATTTTCGGCTGCGCACCGAACCGGCTGCGAGCTCCAGAGCGTCCGGGCCTTCTCGAATGCGCGAGCGTGGTCGGGATCGGCATTCAGCCATTCCTGAAAACGCGCCTGATGCGCATCGTCTGCGCCTTCCAGCTCGATCAGCCAGGTCAGGGCCTGATCCATTGCAGCGTTGCTCAACACGTCCTGCGCGATCGCGTGCGGACGTTCTGTTTTCGGGGCCACGGTGTTCCTCGGCAATCCTGAAACTGTATCGATATGAGTGTGGCAGCGTGCGGCAGGGTTCAGGGCGGGTCAAGCCTGGAAAGGACGCCTATGCAGATCGCCATGATCAGTTTCAATTCTTTTTGTACGGTACTGGCAGAGACCTGCAACTGCTCGGCAATTTCCAGATAGCTGCGGCCATCGAGGCGGCTGAGGGTAAAGATTTTCTGCTGGCGCGGGCTCAGCGTGCTCAGACTGGCGCTCAGGTTCTCCAGCAGGCGCTTGGCGTGTGCAGCATCTTCGGGCGAGCCCAGCTGGGCCACGACATTTTCGAGCCGTGCAGGCGACACGTCTTCGAGCATGGTGCGGCCGTGGATGCGCCGCGCACGCAAATGATCCAGCGCCAGGTTGCGAGCGGTCTGGAAAACGAAGGGTTCAAGATGAGCGACCGGGTGTTCGGTCAATGCACGGCTGACGCGCAGCCAGGTTTCCTGAAGCAGGTCTTCAGCAGCGCTTTGATTGCCAACCATGCGTTGCAGAGTACGTAACAGGACCGGGCGCTGGGCCAGAAACACGTTGTTGAAGTCTGAGTGCGACACGAAGGAGCCCGACCGGAGATTCGAGCAAATGATAATGCTTCTCATCTTCTGGGCGGGTCAAGCCTGGATCTGTAAATATTTGTCCGCCAGAGGCGCGCTCAAGACCGCGCGAGGACGCCCGAAGCCGCATGCCCACGCAGTGCATGGGCATGAGAGCAGGCGCTTGTCTGGACGTCTGTCCTTTACTGCGCGTTATGCAGTGCCAGGCAGTTGTCGAGCATGCGATTGGAAAACGCCCATTCGTTGTCGTACCACGACAGTACCTTGAGCAGCTTGCCGCTGACCTTGGTGTGGTTGGCGTCGAAGATCGACGACAGCGGGTTGTGGTTGAAGTCGTGGGAGACCAGCGGCAATGAGTTGTAACCGAGCACTTTGGAGTGCTGACTGGCTTCTTTCATCAGCGCGTTGACTTCATCGGCGGTGGTTTCGCGCTTCAGGGTCACGGTCAGGTCGACCAGCGAAACGTTGATGACCGGTACGCGCACAGCCATGCCGGTGAGTTTGCCTGCCAGCTCCGGCAGTACCAGACCTACCGCTTCGGCAGCGCCGGTCTTGCTCGGGATCATCGACTGCGTGGCCGAGCGGGCGCGGTACGGATCGGTGTGATAGACATCGATCAGGTTCTGGTCGTTGGTGTAGGCATGAATGGTGGTCATCAGACCGTTTTCGATACCCAGCTCGCGATGCAGCACTTGAGCGACCGGTGCCAGGCAGTTGGTGGTGCACGAGGCGCTGGAGATGATCTGGTGCGACTGGCGCAGCGTGTCGTGGTTGACACCATAGACGATGGTGGCATCGGCTCCGCTGGCTGGCGCGGAGATAATCACCTTGCGGGCGCCGGCGGTGAGGTGCGCGGCGGCCTTGTCACGGCTGGTGAACAGACCGGTGCATTCGAACACCACGTCGATGTCCTGCGCTTTCCAAGGCAGCTCGGCCGGATTGCGAATGGCACTGACCGAAATACGGTCACCATTGACGGTCAGGCTGTCCTTGTCGCACTCGACCGTGCCGCTGAAAGGGCCGTGTACGGTGTCGAAGCGCAGCAGGTGTGCGTTCATTTCGCTGTCGCCAAGATCGTTGATGGCGACGACCTGCAGGTCCTGACGGTAGCCTTGGGTATACAGTGCGCGTAGGACGTTGCGGCCGATTCGGCCAAAACCGTTGATTGCGATACGAAGAGTCATACAGCCGTCCTTCTGAATTTGTTGTTGGAATTACAAGATTATTCTCATAGAAATAGAAAACAAGCCTTTTTAGTGGCAATATTTTGTTTTATCTACAACTACAAGCCTGAAAGGCCCTCCCAGTTGATCGAGATCAGGGTTTTGCTCCCTGACAGTCACTGCTCGAAAACCGGAGCCGTCTTTACGGGTGACCTTAGACGTTAGCCTGGAGTTCATCACATGCATCCCCGCGTCCTTGAAGTAACCGAGCGTCTCATCGCCCGCAGTCGCGATACCCGTCAGCGCTACCTTCAATTGATTCGCGGCGCAGCGAGCGATGGCCCGATGCGCGGCAAGCTCCAATGCGCCAACTTTGCCCATGGCGTCGCCGCCTGCGGACCGGAAGACAAGCAAAGTCTGCGTCTGATGAACGCCGCCAACGTGGCCATCGTCTCTTCCTACAACGAGATGCTCTCGGCGCATCAGCCCTACGAACACTTTCCAGCCCAGATCAAACAGGCTTTACGTGACATTGGTTCGGTCGGTCAGTTTGCCGGCGGTGTGCCGGCCATGTGCGATGGCGTGACCCAGGGTGAGCCGGGCATGGAGCTGGCCATTGCCAGCCGTGAAGTGATTGCCATGTCCACGGCGATTGCCTTGTCACACAATATGTTCGACGCCGCCATGATGCTGGGCATCTGCGACAAGATCGTGCCCGGCCTGATGATGGGCGCCTTGCGGTTCGGTCATCTGCCGACCATTTTCGTGCCCGGCGGGCCGATGGTTTCAGGCCTCTCCAACAAGGAAAAAGCCGACGTACGGCAGCGTTATGCGGAAGGCAAGGCCACCCGCGAAGAGTTGCTCGACTCGGAAATGAAGTCGTATCACGGTCCGGGAACCTGCACCTTCTACGGCACCGCCAACACCAACCAGCTGGTGATGGAAGTGATGGGCATGCACCTTCCCGGTGCCTCGTTCGTCAATCCCTATACGCCCTTGCGTGATGCGCTGACGGCCGAGGCGGCCCGCCAGGTAACGCGTATGACCAAGCAAAGTGGCAGCTTCATGCCGATCGGCGAGATCGTCGACGAGCGCTCGCTGGTCAATTCCATCGTTGCGCTGCACGCGACTGGCGGCTCGACCAACCACACGCTGCACATGCCGGCCATTGCCCAGGCCGCCGGCATTCAGCTGACCTGGCAGGACATGGCCGATCTGTCGGAAGTGGTACCGACCCTCAGTCACGTCTACCCCAACGGCAAGGCCGATATCAACCACTTCCAGGCGGCAGGCGGCATGTCGTTCCTGATTCGCGAGCTGCTGGCTGCCGGCCTGCTGCACGAAAACGTCAACACCGTGGCCGGTTACGGCCTGAGCCGTTACACCAAAGAGCCGTTCCTGGAAGACGGCAAACTGGTCTGGCGTGAAGGGCCGCTCGAAAGCCTCGATGAAAATATCCTGCGGCCGGTTGCCCGTCCGTTCTCGCCAGAAGGTGGCCTGCGGGTCATGGAAGGCAACCTGGGGCGCGGCGTGATGAAAGTGTCCGCCGTGGCTCCGGAACATCAGATCGTCGAAGCGCCGGCCAAGGTGTTCCAGGATCAGAAGGAACTGGCCGATGCCTTCAAGGCGGGTGAGCTGGAGTGCGATTTCGTCGCGGTGATGCGCTTCCAGGGGCCGCGCTGCAATGGCATGCCCGAGCTGCACAAGATGACGCCGTTTCTGGGGGTCCTTCAGGATCGCGGGTTCAAGGTTGCGCTGGTCACCGATGGACGCATGTCGGGCGCCTCGGGCAAGATCCCGGCGGCGATTCATGTCTGTCCGGAAGCGTTCGATGGTGGCCCATTGGCTCTCGTGCGTGATGGCGATGTGATTCGTGTGGATGGTGTAAAAGGCACGTTACAAGTTCTGGTCGAAGCGTCAGAATTGGCCGCCAGAGAACCGGCCATCAACCAGATCGACAACAGTGTCGGCTGCGGTCGCGAGCTTTTTGGATTCATGCGCATGGCCTTCAGCTCCGCAGAGCAAGGCGCCAGCGCCTTTACCTCTAGTCTGGAGACGCTTAAGTGAAGTTGGCCCTGGTCGGTGATATAGGCGGTACCAATGCACGTTTTGCCATTTGGGAAAACAGCACGCTGCATTCTGTCCGGGTATTCCCGACCATTGACTACGCGGGTCCGGAGAAGGCCATCGAAGTCTATCTGCAAGACCTGGAGCTGCAGCGCGGCGATATCGGTCATGTATGCCTGGCGGTCGCCGGACCGGTCGACGGTGATTTTTTTCAGTTCACCAACAGCCACTGGCAATTGAGCCGCGAGGCGTTCTGCGCCGACCTGCAGGTCGATGAACTGCTGTTGATCAACGACTTCACCGCCATGGCGCTGGGCATGACCCGGCTCAAGGACGATGAATACCTGACGGTCTGCCACGGTGTCGGCAAGCCTGACCGGCCGCGCGTGGTGGTGGGGCCGGGGACCGGGCTGGGCGTCGGTACGCTGATCAAACTCGAAGGCAGTAGCTGGATGGCGTTGCCGGGCGAGGGCGGGCATGCCGATCTGCCCATCGGGACTGCGCGCGAGGCGCTGCTGTGGACACGGCTGATGGCCGAACACGAGCATGTCAGCGCCGAGGTCGTGCTCAGCGGTGCCGGCTTGCTGTTGCTGTATCAGGTCAGTTGCGCGCTGGACGATATCGAGCCGGTGCTCAAATCGCCTGCGGCGATCACCACCGCCGCGCTCTCGGGCGACCCGGTAGCCGCGGCAGTGCTGGAGCAATTCTGCGTGTTTCTCGGCAGAGTGGTCGGCAACCATGTGCTGGCCCTGGGCAGCCTCGGCGGGGTTTATATCGTCGGTGGCGTGGTGCCGCGCTTTACTGAGTTCTTCATCAACAGCGGGTTCAAGCGCGCCATGGCCGAGAAGGGCGTCATGAGCGACTATTTCAAAGGTCTGCCGGTGTGGCTGGTAACGGCCGAATACCCTGGCCTCATGGGGTCGGGCGTGGCCCTGCAACAGGCGTTTGGTGCGCAGATCTGAGCGATATGGCATAACAACAAGAATTCACAGCCAGACAAGGACGCTTCAACTTGAGCCCAGTCAGTAAATCGATCCTGTTGGTGGATGACGATCAGGAAATTCGCGAGTTGCTGGACACCTACCTGAGCCGCGCCGGTTTCCAGGTGCGCACGGTGGGTGATGGCGCGGATTTCCGCCGGGCGTTCAATGACCAGCCAAGCGACCTGCTGATCCTTGACGTCATGCTGCCCGATGAAGACGGTTTCAGTCTGTGTCGCTGGATCCGCCAGCATCCGCGTCAGCCGCATGTGCCGATCATCATGTTGACTGCCAGTTCTGACGAGGCCGACCGGGTCATCGGCCTGGAGCTGGGAGCCGATGATTATCTGGGCAAGCCGTTCAGTCCGCGCGAGCTTCAGGCGCGCATCAAGGCGCTGTTGCGACGTGCCCAGTTCGGTCAGGAGCGTCCGGGTGGCGATGTGATCCTGTTTGATGAGTGGCGACTGGACATGGTCAGCCACCGGCTGTTTCACAATGACGGCGAAGAGGTGATTCTGTCCGGCGCCGACTTCGCACTGCTCAAACTGTTTCTCGACAACCCCCAGCAGATTCTCGACCGCGACACCATCGGCAACGCCACGCGTGGGCGAGAGCTGATGCCGCTGGAGCGGATCGTCGACATGGCGGTCAGCCGCCTGCGTCAGCGTCTGCGCGACACCGGCAAGTCGCCGCGTCTGATCCGTACCATTCGTGGCAGTGGTTACCTGTTGGCCGCGAACGTCAACTCGCAAGCGGGCAACGGCTATTAAACCGACAGCGGCAGGCGCGAAGAGAACCGGCCTGCCGCTGCCGCGCTCGTTGCTGGGCCGCATGTTGCTGCTGACCTTGCTGGCGGTTCTCCTGGCTCAGGCGCTGTCCAGTGTGATCTGGCTGTCACAGCTACGTGCCACGCAGATGGAGGGCCTGGTGACCAGTGCGCGCAGCCTGGCGTACTCGATGGCGGCCAGTGTCAGCTACTTTCGCTCATTGCCGCTGGCTTACCGGCCTATGGTGCTCGACCAGTTGCGCAGTATGGGCGGCACACGCTTCGTGGTGTCACTCAACGATCATCCGTTGGACATGCAGATCATGCAGCCCACTCCTCGCAAGCAGGCGGTGCTGGACGTGGTGGGCGAAGTGCTGCGCCAGCGTCTGGGCAATGGTCCGGACATCACCGTATGGTTTGCGCGGCCCGAAGATCTGAGGATCTTCAACAGCGGTCTGAAGCTCGACGAGCTGCCGCGTTCCTGGGCCCATTACGCGTTGACACTCGAGCCGGTGAACCCTCCGGTGCTGGTCACGCAAATCGAAATGGCGCCCGGCGAGTGGTTCTACATTGCCTCGCTACTGCCTGAACCCTACACCTCGCTGGAGGAGCAGGAACTGCCCCTTCAGCAGGTGTCGTTCATTGTCCTGACCAGCGCATTTCTGCTGTTGTTCATCGGGTTGCTGGTGCATTGGCAGAGCCGTCCGCTCAAGCGCCTGGCGCGGGCCGCACGGGACATGTCGCTGGGCGCGGATGTCGAGCCTGTGGTCGAGGGCGGCGGCAGCGAAGTCATCGAGGTCAGCCGGGCATTCAACGCCATGCGCACGCGGATCAGCCGCTACCTGACCGAGCGAGGCCAGTTGTTCAGTGCCATCTCCCATGATCTGCGTACGCCCATCACGCGTTTGCGCCTGCGGGTCGAGTTGCTCGAGGATGAGCAACTGCAACGCAAATTCAGTCGCGATCTGGACGAACTGGAATTGCTGGTCAAAGGCGCGCTGCAGTGCGTCAAGGACACCGATATCCATGAAAACATCGAGCCGGTGGACCTCAATGCGCTGCTTGAATGTCTGGTCGAACCCTGGCTGCTCGCTGATGGCAATGGACGTGTCACGCAGCAGGGTGAGGCACAGGCTGCCTATTCAGGCAAACCGCTGGCGCTCAAGCGCTGCATCGGCAACCTGATCGACAACGCGCTCAAATACGGTGACCGCGCGCACCTGAAGGTCGAAGACGATGCCCACGCGTTCGTGCTGCATGTCGACGATGAAGGCCCTGGCGTTCCCGAGCAGCGCCTTGAGCACGTTTTCGAACCGCATTTCCGCCTGGCAGGCAATCAGCAGCAGGGCTACGGCCTTGGCCTGGGCATCGCTCGCAACATTGCCCACAGTCATGGCGGCGAAGTCAGCCTGCAGAACCTGCGTGACGGAGGGTTGCGGGTAACGTTGTACCTGCCGAGAACTGCGGAATGACTGGTTGGGAAGTGGCTTTTGGCTAATGGTTGCAATCGGATTTAAATTGTCACCATCCTGTGACAATTGCGCGTCCCTTCGTTACTGTCGGCGCGTCAGGCTTGGTTAGACTCCCACGAAGCGCAAGCACCAGACTTGCTCATGCATAACAACAAGAAAGGTCAATTCGATGAATTCCATGTCACGTCTCGCTGTTGTCATCTCTCTCGCTTCGTTGTTCCCTCTGAGCGCTAACGCCGCTGACTCCAAAGGCACTGTTGAAGTGGTGCACTGGTGGACGTCGGGTGGCGAAAAGGCTGCAGTCGATGTTCTGAAAGCTCAGGTTGAAAAGGACGGCTTCGCCTGGAAGGACGGCGCCGTTGCAGGCGGCGGCGGCTCCACGGCCATGACCGTGCTCAAGAGTCGCGCGGTTGCCGGCAATCCTCCTGGTGTGGCCCAGATCAAAGGCCCGGACATTCAGGAGTGGGCCTCTACCGGTCTGCTCGATACCGAGGCGCTGAAAAAGGTCGCCAAGTCCGAGAAGTGGGACTCCCTGCTGGACAAGAAAGTCTCCGACACCGTGAAGTACGAGGGCGATTACGTAGCCGTGCCGGTGAACATTCACCGCGTCAACTGGTTGTGGATCAACCCTGAAGTCTTCAAGAAAGCCGGTATCGACAAGGCACCCACTACGCTCGAAGAATTCTACGCCGCGGGCGACAAGCTGAAAAAAGCCGGCTTCATCCCGCTGGCGCATGGCGGTCAGCCTTGGCAGGACAGCACCGTGTTCGAAGCCGTTGTGCTCTCGGTCATGGGCGCTGACGGTTACAAGAAAGCCCTGGTCGATCTGGACAAGGATGCGCTGACCGGTGAAGGCATGGTCAAGTCGCTTACCGAACTCAAGAAAGTCGCGACTTACATGGATGCCGACGGCAAGGGCCAGGACTGGAACCTGGAAGCTGCCAAGGTCATCAATGGCAAGGCCGGCATGCAGATCATGGGTGACTGGGCCAAGAGTGAATGGACCGCCGCCAAGAAGGTCGCCGGCAAGGACTACCAGTGCGTAGCCTTCCCGGGCACCGACAAGGCGTTTACCTATAACATCGACTCGCTGGCCGTGTTCAAGCAGAAAGACGAGGGCACGACTGCCGCACAGCAGGATCTGGCCAAGGTCGCCATGGGTGAGGACTTCCAGAAGGTCTTCAGCATCAACAAGGGGTCGATCCCGGTTCGTGAGGACATGCTGTCCGACATGAGCAAGTACGGTTTCGATTCGTGTGCGCAAACTGCTGCGAAGGACTTCCTGGCTGATTCCAAGACCGGCGGTCTGCAGCCAAGCATGGCGCACAACATGGCAACTACGCTGGCAGTGCAGGGCGCGTTCTTCGATGTGGTGACCAACTACATCAACGACCCGTCAGCCGATCCGGCAGCAACCGCCAAAAAGCTGGCCACTGCGATCAAATCTGCCCAGTAATTTGTTCTGAACCGCCTTTAACCGTCGTCCGCAGTGTTGAAATCCCTGGTTGATTTCACCTGCGGCTGCGGCCTGGATTCGATATACCGCATGGGATACTCCCGATGAGCTCTGTCGCTGCGAACAGCAAAGCCTCGCCAATGGATGCGCTGCAACGCTGGCTACCAAAACTGGTGCTGGCCCCCAGCATGTTCATCGTACTGGTGGGTTTCTACGGCTACATCCTCTGGACATTCGCACTGTCGTTCACCAACTCGACGTTCCTGCCTTCCTATAAATGGGTCGGCCTGGCGCAATACGCGCGTCTGATGGACAACGATCGCTGGTGGGTGGCAAGCAAGAACCTCGCGGTCTTTGGCGGGATGTTCATTGCAATCAGCCTGGTGATCGGGGTCCTGCTGGCCGTCCTGCTGGACCAGCGGATTCGTCGCGAGGGCATGATTCGTACTATCTACCTGTACCCGATGGCGCTGTCGATGATCGTCACCGGTACTGCCTGGAAATGGTTGCTCAACCCTGGCCTGGGCCTGGACAAGATGTTGCGCGACTGGGGCTGGGAAGGTTTCCGTTTCGACTGGCTGATTGATCAGGACCGCGTTGTGTACTGCCTGGTCATCGCAGCGGTATGGCAGTCCTCGGGCTTCGTCATGGCGTTGTTTCTGGCGGGGCTGCGTGGCGTCGATCAGTCGATCATTCGCGCGGCGCAGATGGATGGCGCAAGTCTGCCGATGATCTACTGGCGCGTCGTGCTGCCAAGCCTGCGTCCGGTATTCTTCAGTGCCGTGATGATTCTCGCGCACATTGCGATCAAGAGTTTCGACCTGGTAGCCGCGATGACCGCCGGTGGCCCCGGTTACTCATCCGACCTGCCGGCGATGTTCATGTATTCCTTCACCTTCAGCCGCGGCCAGATGGGCATGGGCTCTGCCAGTGCCATTCTGATGCTCGGCGCGATCCTGGCGATTCTGGTGCCGTATCTGTATTCCGAGCTGAGGACCAAACGCCATGACTAGTCATGTTGGCAAACCGGGCATCAGCTTCAGTCGTGTTCTGATTTACGCGGTGCTGATGCTGGCCTGTCTGATTTATCTGGTGCCGCTGGTGGTGATGCTGTTCACCAGCTTCAAGACCCCCGAGGACATCGGCACCGGCAACCTGTTGAGCTGGCCGAGCGTAGTGACTGCAATCGGCTGGCTAAAAGCCTGGGATCTGGTCGATGGCTACTTCTGGAACTCGATAAAAATCACCGTTCCGGCGGTGATCATCTCCACCGCAATCGGCGCGCTCAATGGCTATGTGCTGTCGATGTGGCGTTTCAAGGGCTCGCAGCTATTCTTCGGTCTGTTGCTGTTCGGTTGCTTTCTGCCGTTTCAGACCGTGCTGCTGCCGGCATCCTTTACATTGGGCAAGATGGGCCTGGCCAACACGACCACCGGGCTGGTGTTTGTTCACGTGGTCTACGGGCTGGCATTTACCACGCTATTCTTCCGTAACTACTACGTCAGCATTCCCGACGCGCTGGTCAAGGCTGCACGACTGGACGGTGCCGGTTTCTTCACCATCTTCGGGCGCATCATTCTGCCGATGTCCACGCCCATCGTGATGGTCTGCCTGATCTGGCAGTTCACCCAGATCTGGAACGATTTCCTGTTCGGCGTTGTGTTCTCCAGCGGCGAGTCTCAGCCGATCACCGTGGCCCTGAACAATCTGGTCAACACCAGCACAGGTGCCAAGGAATACAACGTTGACATGGCGGCGGCGATGATTGCCGGCCTGCCGACACTGCTGGTCTACGTACTGGCTGGCAAGTATTTCCTGCGTGGGCTCACGGCCGGCGCGGTCAAGGGGTAATCATGGCGACTCTCGAATTACGCAACGTCAACAAGACCTACGGCAGCAACCTGCCGGACACACTCAAGAACATCGACCTGTCGATCAAGGATGGCGAGTTCCTAATCCTGGTCGGTCCATCGGGCTGCGGTAAATCCACCCTGATGAACTGCATTGCCGGTCTGGAAAGCATCAGTGGCGGCGAGATTCTGATCGACGGCCAGGACGTCAGCGGCACCAGCCCCAAGGACCGCGACATTGCCATGGTCTTTCAGTCCTACGCCCTGTATCCGACCATGAGCGTGCGTGAAAACATCGCCTTCGGGCTGAAGATCCGCAAGATGCCGCAAGCCGACATCGACGCTGAAGTGGCGCGCGTTGCCAAGCTGTTGCAGATCGAGCACCTGCTCAATCGCAAGCCGGGCCAGATGTCCGGTGGCCAGCAACAGCGTGTCGCGATGGGCCGTGCCCTGGCACGTCGACCGAAGATCTACCTGTTCGATGAGCCTCTTTCGAACCTCGATGCCAAGTTGCGCGTCGAGATGCGTACCGAAATGAAGTTGATGCATCAACGCCTCAAAACCACCACTGTGTATGTGACCCACGATCAGATCGAGGCCATGACGCTGGGTGACAAGGTGGCGGTGATGAAGGACGGTATCGTCCAGCAGTTCGGCACGCCCAAGCAGATTTACACCGATCCGGCCAACCTGTTCGTCGCCAGCTTCATCGGTTCGCCGCCGATGAACTTCATCCCGCTGCGCCTGCAACGCAAGGATGGCCAGTTGATCGCTGCGCTCGACAGTGGCCAGGCACGTTGCGAACTGCCGGTGGGCGTGTCCGATGCAGGCCTTGAAGATCGAGAAATCATTCTCGGTATTCGCCCTGAACAGATTATGCTGGCCGGCGCTGAATCGACCGGGCTGCCGACCATTCGTGCCGAGGTCCAGGTGACCGAGCCGACCGGTCCGGATACGCTGGTGTTCGTCACGCTCAACCAGAGCAAGGTCTGCTGTCGCCTTGCCCCGGATGTCGCACCACAGGTGGGCGAGAGCCTTACCCTGCAGTTCGATCCTGCCAGGGTGCTGATTTTCGATGCCCAGAGCGGTGAGCGTCTTGGCGTGCTTGGAGCGCGGCAGGCGGCCGAACGGGAAAACAATGTGTCACCGGTCGAGCCGCAAGTGATAAATTGATTCAGCAACGAGCATCGCTGGCTGGCCGTTGGCTGCCAAAACGCACGGCCGACCAGCGAACACAAGGCAGTGAATGAAGCAACATGTCTACCAAAGCTAATAACAATAAAACGAGGATTGATGGGATGAAGAAGATCAACAAAGGTAAATCGCTTTCCCGGCTCCAGTTGGTATGCAAGCTGTCGGCGTTGGGTGCAATGGGTCTGGCAGGCAGCGTTCACGCCGCCGAGCCATTTGCCGCGGATTCACCCTGGATGACGGGTGACTGGGGTGGCAAGCGCACCGAGTTGCTGGACAAGGGTTATGACTTCTCGCTGGAATACGTTTCCGAGATGGCCAGCAACCTGAAGGGCGGCTACAACGATGACACCACCGGTCGTTACAGCGACCAGTTCGCGCTGGGCATGAAAGTCGATTTGCAGAAGGTTCTTGGCTGGCAAGACGCGGAGTTCAAGCTGGCAATCACCGAACGTAGCGGTCGCAATATCTCCAATGACCGTATCGGCGATCCTCGCGCCGGTACACTCAGCTCCTCCCAGGAAGTCTGGGGCCGTGGTCAGACCTGGCGCCTGACGCAGATGTGGATCAAGCAGAAGTACTTCGACGGCGCGCTGGACGTCAAGGCCGGTCGCTTTGGTCCGGGCGAAGACTTCAACAGCTTCCCGTGCGACTTCCAGAACCTGTCGTTCTGCGGCTCGCAGGTCGGTAACTACGTTAATACCTGGTACAACTGGCCTATCAGCCAGTGGGCGTTGCGCATCAAGTACAACATCACGCCTGAAGTCTATGCCCAGGTCGGCGTGTACGAGCAGAACCCGTCCAACCTGGAAACAGGCAACGGCTTCAAGCTCAGTGGCAGTGGCACCGAAGGCATGATTCTGCCGGTCGAACTGGTCTGGACTCCGTCCTTCAACTCGTTGCCTGGTGAGTACCGTGTCGGTTACTACAAGAGCACGCCGAACGCCAACGATGTCTATGAAGACGTGAACGGTCAGCCGCAGGCCTTGACTGGCGCAGCGTTCAAGTCGCACAGCAGCAAGCATGGCTGGTGGGTCGTGGCTCAGCAACAACTGACCACTCATGACGGCGACGCCTCGCGCGGCCTGAGCATCTTCGCCAACGCCACCGTGCATGACAAGGCGACCAACTTCGTCGACAACTACCAGCAGATCGGTTTCACGTACAAAGGTCCGTTCAACTCGCGTCCGAAAGATGACATCGGTATCGGTTTTGCCCGTATCCACGTCAACGACGATGTTCAGGATCGCGTGCGTCTGGCCAACCAGATCAGCGGTATCAACGACTACGACAACCCTGGCTTCCTGCCGGTTCAGAGCACTGAGTACAACTCTGAAATCTACTACGGCTTCCATGTCACCAACTGGCTGACCGTGCGTCCCAACCTGCAGTACATCAAGCATCCTGGTGGCGTAGATCAGGTTGATGATGCGCTGGTAGCGGGCATCAAGATCCAGTCGAAGTTCTGAGTATTGACTGACGCGTAACGCGATCAAGGGTCGTGTGTGCTTTGCGGGCAGCCTGGCTGCCCGTTTTTTTATGGCTTGATCCTTTTATTTTTCAGGGACGCGATTGGCGATGACCACTCACGACGCGCAACTGCCTGAACATCCCTTGCAACGCTTCTTCCGATCCCGACGGGCCAGACCTACTTTCGAGTGGGAGCGCCATCAGCTGCGCGGGGTACTGGTCATCGACCACCCGCAATGTCAGGCCGTATTCAGTCGTCAGGGTGCGCAATTGCTGCACTTCCAGCCGCAGGGCCAGAAACCCTGGCTCTGGTGTGCCGCGCAGTGGCCCCAGGTGGGCGCCATTCGTGGAGGCGTGCCGGTCTGCTGGCCATGGTATGGCCGACATCCTGGCGAGAGCGGCTGGCCGGCGCACGGCTGGGGACGTTTGCTGGACTGGAAACTGATCGACAGCAGTGAGAGTGAGGAGGGCGTGAGCCTGCACTGGCGCTTGCAATTGTGGGACTGGCAGGTCGATCTGTATGCCGAGCTGGGGCAGAGCATGGAACTGCGTTTGAGCACGTGTCACGAGGACAGCGAGCCGTGTCACTTCAGCCATGCGCTGCATGTTTATTGGCGGATCGGTGATGTGGCTGAGGTCGCGCTGGAGGGGCTCGACGGCGCACAGGGTTATGACCAACTCAGCCGCCAGGCCTGTCAGCAACAGGGCGAACTGCGCGTGGCGGGCGCCTGCCAACGCGTATTCGAACACGCCGGCGCCGTACAGCTCCAGGACCCGATCTGGCAGCGCAGGCTCAACATCGACACCGGCGACAGCACCAACACCGTCGTCTGGCACCCCGGCAGCCGACCGCTCCTCGGCGTATGCGGCAGCGAAACCACAGGCTTTGTCCGCGTCGAAGCGGCCTCAGGCTCCGGCGACACCTTTAGTCTGCGGCCCGGAGAACACGTGCAGCTCAAACTGCAAGCCAGCCTGGCGGGGTGAGTCGCAGATCACGCAGAGCGTCGGCACGATAGTCAAACCCCGATGGCACAGACGACGCAGAGTGCGACGTAAGTGACGGCTGAGTCCTGGCGCTGATCCGGGGGTAGCCTGGCAGGACGCCAGGCTAGCCGCACCGCGCCATGGATGGCCCGTTGCGGCGACCCCCGGATCAGTGCCAGGGCGAAGGAACCCGACGAAGTCGGGCCGGAAACGGAGCGAGGACTTTGCTTACTTTGGTCCCTCAAAGTAAGGCGCCGTAAGGGCGCAAAGGTGACCTGAGCAGAACCTCAATCCACCTGACAAAGAAAAACCGCCGTGTGACGCAGAGCATCACGAACTGCATGCCGACGCGGAGCGTGGGAACGATAGTCAACGACACCCGGTCAGCCCTGATCCTCGATCGGATAACGGCTGTCATTCAGACTTTCCTTGATCTTGCGCAGATGCGGCTGGAAATCGACGCCGCGGCGCAGCGTCATACCCGTGGCCAGCACATCGAGCACAGTCAACTGAATGATCCGCGACGTCATCGGCATATAAATATCCGTATCTTCCGGCAGAGGAATGTTCAGACTCACCGTACTGGCCTGGGCCAGCGGCGAACCGGCTGCCGTCAGCCCCAGCACCGACGCGCCGTTGGCCCGCGCGATACGCGCCACCTCCACCAACTCACGGGTACGGCCCGTATACGAAATGATCACGAACAACTCGCCGGTATGAGCCACCGACGCAATCATCCGCTGCATCAGCACATCGGCATGCGCCGTCACCGCCAGATTGAAGCGGAAGAATTTATGCTGCGCGTCCAGGGCTACCGGCGCGGAGGCACCCAGCCCGAAAAAATGGATCTGCCGCGCCTGGATGAGCATGTCCACAGACTTGCTGATCAAGGCCGGGTCCAATTGCTGGCACGCGCTGTCCAGTGACGCGATGGCGCTGCCGAAAATCTTCTGGGTATAGGCCTCCGGATTATCATCGGCTTCCACCGCACGGCTGACATAGGCCGCGCCGCTGGCCAGGCTCTGGGCCAGTTGCAGCTTCAATTCCGGATAGCCACTGACACTGAACGAACGGCAGAAGCGATTGACCGTCGGCTCGCTGACCTTGGCGGCCTGGGCAAGCGCTGCAATGCTCAGCCGCGTGGCCATCTGCGGGTTGAGCAGGATGACCTCGGCCACTTTGCGTTCGGCCTTGTTCAGCTCGTCGAGTCGGCCCTGGATTTGCTCCAGGAGGTTTCTTACGCGGTCCATTCAAAGTCCTTGTCGGGGCTGATTTACCAACGGTTTTGCCTTGGGCTTTTATTAGCCCTTTAGCCTGTAGCAAAGGTGGCCTATCGTACTGAGGGCCTGTGTTGATCACCACTGGAATATGCTTTCAGGCAGAATGTTGTGGTTATTACTACATATGGCCTTGAGTAACGCCTTTAAAAAAGGTATTTGTAGCCTAACTTGATAAAAGAACCAACATTATGCCCTTGATTACGGTTGAACCGTGCACATTTGCCCTGTTTGGTGCCCTGGGGGACCTGGCGGTACGCAAGCTGTTCCCGGCTCTTTATCAGCTTGATCGCGCTGGACTGCTGCATGAAGACACGAAAATTCTTGCCCTGGCGCGTGAGCCAGGCGACGAAGAGTCGCATCTGGCGTACATCGAAAAATCCATGCGCCGCTTCATTCCCGAGACGGAACTGGAGCCGGACAACCTGGGCCGCTTTCTGGCGCGCCTCAGCTATCTGCATGTCGACTTCCTCAAGGCCGAGGACTACGTCGCCCTTGCCGAGCGGGTTGGCAATGCCGAAACCCTGATCGCCTATTTCGCCACACCGGCCTCGGTCTATGGCGCCATCTGCGAGAACCTCGCGTCGGTCAATCTCGCCGAGCGCACGCGTGCCGTACTGGAAAAACCCATCGGCCACGACCTGGCCTCTTCGCGCCGTGTCAATGACGCCGTCGCGCAGTTTTTCCCGGAAAACCGCGTTTATCGTATCGACCACTATCTGGGCAAGGACACGGTACAGAACCTCATCGCTCTGCGCTTCGCCAACAGCCTGTTCGAAACCCAGTGGAACCAGAACCATATTTCGCACGTAGAGATCACGGTGGCCGAGAAGGTCGGCATCGAAGGCCGTTGGGGCTACTTCGATCAGGCCGGCCAGCTGCGTGACATGATTCAGAACCACCTGCTGCAGCTGCTCTGCCTGATTGCCATGGACCCGCCAAGCGACCTGTCGGCCGACAGTATCCGTGACGAGAAGGTCAAGGTGCTCAAGGCACTCGCACCCTTCACCCCGGAGCGTCTGGCGACCCAGGTGGTGCGTGGCCAGTACACCTCCGGCTACAGCGAAGGCAAGGCGGTGCCTGGCTATCTGGAGGAGGAAAACTCCAATACCCAGAGCGATACCGAAACCTTCGTCGCGTTGCGCGCCGATATCCGCAACTGGCGCTGGTCGGGTACGCCTTTCTATCTGCGCACCGGCAAACGCATGCCGCAGAAGCTGTCGCAGATCGTGATCCATTTCAAAGAGCCGCCGCACTACATCTTCGCGCCTGAACAGCGTTTGCAGATCAGCAACCGCCTGATCATCCGCCTGCAGCCTGACGAAGGCATCTCCTTGCAGGTGATGACCAAGGATCAGGGCCTGGACAAGGGCATGCAGCTGCGCAGCGGTCCCTTGCAACTGAATTTTTCCGACACCTACCGCAGCGCTCGTGTCCCCGACGCTTATGAGCGGTTGTTGCTGGAAGTCATGCGTGGCAATCAGAACCTGTTTGTCCGCAAAGATGAGATCGAGTACGCCTGGCAATGGTGCGATCAATTGATCGCTGGCTGGAAGAAGGCGGGCGATGCGCCCAAGCCTTACCCGGCCGGAACCTGGGGGCCGATGAGCTCCATTGCCCTGATTACTCGCGACGGGAGATCCTGGTATGGCGACATGTGACCTCAAGCTGCCAGCAGGGCTGGTAGCACACGATTTCGACACGGCGCAGCAACTGGCCGATGCACTGGCCGAAAAGGTCGCCGAGCGTCTGAAGCAGGCGATCAGCGAGAACGGTCTGGCGACGCTGGTGGTGTCCGGTGGACGCAGCCCGGTCGCCTTCTTCCAGCGTCTGGCGACACAACCGCTGGAGTGGTCGAAGGTCGTCATCAGTCTGGCGGACGAGCGCTTCGTGCCGACCGAACATGCCGACAGCAATGCCGGCCTGCTGCAGCGCCACTTGCTGCAAGGGCCTGTGGCGAAGGCCAGGTTTCTCGGCCTGTACAGCGTGGCGAGCAGTGTCGAGGAAGCCGCGCAGGCTGCCGATCAGGCCTTGGCCGAGCTGCCACCCATCGATGTACTGATTCTGGGCATGGGCGACGACGGGCATACCGCATCGCTATTCCCCAACAGCCCGAATCTGAGCGAAGCCCTTGATCTGCAAGGCGAGCGCCGCTGCCTGCCCATGCTCGCACCGAGCGTGCCGCACCAGCGCCTGACCCTGACCCGCCGCCTGCTGGCGTCGGCGCGCTCACCGATTCTGTCGGTGTCCGGTCAGGCCAAACTCGACACCCTGCGCACCGCGCTGGCAGGCGATGACCTCGCCGAGATGCCGGTGCGTGCCTTTCTCAACCCGTCTCTCGAGATTTACTGGTGCCCATAAGCCCCGATAAGCCCCACAAACAAAGGAACCGTCGCCATGACACAGAACGAAAATAATCAGCCGCTGACCAGCATGGCGAACAAGATTGCCCAGATCGACGAACTCTGCGCCAAGGCGAAGATTCTGCCGGTGATCACCATCGCCCGTGACCAGGACGTACTGCCGCTGGCCGATGCACTGGCCGCTGGCGGCATGACTGCGCTGGAAGTGACCCTGCGTTCGGCGTTCGGCCTGAGCGCCATTCGTATCCTGCGTGAACAGCGCCCCGAGTTGTGTGTGGGCGCGGGGACCATCCTGGACCGCAAGATGCTGGCTGACGCTGAAGCGGCCGGTTCGCAGTTCATCGTCACCCCCGGCAGCACGCAAGACCTGCTGCAAGCCGCGGTCGACAGCCCTTTGCCGCTGTTACCGGGCATCAGCAGTGCTTCGGAAATCATGATCGGCTACGCCATGGGCTATCGCCGTTTCAAGCTGTTTCCGGCCGAGATCAGCGGCGGTGTGGCAGCGATCAAAGCCCTTGGCGGGCCGTTCAACGAGGTGCGTTTCTGCCCCACTGGCGGCGTCAACGAGCAGAACCTCAAGAGCTACATGGCCCTGCCCAACGTCATGTGTGTGGGCGGCACCTGGATGATCGATAACGCCTGGGTCAAGAATGGCGACTGGGGGCGTATCCAGGAAGCGACTGCGCAGGCCATGGCGCTGTTTGACTGATTTTCAGGATTTCGGCGTCAGCCCTTGCGGCTGATTCCGACAAGGAAGTTGTTGTTGGTTGTATGGCTTTTCGGTGCTCCCTGGTCCGGAGCACCGTTTTTTTCTCTCCGGACCGTCTTTTCGTTTACCCCTTGTCCTTGAACGACTGACGCGGACGTGTGCGCAACGGGTCCAATAGCGCGCCAAGGCCGTTGTGATCGATTTCCTGCATCAGCGCCAGCAAGCCCCCCAACTCTCCTTTGGGAAAGCCTTCGCGGGCGAACCAGTTCAGGTAATGCCCTGGTAAATCAGCGATCAGCCGGCCCTTGTATTTGCCGAACGGCATTTCCCGTGTCACCAGCAACTTGAGTTTTTCCGGGTTCATTCGCGATAAGCCTGCGTTTCTGTCTCAGCTTGTACGATACGTGCATTCTGCATGCAGGCCAAACCGCCGATCATGCAGAAGTCACGAACGGGTAAATGTGAAAATTTCGTAACACATTGATATTAAAGAATTATTTTCATTTAAAAAACTGGCACGGTGTCTGCAATTACCTATACATCGAACACTTTCGTATCAACCTGCCATTAGGAAATTATCAAATGACTGATATCAACAAAGAAACGATCTCTATCCTGAATGACCTGATCGAAACCAGCAAAGACGGTGAAGAAGGTTTCCGTACCAGCGCAGAACACGCAAAAAGCGCCCAGGTAAAATCGTTCCTTGCAAACCGTTCTACTGAAGTCGCTGCAGCCGTTCGTGAACTGCAAGCTGAAGTGACCGCACTGGGTGGCAAGCCTGAAGATTCTTCCAGCGTATCTGGCGCACTGCACCGCGCATGGGTCAACCTGAAGTCGATGGTTACTTCGGACGACGACAAGGCCGTTCTGGAAGAAGTTGAAAAAGGCGAAGACGTTGCCAAGAAGGCTTATCGCGAAGCGCTGGAAAAAGCCCGCGCCAATAACGTTTCCTCTAACGTTATCGCGCTGATTGAAAAGCAGCAGGCTGGCGTTCTGGCCAACCACGACAAGGTAAAAGCACTGCGTGACGCAGCACGTGCAGCCCATGCCGCATCGTAATTCGATGCCTCAGCGGTAACCGAAAAAACGCCAGCCAGTCTGGCGTTTTTTTATGCCCGAAGGCAGCCGGTCAAACCTGATCGGTCACCTTTCTGGCAACCGAGCTGCGGTACTCGACCCGGTTACGTCCATTGTCCTTGGCCTGATACAGCGCCTTGTCGGCTACCCCGAAAAATGCCTCCAGTTTGTCGCCCTGGCGAACGACCTCCGAAGCGACCCCGATGCTCACGGTGATGGGATGCTCGGCATTCCTGAAAAGCGGCAGTGACTCTGCGGCCTTGCGAATTTTTTCCGCGATCAGCATGGCGCCCGGCAAATCTGTTTCCGGCAGCACCACCACGAACTCTTCGCCGCCATAGCGCGCCACCCGGTCGCCCGGACGGCGGATGCAGTATGAGATGGTCTGCGCAATCAGACGCAGCGCCTCGTCCCCGCCCTGATGGCCGTGACGCTCATTGAATGCCTTGAAATGGTCTACGTCGATCATCAGCAATGACAGCGGCTTGCCAGAGCGTTGCGCTCGGGCCCATTCGGTCTCCATGGCCTCGTCGAGCTGGCGGCGGTTATCGAGCCCGGTCAGACCATCTGTCGCGGCCAGGCTGGCCAGCGCATCTTCGGCACGGTGGCGTCTTCGCAGTTCGCGACACAGCAGCCAGGTCAGCCACAGAATGCCCAGACACAAAACGCTGGTGGCCGAGCCGACCAGCCAGGCATTGCGCCGCCAGACGGCATACACCTCATCCTCGGACTGCCCGATGACGACGATCAGCGGCAGGTTGCCGACTCGGGAAAAGGTATACAGCCGACGAGCGTTCAACTGCGTCGACATCGCGGCGAAGCTGCCATCGCCTTCCTGAAGGATGCGCTGAAAGTTGGGGCTGTGGCTGTAATCCTTGCCGATCAGATCCTGGCCTTCCATTTCCGGGTAGCGAACGATCAGAATGCCCGAGGTATTGATCAGGTTGATGCTGCTTTCACTGCCCAGGTTCTGGCTCATGAACAGGTGCTTGAAATACACCAGGCGCATCGCCGCACTCACGATGCCCATGAACTCACCGTTGGGGCCTGATATACGGCGGCTGAAACTGATGCACCAGTCCTTGTAGCCCCAGCGCGTCTTGTACGGCGCGCTGACATGTAGCGTCAAAGAGCGGTCGGTTGCATGGTCCTTGAAATAGGCGCGGTCAGAAAAGTTGTCCTGTCGAGGAATGACAGATAAAGAATCAGCCAATATCTCGCCGCGGTTATCGAGCAATACCAGATCGCCCTTGTAAGAGGCGGCAGTGGCGCGATCAAACAGTACAAGTTGGCGCAGTTCAGGCGACAGTTGCTGAAGGTCCGGACGCTGCCACGCACTGATCATACCCTGCAGGGAAGAGTCGTAAAGTTCTGCGTTACGCATGACGTCGGCATCAATCAAACGCACGATATTGGATGCTGCACGTGCTGCTGTCTGTGCTGCGTCGTCGCGCTCCCGGGCCAGTAGAGACGCCACGATCGCCAGAATGGCGAGCATTGAAACCGAGCTGCCGAAAATCAATATCAGCTCCGGACGGGTCCATCTGAGCCGGGCTTGCCGAGAAAACGCAAACACCATCATCGGTTGTTCTACCTGCAGACGAATGATTCTTGATAATCGGTTAATAAAATTATCAGTTATTTGGGGAACTTAATGACGCGTGTATAACACGCTCCTTATAGCCTCATATGAAGGGAATGTGAATAAAGCAAGTGTATTTAAAATGCTGCGAACAGGCGCACATTGAGGGCCGTGAAAACGGTCAGTGCAGTCAGTATTTTCAGGTGTCAGCGGGGCAGCTGGATGCCGAAAGTATTGGCGCCCTTGTCGCTGTTCACGAACACGGTGCCGCCATGCATCAAGGCAATCGCCTTGACGATGGCCAGCCCCAGGCCGTGATTGGCGCCGCTGTTGCTGCGTGAGGCATCCACCCGATAAAAGCGCTCGAACAGTCTGGGTAAATGTTCCTGAGCGATGTGTACGCCCGGATTGGTCACGCTGACAGTGACATGGGCATCGCGGGATTCGATGTTGACTTCAATGACCTCGCCAGCGCCGGTGTGCTGGACGGCGTTATGCAACAGGTTGATCAGCGCTCGGCGCAAGTGGGATTTTTCAATCGGCGCGCTGGCGTCGCCGTTGACACGGACTTGCACGTGCGCGTCTTCCAGAATGAAGTCCAGGTAATCCAGCGTTGTAGCGACTTCTTCAGCCAGTGAGGTGCAGGTCTGTGCCTTGACCCTGGTGCCCTGATCGGCGCTGGCCAGAAACAGCATGTCGTTGATGATCGAGCGCAGGCGCTCCAGCTCTTCGAGATTCGACTGCAGCACCTCGAAATAATGTTCGGCAGAGCGGCCGCGGGTCAGCGCTACCTGGGTCTGACCGATCAGATTGGTCAGCGGCGAACGAAGCTCGTGTGCCACATCGGCATTGAACGACTCCAGCCTCGAGTAGGCTTGCTCGACGCGTTCAAGCGTGGAGTTGAATGAGGCGACGAATTGCTCGAGTTCCGGCGGCAGCGGCGACAGCTGCAAGCGTCCGGACAGCCGTGGCGGGGCGAGCTTCTGGACTTCCTGCGAGAGGCTGGTCAGCGGTCGCAGGCCAATTCGCGCGACCCAGTAGCCCAGCGCCGACGCGAGCAGAATGCCCAGCGTGGCCAGGCTGATCAGGGCGACCAGCAGCGAGTGTTGCGTGTGCCAGAACGTCTCGGTGTCGATGGCGGTCAGAAAGCGCAGTGCCGGACGCTGTTCCTTGGCGGGAAACTCGCTGACCAGCACTTTGAACGAAAACGGATGATCTGCCAGTCTCAGGTCGTGCATGCCCAGCGGCCCGTGCGCAAAACGACGAATGTCCGCACCGGGATTGCCGAACTCGTAGAGCGGATTGTCACTCACCACCCAGAAGCGCAGGCGCTTGTCCTCTTCGCTGAGCAAACTGAGCTTGTTCTTGATCTTGCCCCAGTGCTCCGGGTTGCCGAAACGATTGACCGCCGATTCCAGCACGCTGTAGCGCGCATCCACTTCCGCGCGGGGCAGCAGGTCGAGGCTCTTGTCGACCTGCAGGTACAAGGCCCAGCCGATCAGCAGGAACACCACCAGTGCCACCAGCGCGAACATCCCGCTCAGGCGTAAAGCAATCGAATCAACCCGCACTGCGGTTCTCCAGCACGTAGCCCATGCCGCGAATGGTGTGCAGCAGCTTGTGCTCGTGAGGGCCATCGAGCTTGGCCCGCAAGCGCTTGATCGCGACTTCGACCACATTGGTATCGCTGTCGAAGTTGATGTCCCAGACCATCTCGGCGATGGATGTCTTGGAGAGAATGTCGCCCTGACGTCGGGCCAGCACGCTGAGCAGCGAAAACTCCTTGGCGGTCAGGTCCAGGCGCAGGCCGGCACGGGTCGCCTTGCGACTGATCAGGTCTATCCACAGGTCGGCGATGGTGATCTGTACCGGTTCATGGCCACCGCTGCGCCGGGTCAGGGCCTGCAGACGGGCGACCAGTTCCAGAAAGGAAAACGGTTTGCCCAGGTAATCATCCGCGCCTTCGCGCAGGCCGCGAATGCGGTCGTCGATCTGCTCGCGTGCGGTCAGCATGATCACGGGTGTCTGTTTGCGCGCGCGCAACGCACGCAACACACCAAAACCATCCAGGCCCGGGAGCATCACATCGAGAATGACGATCGCATGGTCATTCTCCAGCGCCAGGTGCAGGCCTTCGATCCCGTCGCGCGCCACGTCCACGGCATAGCCCTGTTCGGTCAGGCCCCGACGCAGGTAGTCGGCGGTTTTCTCTTCGTCTTCGATAATCAGCACGCGCATCGGGTGACTCTCACTTGTGCAGGGCCAGCGCCGGTGCGTCGGGCGCCGGGTGACGTCGATGAAACAGCCGCTCCAGTTGCAGATAAATGACCGGCGTGGTGAACAACGTGAGCATCTGGCTCACCAGCAGGCCGCCGACCACGGCAATGCCCAGCGGCTGACGCAATTCGGAACCGACGCCGAAACCGAGCATCAGCGGCAGCGCGCCGAGCAGCGCGGCGAGGGTGGTCATGATAATCGGTCGGAAGCGGGTGATGCAGGCCTCATAAATGGCTTCCTGGGGCGTGAGGCCCTGCTCGCGCTGGGCCTGCAGGGCAAAGTCCACCAGCAGAATACCGTTCTTTTTGACGATACCGATCAGCAACACCACGCCGATCAGGGCCATGATCGAGAAGTCCTGGCCCATCATCCACAACAGCAACAATGCGCCGATACCTGCCGAGGGCAGGGTGGAGATGATGGTCAGCGGGTGCACGAAGCTTTCATAGAGCACCCCCAGAATGATATACACCGCCACCAGCGCCGCTAGGATCAGCCACGGCTGGTTGGCCAGCGAGCTCTGGAACGCCTGTGCCGCACCCTGGAAGCTGCCGATGATCGAGGCGGGCATGCCGATCTCGTTCTTGGCCTGATCGAGCATGCGCACGGCATCGCCCAAGGCGACCCCGGGTGCCAGGTTGAACGACAGGTTCGCCGCCGGAAACATCCCGTCATGGCTGATCGATAACGGTCCCATGCGCGGCGCACTGACTTTGGCCAGCGCCGACAGCGGCACCATTTCGCTGGTCAGCGGTGAGCGCAGGTAGAAGTACGCCAGGCTTTCAGCCTTGCCGCGCTGCTGGGCGTCCAGTTCAAGGATCACCTTGTACTGGTTGACTTCCGTCTGATACTCGCTGATCTGCCGCTGGCCGAACGCGTCGTACAGTGCCTGGTCGACATCGGCCGTGGTCAGGCCGAATCGCGCGGCAGCGCTGCGGTCGATGTCGATGTGCGTGACGCTGCCGCCCAGTTGCAAGTCGTTGGACATGTCGCGAAACGCCGGGTTGCTGCGCAGCTTTTCAGTCAGCCGTTGCGTCCAGGTGTTGAGCAGTTCGCCGTCGTTGCTCTTGAGCACGTACTGGTACTGACTGCGGCTCGGGCCGGAGCTGAGGTTGATGTCCTGCCCGGCGCGCAGGTACAGAACGATGCCCGGGACCTTGGCCAGTTTGGGGCGCAGGCGGTCGATGAACTCACTGACCGACACATCGCGTTCGGCGCGTGGCTTGAGCGAGATCCAGAAGCGGCCGTTGGCGATGGTCTGGTTGCTGCCTGAAACACCGACCGAATGCGAGAACGCCAGCACCGCAGGGTCCGCGCCGACGATCTTTGCCAGTTCCAGGTGTTTTTCCACCATGTCCGGGTAGGAGATGTCGGCAGCTGCCTCGGTGGTCCCGAGTGCAAAAGCGGTGTCCTGGACCGGAAAGAAGCCTTTGGGGATGAGGATGTAACCGACCACTGCCAGCGCCAGGGTCAGGCCGAACACGCCAAGCATCAGCCGCTGATGGGCCAGGGCCTTGCGCAAGCCACGCTCGTAGGAGGCGAGCAGGCGTTCACCGAACCCCGGTTTCTGATGCGGGTGATGGGTGGGCGCGCGCATGAACAAGGCGGCCAGGGTCGGCGCGAGGGTCAGGGAGACGACCACCGAAATAAGGATGGTCGCGGTTGCGGTCAGAGCGAACTCTTTGAACAGTCGCCCGACCACGCCGCCCATGAACAACAGCGGAATGAACGCCGCCACCAGTGAGAAACTGATCGACACTACGGTAAAGCCGATTTCCCCTGAGCCCTTTATCGCGGCCTCGCGCATGCCCTGACCGGCTTCGAGATGACGGTGGATGTTCTCGACCACCACGATGGCGTCGTCCACCACGAAACCGACCGCGACCACGATGGCCACCAGTGTCAGGTTGTTCAGGCTGAAGCCGAACAGGTACATCATCGCAAAGCTGGCAATCAGCGAGACCCCGAGTACCGCACTGACGATCAGGGTGGCTGACAGTTGGCGCAGGAACAGCGCCATGACCGCGACCACCAGCAGCACCGCTATCATCAGGGTCATTTCCACTTCATGCAGCGAGGCACGGATGGTACGGGTGCGGTCGTTGAGTACCGAGACATCGACGCTGGCCGGGAGCATTTCCTGCAGGCGTGGCAGTTCACGCTGGATACGGTCCACGGTGTCGACAATGTTGGCGCCCGGCTGGCGGAAGATGGCGATGTTGACGCCTTGCTGATCGCCGGACCAGGCCTTGACGTAGGCGTTTTCCGAGCCCGCGACAACCCGTGCCACATCCTTGAGCTGGACGGGTGCGCCGTTCTTGTAGGAAACAATCAGTTGCGCGTAGTCCTGCGGCTTGAACAACTGGTCGTTGGAAGACAGGGTCGAAATACTGTCCTTGCCGTACAGCGCGCCCTTGGCCAGGTTCAGGCTGGTCTGCTGCACCGCCAGGCGAATATCGGCCAGGGTCAGCCCTAGCGCAGCCAGTTTCTCGGGAGCGGCCTGAACACGAATCGCCGGACGTTGCTGACCGGTGATGAAGACCTGGCCCACGCCTTCGATCTGGCTGAGCTGGCGCGCCAGAATGGTTTCGGTGACGTCGCTCAGTTCTGTGCCGGGGATCAGGCTGGAACTCACGCTGAGGATCAGCACCGGGCTGTCGGCCGGGTTGACCTTGCGCCAGGTCGGCAGACTGGGCAGGTCGGCCGGCAGGCGTCCGGCTGCGGTATTGATGGCGGCCTGGACTTCCTGGGCCGCAGTGTCGATGCTTTTGTTGAGCGTGAATTGCAGCGTCAGGTTGGTGGAGCCCAGTGCGCTGCTGGAGGTCATCTGGGTCATGCCCGGTATCGCACTGAACTGCACTTCCAGTGGCGTGGCAACCGAAGACGCCATGGTTTCGGGGCTGGCGCCGGGGAGCTGCGCGGTGACCTGGATGGTCGGGAATTCCGCTTCCGGCAACGGCGCGATCGGCAGCCGTGGAAAGGCAATGACCCCCAGCAGTACCAGTGCGAAGGTCAGCAACAAGGTGGCCACCGGGTGGTCGATGCACCACGCCGATACCGAGCCCCGGCCGTTCATCGTGCGGGCTCCACTTGCGCGCTCGCGACATCCGCAGCAGGCGCGGTGATCACTTCGACCGTTGCCCCGGGGCGTAGCCGCGACTGGCCGTCGCTGACCAGTACATCGCCAGCACGCGGCCCGCTGATCAGTGTCTGTTCGCTGTCCTGATAGAGCACTTTGACGGGTACGACTTCTACCTTGTTATCGGCAGTGAGCCGATAGACGAAGTGCAGGTCAACGCCGCGCTGCACCACTTGTGGCGGCACTTTCAGCGAGTTGAGTTCGATACCGGTCTGGATCTTCACGGTCACCAGTTGCCCCGGCCTGAGTTGCTCGCCGGGGTTTTTGAATTGCGCCTTGGCGCGGATCGTACCGGTGCTTGCCGACACCTGATTGTCGATCAATGAAAGCGTGCCTTCACCCAGCAGCAGGCCGTTGGCCGCGCCGTCGCCCTGATACGCCTTGACGGTCGCAGCGTTACGCTCGGCAATCAGCCCCTGCAGGGTCGGCAACATTTGCTGTGGCAGGGAAAACTCCACGGCAATCGGGTCGATCTGGGTCACTGAAAACAGCCCTGCAGCATCGCTGACGCGCAGGAAGTTGCCTTCATCGACGTTGCGAATACCGACCCGTCCCGTCACCGGCGAGCGAATCTGGGTGTAGGACAGCTGCACCTGTGAGGCGTTGATGCTCGCTTCGTTGCCTTTCGCCGTGGCTTCGAGTTGCCTGACCATTGCCTGCTGTTGGTCGAATGTCTGCCGCGAGATGCCATTGTCCTGGGTGAGCTGGCGATAGCGCTTGAGGTCCAGTTGCGCGACGTCCAGCTGCGCCTTGCTTTGCGCCAACTGGGCACGCGCCTGCTCCAGCGCGGCCCGGATAGAGCGGTCATCCAGCGTTGCCAGCAGGTCCCCGGCCTTGACCTGCTGACCTTCCTTGACCAACACACGCGTCAGCACCCCATCCACCTGGGGGCGGATCACCACGCTTTGCAGCGACAGCACCGATCCGATCCCTGTGACGAAACGCGGTACGTCTTCAAGGCTGACCGTGATCACTTTGACGGGCACAGCGGCAGCGGCATTTTTGGGGAGTGCGGCCGGGCGTGTCAGTTTCCAGCCGGCAATCGCCGCACAGGCGATCACCAGGACGACGGCGGTGACGGTCAGGGTCTTTCTGCGCATATGAAGAAAACGCCAAATGTCGGTACGGGAGAGATGTTTTTTACAGCTTCCTTATAGCCTGCAAACCCGGTCAACAGAATGACTTTCAGCTGTCAGGTTTGTCAGAAAGCCTCCAGCGGGTGTGGCGTGCAGTCAAGAAAAGTCGGAATCGGACGATATCTATGTTGAAGAGATAGTTGTCCAGATGTTTATAAAGTCCTAGGAGTTTTCCTACATTTTCCTAAGTAGGTTTCTGGCAGGTCATTCTCTCATCAACTTAAATTATCGTATGAGTCTATGAATGGAGTACGCCATGAGCAGTCAGAAATCGAACGGAAAAGTGATGGTGAAGTTACGGTCCCTTGATAAACGTTTGTGGGTCGCAATCCTGTCGACGTTGCTGCTGGCTGCTCCCGCTTCGTCATGGGCAAAGGACGGTGCAATTACGTTGCGTGGCAGTATTGTCAACAGCAGTTGCATGATTTCCAGTACAGAGATGACGGCGCCCGGTGTTCATTCGCGAACGCTGGAAGTTGCACCCGGAGTCACTATTCATGTGAGCACCGAACGCAATGTCTGTGGTGAGCAGGCAATGCCCTTCGTGACGCAGTATCAGGTGCTGCCTGCCGCCGTGTTAATCGACGGAGAAGCCCTGCAGGCAAGTGCTGCAGTGGTCACGTTGAGCTATCAGTAACTACCGGTCTGTCGTGTTTTCTCGTCCGGACTGTCACGCTTTCAAGGGGCAGTCCAGTGCCTGTAAAGTTTGAACGATACATAACCTCGGCCACAGTGAAGGCGTCGGCAGTCTGTGCCTGAGTAAGGGCGCGCTTCTGTATTGAAAAGGGTTTTTATCAGTGTGCAAGGCACCACTTATAATTATTCCTACAGACCTGTCCTGCGTGTTGTGTTGTGTTGTCTGCGGGGTGAAAGTTATCGAGCTGACAGCACTGAAATAGACCTGGCTCTATAGTGCTCACCGTCCGATAGCGGGCACACACGAAATAACACAAGGAAGGTCGTTAGCATGAAAAAGCTTTCTCTTACATTGGCAGTTCTGGGCGTAATGGGCGCTGGCATGGCAGGTACCGCCAGTGCTGCGAACAACGGCACAATGGTCTTCAACGGAACACTGACCAATATCTCCTGCGATGTGGGGCCGGGCACGGGTGTCAGTACGGGGACCAACCCTGGCGAAATCAATATCGACCTGGGCAACGTGTCCTTCTCCGATATCGGTGTATCGAGCGAAAGCCGATTCGAAACGGCTTCCCCCATCCAGTTGCTGGTCAACTGCAGTGCGGGTGCCGACCAATACAACATGGTGAAGATGCGCCTTATTGCCCGTAACGGCAGTGGCCTGGACAACAACGACGCGAAACTCCTGCGCACCACCGGTGCGGCAGATGGCGTCGGTATCGGCCTGCTCAATGCCTCCAGCGTGTTGATGGATCTGAGCGGCGACGAAACCGTCGACACCACACTCATCAAGGATGGCGCCAGCGGTGCCACCGCTGAAATCAATTTTGGCGCGGTGTATGTGCTTAACGGCACGCCCACCAATCCGGGTAATGCCGACGGCTTTCTGCCGTTCGTGATGGATTACGAGTAATCGTGTCGGACAGGGCGGGCCGTGCTCGCTCTGTCCTCTACCGAATTCAAGGCGAACGCCAGCATGTTTTCCGATTTTTTTCGCTACACGATGCTTGTTGCGTGGTTGTTCTGCGCATCCACCGTTCAGGCGGGCATCGTATTGAATACAACGCGAGTCATTTACCAGGGCAACGACAAAGAGGTCAGTCTGGGGGTGCACAACAGTGGCGGGGGGGAGATTCTCCTGCAGTCCTGGCTTGAATCTCCGACGGCGGCGGCCAGCAATAACGAAGGCCTGCAGAACCTGCCGTTTATTGTCACACCCGCGCTTGCGCGTATGGCCGGTGGTGGCAGGCAACTATTGCGGATCATTCATTCCGGTACCGACATGCCCACCGATCGTGAGTCGGTGTTATGGCTCAATGTTCAGGAAATACCCCAGAGCGCAGCAGAAAACACGCTGCAGATCGCGGTACGTCAACGCATAAAAGTCTTCTTCCGGCCTGATGGTTTGCAGGGTGATCCACAGCAGGCGCCGGAAAAACTGAACTGGCAACGGGTCGATGACACCGGTGTGCAGGTCGAAAATCCCGGCCCCTACCATGTCTCCATGCTCCGGATTTCCATACGTCAACATGACACTGAACTTGCCCTTCTGGACAGTCAGATGCTGGCGCCACATCAGCGTCTGCGTATTCCGTTACAGCACACACCGGCAAGTGCGCCGTTGGTTCTGAGTTTCGTCAGTCTCAATGACTACGGCGGACAAGTGCCTTATCAGGCAACCCTTGGCAACAAACAACCGGTTAACGCCGGCAAGGCGTCGCCCCGATAAGCTGGCGCATCCACTGTCAGCGTTCACTATTCAAACCGTCGGGCCTCAGTGACAAGACAGCCCGGCAGACCTGCGTCTGTGTAAAAGGATTGCACGGCGCGCGCGACAGCCGAAGTAGAGTGAAGACCGCTATGGAATGGCGCAAAGAAGTTAATAAGGGAGTTATTGCCCAGTGCGCGCTCCCTCACCCCCGACGCGGTGCGCTGGGTATCGGTTTCGGATTGACGTTGATGTGTGCGGTCAGCGCGTCGGCCGCCTCGTCGGGTGGCGACGGGGCAGCCAGATTCAATACGGCTTTTATCCAGGGAAGCGATCAGCCGGCTGACCTTCAGGAGTTTCTGCGCTCCAATAGCGTACTGCCCGGTACTTACCGGGTTGATATCTACGTCAATCGCAAACTGAGCGGCAGGCGCGACATCCGCTTTTTGAAAAATCCGCTGTCAGGCCTGATCGAGCCCTGCCTGTCGCTCGAGATGCTACAGAGCTTTGGTCTGGACTTGAGTCGTCTACCGTCAGGTGAGGTATCTGCCCAAGCCTGTTTCGACCTGCCTGCGCGTGTCGAATTTGCTCGCGTCGACTATCAGCCCGGTGCGTTGCGACTGACAATCAGCGTGCCGCAAGCGGTGATGTCACGCGGTGCTCGCGGTTATGTGTCGCCGGAGCTTTGGGATCAGGGCGAGACCGCAGGCTTTATCAACTACAACTTCAATGGCAGCCGGCGGCGTAACAAGGGCCTGGAAACGGAGCAGTACTACGTGGGGCTGCGAAACGGGCTGAACGTCGGCGCCTGGCGTTTGCGCAACGAGTCCTCTCTGGTCGGCGGCAGTGACAGGCCCTGGCGTTATCGCAGCAATCGTACCTTCGCGCAGCGTGACATCACCACCCTGAAAAGCCAGCTCACGCTGGGCGAGACGTTCACCGATTCGCAGGTATTCGACAGTGTCCGCTTCAGGGGCGCGGCGCTGGCCTCTGACGATGGCATGCTGTCTGACAGCGAGCGGGCCTATGCCCCGGTCATCCGCGGGATTGCCGAAACCAATGCGACCGTGGAAGTTCGCCAGAACGGCTTTCTGCTCTACAGCGGCGGTGTGTCGCCCGGGCCGTTCGAGATTGCCGATATCTATCCCAGTGGCTCCAATGGCGACTTGTCGGTGTCTGTCATCGAAGCCGACGGGCGTGTAAGAACCTTCACTCAGGCCTACGCGTCGCTGCCGATCATGGTTCCCGCAGGCTCGTTGCGCTACAGCCTGGCCGGTGGGCAGGTCGACAACAACGACGATCAGCAGGCCTCTCCGGCATTTGCCAGTGCGGCCCTGATCTACGGTCTTTCCGAACGGATTACCGGGTTTGCCGGGGTGCAACTGGCCGAGGATTACCAGGCCGCGAACATAGGCACCGGGATCAACACCGGGCTGGGCGCGGTGTCGATGGACCTTACCCGCTCGGTCAGCAAGGTGGCTCAGCGGGCGCGCAGTGGCCAGAGCCTGCGCGTGCGTTATGCCAATACGCTGGATGTCACCGACACCACGTTGGCAGTGGCCGGTTATCGATATTCGACCGAGCAATACCGGACCCTGAACCAGCACGTCAGCGACAGCGGCGCGCTGCGGCAATTGCGGGCCTCTGGGCTGGCGCGGGATCGGCTGGAACTCAGCATCACTCAGATAGTGCCTGGCCAGTCGGCGTCGCTGAGCCTGACGGCGTCCGAGCAGCGCTACTGGAACCTGTCCGGCAAGACCCGGCAGCTTTACCTGTCCTATAACGCGGCCTGGTATTCGCTCAATTACAGCCTGTCCATCGAACGCAACGAGGATTTCGGGCGAAGCGGTGACGCGAGCACCGACAATCGTGTTGCCTTGAGCGTGACCCTGCCGCTCGGCTCCAGCCCCGGCTCGTCGCGATTGTCTTTCAACGCGGTGCGCGACAGCCGCGGCGAGTACAACGCGCAGGCCGGGCTCAACGGTCAGGTGCCGGGCGACCGCGATACGTTCTATTCGGTACAGGCTGGACGTGACAGCAGCTCCGGCAGTTTCGGCGCAGGCAAGGTCAGCACCAGCACTGCGTTCGGCCGTTTCGAGGCCGGTTATAGCCAGGGCCAGGACTACGATGCATTCAGCCTGTCCGCCGCAGGTTCGCTGGTGGCGCATGCCGGTGGCGTGAACCTGGGGCAGACCTTGGGAGAAACCTTTGCTCTGGTTCAGGTGCCCGACGTCGGTGGCGCCCGCTTGAAGTCGTTCAGTAACGTCGAGACCGCCGGCAACGGCTATGCGGTTCTGCCCTATGCGCAGGCCTACCGCACCAACTGGGTCAGCCTGGATACCCGGCAACTGGGCGCTGATGTCGATCTGGAAAACGCTATTACCCAGATCGTGCCGCGCAGGGGCGCGATACCGGTGGTGCGCTTCAAGGCCAATGTGGGCCGCCGGGTCCAGTTCGAACTGGTACGCGTCGATGGCAGCAAAGTGCCGCTGGGTGCCAGTGTCGAAGATGAACAGGGCAGGGCGCTGGCAGTGGTCGATCCCGGCAGTCAGGCGCTGGTGCTCAGCGAGCAGGATGCCGGCAGCCTGTGGGTGCGCTGGTCCGATCAACGTTGTCAGGCAACATTCTCGCTACCGCCCAGAGATCCGTCGCGTGCCTACGAGCGGATCAGGGTGATATGCCGATGAGCGCTTTCGCTGGCTCATGCAAGGCGGTGTTGACGGCTGTGCTGTTGACGAGCGGCCTGGCGGCGCACGGGGCTGTTTCGCTGAGCGGAACGCGGCTGATTTTCGACGGGCAGTATCGCGAGGTCACGCTCGAGGTGCGCAATCGCGGCAAGTCCGAGGCACTTTTACAGGCCTGGCTCAGTGACGCAGTGGATGACGACGACGCCCCGGGTGAGCTTCGCAAGGCGCTGCCATTCGTGGTCACGCCACCGCTTTCACGCCTGCCGGTGGGCGGCAGGCAGACCTTGCGCGTGCTGTATCAGGGCGCAGGCATGCCGCAGAAACACGAGTCGCTGCTGCATCTTTACGTGCTTGAGATACCCCGACGCCAGGACGGTGCGGGGCAGTTGAACATCGCCGTGCGCCAACGCATCAACGTGTTCTACCGGCCCCCCGGCCTTGACGGTGATCCGGCCGACACTCCCGCGCGGCTGCTGTGGACACTGACTCATGACCCGTCTCACGCCTTGTTGCTGACGGTCAGTAACCCGACGCCCTATCACGCTGCCCTGCAAGCGCTGCGTATCGACGGGGTGCAGCTTGGCGATCATCTGTTGCTGGCGCCGGGCGCACAGGTCGCGATGGTTGTGCCGGCGAGTGTCGAGCGCTCTGCCACACATCGTTTTTCCTACCAGGCGCTGACCGACTACGGCGGCCGACGGATCCATTGCGCACAGCTCACCGGGCAGACGGCCACTACCGCCAGGCTGCCGAAAAATAATTCCATTCAGGACGAATGCTGATATGAAACATCTCTCTGCCAGAGGCTGGCTGCGATCCCTCGCCGTGTTGTTGTTACTGCATCCGGCTTCCACCTTCGCGCTGATCTGTACCACTCAAGGGACGGGCGAAACCGAAATTCACGATGACCTGAGCAGTACGGTGGCAATCCCGGAGTCGATTCCCGACGGGGAAGTGGTATGGCGTTCCGAACCTCTGAACGTTCAGGTCGAATGCGCCACAGAGGGCTGGCAGTCCGAAGCGCAGGAGATTTTTATCTACCTGAATCCGGACAATCGTTCGATCGGTCAGGGGATTCGTGCCGGAATGACGTTACAGGGTATCGATCACATCCAAGGCAGTGGACGAGTGAGTACCGGCAGCTACCTGCCGATGTGTCGCGAGGGTGAGAACACGCTCGAAAACTGCCCGAAGGTGCGTTTCAGCCTGGCGTTTTCGGTATTCATCCAGAAGTTCGGCGCTACACCGCCCTCCGGTTTGGCCAGTGACCTGCTGGATTACCGGTTCTTTCAACTGGGCGGCGCGACAGACCCGAGTCGGCTGTCAGGGCGCAGCCTCAGTTATGTGATCAATAACCTGCGGGGGCTGAGGTTCGTGGCCTGCGATGCCGATCTGCAGGTGCTCCCGGAAACCGTGGAATTTGGCGACGTTGCGATACACCAGGTGGCGATTGGCAAAGTGACTGCTACCCAGACATTCTCCCTGCTGACCAGCCGCAGCTGTGATTCGCCGTTCAGCATTGATGCGCGTTTCAGGCCGGTGACAGGCACTCTGTCTGGCGAGCTGCTGATCCCCGTCGGTAATGATTCATTGGGGATACGCATTACCAGCGCAGTAAACGGTCAGCCGCTACGTTACAACGAGCCATTCCATCTGGCGGAATTGCTCGGCGAAACCAACACAGCCAGGGCGGACTTCAATGCCGAACTGCTGTGGAACACCAACATGCCAAGGCCCGGACCGTTCAATGCCGAGGTGATGGTCGATCTGTTCTACAAATGACGGCGACAGGAGGCTCGGGCGGTTGTGCGGCGATTAATGTATGCTGCGCGGCCGCGGGCATTTGCCCGGCCAATTCGACTTTCTGGTGACACCATGACCACGCCTGAACAACCTCCTGTTCAAGACGCCGCAGCCGACTCCGTCGCAGACACTGAAAAGAGGGCTGTCATTGCGCCTTTCAGCTTTCCGTTCAAGCCTTCGGAGTTTGCCCAGGCCAAAAAAGAGCCGGCGTGGCATCAGAAAAACAACAAGCACGGCCACCACAAGACCCCGGGCGTCGCGCCGGCTGGCACCCGCAGGTCGATGGGCAAGCGCTGATTGCCTGAGAGATCCTGTCAGGCCGCCTGCAAAGGAATGAACAGGTAGGAAACCGGCTGCCGGTCAGTCACCTCGGCACCTTCCTGTTGCAGGGTGTCCAGAACGTGCTGGCCGGCGACGTGAAATTCCCACTTCGAGCCTTGGGCTTGCCCCTCCTGTGCAGGGTTTTTGACCTCTTCGATGGCGGCAGCAAACGCGCCCATGTCCGGCAGGTAGGCGACGAAACCGTTGCCCTTGAGGGCGGTGGTGCGAATGCCCAGCTTCTGGCAAATCAGCTGTTTGGTGTCTATTTCATCCCGATCGGCCTGACGCGACTGTTCGATCAGGTCCATCAGTTGAGTATCGACCAGCCTGTCGTTAACGATAAGGTCCGGACCCTGCTCCCAGGACTCTGGCGGGCAGCCCTTGTTCTCCGGGCGCAACGGAATGTGTGGATTGATCTCCATCGGATAGATCCGGCACACCAGTGGCCGGCGCTCGTAGATGCGACACAGGTTCTTCTCGTCAAGATTCCGGCAGCGCCCGACGTTGTAGGCTGCGAAGGTGATCGCCACAAAGGCTGTCGTACTGCCACTGCTGACCTCGGTCGAGCGACGGCTGGCATGGGTGAGCTGCGCCTCGGAAACCCCATAACCATTGCTCAAAAATGCCTCGGTCAGCACGATGACGTTGCCGCCATCGGCCGCCCACTGCGCGGCTTCGTTGAGCGTCAACGGTACGTGATGGTCGGTGCAACAGCCGCCACAACCCACGCAGGAAAACTTGGTGTCCATTATCTCGATGACCCGTCCAACAGTTAGGCTGCAAGCGACAACAATTGGTCACTCACTCGCTTGATGTGTCTCGGGAAGCAAGTTGCGCGCCAGTCGCCGGGCCGTGAACAGCGGGTTCAGGCTGCAGGAATGTCGAAACGCTTGAGATAGGCCATTGCGGATTTTTCGTAAAGCCGCCGCGCCGCCAGGTTGTTTTCCATGACGTGAAGGTCGACCGCTGCTTCATTGCGCGTATGCAGGTGGGCGAACAAATGATTGAGCAGGGCGTGGCCGATCCCGCTGTGTCGCACATCAGGGTGCACAACCAGGTCCCTGATGAATGCGCTGGTCCAGCACACGATCACACCGACTACCGTTTCGTCACGCATGGCCAGAAAGCACAGCGACGGATCGCAGTCGGGATCGTGTTCGAATGCAGCCAGCCAGTCCGGATAATCCGCCACGCAGCCTGCGGCGCTGCCATAACCCAGAGTCAGCAGGCGGTGAACCTCTGCGGCTCGCTCAAGCGTGAAGGGATGTGGCTGGATGCCAGGCGGCCAGGCCGGGATGGGCACTGGCACTGCAAGATCCCGACGCATCAGCCAGTAATGAGCGGCGGATGCATCGGTCAGGTTCGGACGTTGTGTCGCCGTGCGCTCAGGGATCAGAGCCCTTGGGCGACGACCGTACGCGCGGCCTCGATCAGGCATTTGGTCAACTCGGGTGACGAGAACTTGGTCAGCACGGCATTGGCCCCGGCGATCTGTGACTTCTCGCTGTTCATCGCGCTGTCGAGCGAGGTGTGCAGCAGAATGTACAGATCACTGAAGTCCGGCGTATCCCGGAGCGTGCGGGTGAGGGCATAGCCGTCCATCTCCGACATCTCGATATCGGACACCACCACGTTGATCTGTCGCGCAGTACCCTGCAGGTCGAGCAGAACGTCGATAGCCTCTTTGGCACTGCGCGCCGTGTGGCATTCGAGGCCGAGATTGCGCAAGGTAATGATCGACTGCTGCAGGGCAACCTGACTGTCATCGACGACCAGAATCCGCGCCTTGCTCAGCAGTTCCGCATCCTCTTTGGCCAGCTCCGTCGACTGCACGACGATCTGTGCAGGGGCGATGCCGTGGATCACTTTTTCGATGTCCAGTACTTGCACCAGCACGCCGTCGACCTGGGTGACCCCGGTGATGAACGACTTGCTGCTCGACCCGTAGGGCGGCGGACGGATATCGGTGGTCAGGCAATGCACAATCTTGCTGACGGCCTGAACGTGCAGGCCCTGTTTCGAGCGGCTGACATCCGTGACGATCAGGCAGCCACCGTCGGGATCGGCCAGTGGACGCTCGCCGATCGCACGACTCAGATCGATAACCGACAGTGACGAGCCACGTAGCGTCGCAATACCTTTGACGTGTGGGTGCGATTCGGGAAGATGGGTCAGAGGCGGGCAGGGAATGATCTCGCTGACCTTGAGCAGGTTGATCGCCATCAGCTTGCCGCTGCGCAACGTGAAGAGGAGCAGCGAAAGTGAATCTGCTCGGACGTTCTTGGACATATGAACCTTCTGGCTGTAGGTATTTCGTCGCCTGGTAGCGGCAAACAACTTTCTATGACAGGTTATCGACCTGCGGCCGGCAGGCTTGAGGATTTTTAACCGACAGCCGAGCGCGTCCGTTCGCTTGCCATTGAAAGCCGTTGCACCACACCACGGCGGGCCCGACAAACTGGCTGCCCATGTGCCGATAGTGGCAGTCTGGCTTCGGTTGCGTCAAACCGGGAGAGGGCGGCACATTGTCGCTCTCTGCCTTCCGACGACCTGCGTCGCGGTTTCGCACGCCATAGTGCTTTGACAGAAAGGCACCCTGCGACAAAATACCGCAGCTATATATAGAAGAAGAGCTGCGACAAACTGACGCACCCTTCTATATATAGAAGGGCTTTGCACCCGGTTCCTGCAAAAGCGTCCTGCCGGTTGTGGATGTGCTGCCGCGCAGACCACCTGACCGGCAAATGCGTCCGTATGGCTGGCCAACGCTTGAGTTGCCGAATCAGACAGATGATCATCGCGCACGTCTTGGCGCAGCCAGGCCGTACCCCCGTTCAGGCTGCGAACGCTGCATGGCGTTGACCAACCCTTTCATCAGTTCAGTAAGGTATGTGAATGAGCGACAACACGTTGTACCTGAGACGCGAAAAGCGCTTTCTGGTTTTGCTGGGTATTATCTGTCTGGCCCTGATCGGCGGCGCCCTGTACATGCAGGTCGTCCTGGACGAAGCGCCTTGCCCGCTGTGCATCCTGCAGCGATACGCACTGTTGTTCATCGCCATTTTTGCGTTCATTGGCGCCGCCATGCCCGGGCGTCGCAGCGTCACGGCGTTTGAAACCCTGGTGACCCTCAGCGCCCTTGGCGGCATTGCCGCTGCCGGCCGGCATGTCTGGATCCTTGCCCATCCGTCCGACAGTTGCGGTATCGACGTGTTGCAGCCGATTGTCGATGGCCTGCCATTGGCTACACTGTTTCCTACAGGGTTCCAGGTCGGCGGTTTCTGCACCACGCCATATCCGCCGGTTCTCGGATTATCACTCGCGCAATGGGCGCTGACGGCTTTTGTCCTGACTGCAGTTCTGGTACCGGCGTGCATCATTCGCAATCGTCGCAAACCTTACTAACTTCAGGGGCTTTCGCTAAAAACGCCCCGTGAATACGGGGCTTTTTTCGAGTACGCTGAGGCGTTTGGAGGAGGATTGTTACGCATATAGAGAATAACTGTTACAAAATTAGGCATAGTCATTAAAAATTTACGTATCTACAATCCCCGTCACTTGTCGTTCAGCTTGGCCGAACGATCAGCATTTTGAGGCTTGGAGCGTCCCCTGTGCACTCTGAACAGGCAGCGCAACGCTTGCCTCTGAGGGCGTATGATGGCCGCGTCGAAAGCGTCTGCCCGAAGTTTTGGGCAGTTCCAGCAACTCAAAAAACAAGAATCCATAGCTAAACCCGGACTTGTCGATACGCCGCTGTGCGTACCGGCGGCCCTTGTTCAATTCAAAAAAATTAGCCGGCACTGGCAGGGCGAAGTGTTGGCGGTCGAAACCCAACTGCACCGCGCAAGCTGCTTTTAGAGGTCGTGAAATGAGTAAAAAAAGGTACCCCAGGTTTTTTGGCTTCTTGGCCCTTTTCTGTATGCTTTTGCTCAGTGGATGCGATGGCGTACCTCTGCTCGATCCAAAAGGGCAGGTGGGTATCGAGCAGCGGAACCTGATCGTAATCGCAACGTTGCTGATGCTGATTGTCGTGATCCCGGTCATCCTGATGACCCTGATCTTCGCCTGGAAGTATCGCGCATCGAACAAGGCTGCCAAGTACACGCCGGACTGGTCTCACTCCACCAAGATCGAAATCGCAGTCTGGGGCGTACCCATGCTGTTGCTGGTCTTCCTGGGGTACATCACCTACGTCTCGACTCACTCGCTGGACCCTTACCGTCCGCTTGATTCGGACGTCAAGCCGGTCACCATCCAGGCGATCTCGGTTGACTGGAAATGGGTATTCATCTACCCGGACTACGGCATTGCCACGGTCAACAAGATCGTGTTCCCGGCCAAGACTCCGATCAACTTCCAGGTGACCTCGGACAGCGTGATGAACTCGTTCTTCATCCCGGGTCTGGGTGGTCAGATCTACGCGATGGCGGGCATGCACACCAAGCTGCACCTCATCGCCAACGAGAATCACGAATTCAACGGTATTTCGGCCAACTACAGTGGCGCAGGCTTTACCGGCATGAAGTTCAAGGCCATCGCTACCAGCCAGGCTGATTTCGACAGCTGGGTCAGCGAAGTCAAGAGCTCGCCCAAAAAGCTTGGCACGGCCGAATACGCCGAGTTGATCAAGCCAAGCGAACGCAACCCTGTCGAACTCTTTTCCTCGGTCACCCCGAACCTGTTCCAGATCGTCATCGACAAGTATGAAGGTATGAATCCGGGCAAGAAGGTTGTTGCTGGTGAGAAGGAAGTAGCCGGTGAGGCTGGTGCGGAAAAAGGCAAAAATTCAGCTGCTGGGGCAGAGGAGTAAACGATGTTTGGCAAATTAAGTCTGGAAGCGGTGCCGTTCCACGAGCCCATAGTCATGGTGACACTTGCCATGATCGCGCTCGGCGGCATTGCGGTTGTCGGGTTGATCACCTATTTCCGCAAGTGGACGTACTTGTGGTCTGAGTGGCTGACCTCTGTCGACCACAAGAAAATCGGCGTGATGTACATCGTCGTTGCCATGGTCATGCTGCTGCGCGGTTTTGCCGACGCAATCATGATGCGTACCCAACTGGCGATGGCCCAGAACGGTTCCGAAGGGTTCCTTCCGCCTGAACACTATGACCAGATCTTCACCGCTCACGGTGTGATCATGATCATCTTCATGGCGATGCCGTTCTTCACGGGTCTGATGAACATCGTTCTGCCTCTGCAGATCGGCGCTCGCGACGTGGCGTTCCCGTTCCTGAACTCCCTGAGCTTCTGGCTGCTGGTCGCAGGTATGCTGCTGATCAACATCTCCCTGGGTGTCGGTGAGTTCGCCAAGACCGGCTGGGTCGCGTATCCGCCTCTTTCCGGGTTGCAATACAGTCCTGGCGTAGGGGTTGACTACTACATCTGGGCGCTACAGTTATCCGGCTTGGGTACGACGCTGACGGGGGTCAACTTCCTCGTGACCGTGCTGAAGATGCGTACCCCTGGCATGAAACTGATGGACATGCCGATCTTCACCTGGACCTGCACCTGGGCAAACATCCTGATCGTGGCTTCGTTCCCGATCCTGACCGCTACCCTGGCGTTCCTGACCCTTGACCGCTACCTGGACTTCCACATTTTCACGAACGAAATGGGCGGTAACCCCATGATGTACGTGAACCTGTTCTGGGCGTGGGGTCACCCTGAGGTGTACATCCTGATCCTGCCGGCCTTCGGCGTGTTCTCGGAAGTCATCTCGACGTTCTCCGGCAAGCGTCTGTTCGGCCACAAGTCGATGATCTTCGCCTCCGGTGCGATCTGTATCCTGGGCTTCATGGTCTGGCTGCACCACTTCTTCACCATGGGGGCGGGTGCCAACGTCAACGCCTTCTTCGGTCTGGCGACGATGCTGATTGCGATCCCGACGGGTGTGAAGCTGTTCAACTGGCTGTTCACCATGTATCAGGGCCGTCTGCGCTTCACTGCACCGGTACTCTGGACCCTGGGCTTCATGGTCACCTTCTCGATCGGCGGCATGACCGGCGTTCTGTTGGCGATCCCGGGTGCTGACTTCGTGCTGCACAACAGCCTGTTCGTAATCGCTCACTTCCACAACGTCATCATCGGCGGTGCGGTATTCGGTTACATCGCCGGCTTCGCGTTCTGGTTCCCTAAAGCGTTCGGTTTCACCCTGAACGAGAAGTGGGGCAAGGCAGCGTTCTGGTTCTGGATCGTCGGCTTCTTCGTCGCATTCATGCCGCTGTACGCGCTGGGCTTCCTGGGCATGACCCGTCGTCTGAACGCTACCGACATGCCAGAGTGGAACATCTACCTGGACGTCGCGCTGTTCGGTGCCGTGCTGATCGCCATGGGTATCGCTTCTCAGCTGATCCAGCTGTTCGTGAGTATCCGTGACCGCGACAACAACCGCGATCTGACCGGTGACCCATGGAATGGCCATACCCTGGAATGGTCCACTTCTTCGCCTCCACCGTTCTACAACTTTGCCGAGCTGCCAAAAGCTGACGATATCGACCCGTTCACCGATGCGAAACGTGCCGGTACCGCTTACAAGGTTCCTGCCCGCTACTCGGCGATCCACATGCCTAACAACACGGCTACCGGCCTGTACATGGGTATGTTGCTGACGGTCTTCGGCTTCGCATTCATCTGGCACATCTGGTGGCTGGTAGGCGCAAGCCTGGTCGCGACCATTGCCGTCTTCGTTGCTCACGCTGTCCGTGACGACCAGGGCTACATGGTGCCGGCTGAAGATGTAGCGCGTATTGAAGGTGAGCATCACAAGGTCCTGGCGGCCAACGGTGCATACACTCCTGTCAAGTCCTCGCTGGAACAGGTTTAAACAATGTCAAATATTGCAATCAACTCCGGAGCCCACGATCACGGTCACGACCATGATCACGGGCATGACGATCACCACGACAGCGGTGGCATGACGGTCTACGGCTTCTGGCTGTACCTGATGACCGACTGCGTGTTGTTCGCCTCGTTCTTCGCGGTGTACGCCGTGATGGTCAACAGTGTCGCGGGCGGCCCGTCGGGCCAGGACATCTTCCTGCTGCCATTCGTGGCAGTGGAAACCGCGTTCCTGTTGGTCAGTAGTATCACTTACGGCTTTGCCATGCTGGCACTGTACAAGGGCAATAAGAGCCAGGTACTGGGCTGGCTGGCACTGACCTTCCTGTGCGGTGCTGCCTTTATCGGCATGGAAATCTATGAGTTCCATCACCTGATCGAAGAGGGCTACGGTCCGAGCCGCAGCGGCTTCCTGTCAGCGTTCTTCGCGCTGGTAGGCCTGCACGGCGCCCACGTGACCAGTGGTCTGATCTGGATGGCGATCATGATGTTCCAGGTCCAGAAGAAGGGCCTGACCAACACCAACAAGACGCGCCTGAGCTGCCTGAGCCTGTTCTGGCACTTCCTGGACGTTGTCTGGATCGGCGTGTTCACCGTTGTCTATCTGATGGGAGCTTTGTAATGTCAAATTCGCATCACTCCGCTGAAGACAATAGTCACGGCTCAGTGAAGTCGTACGTCATCGGTTTCGTACTGTCGATCATCCTGACCGCCATTCCGTTTGCCCTGGTGATGTCACCTTCACTGCCGAAGGACATGACGATCGCAATCGTTCTGGTCTTCGCGATCATCCAGATTCTGGTGCACCTGCATTACTTCCTGCATCTGGACTTCACGAGCGTGCAGCGTAACAACGTGATGGCCTTCGCCTTTACCACGATGGTTATCGTCCTGCTGGTCGGCTTGTCGCTGTGGATCATTTTCAGCGTCCACCGCGAAATGATGGCGCATTGAGGAATACCAGATGTCACTGAAGCACTTTATCCAAATCACCAAGCCGGGGATCATTTTCGGTAACGTGCTTTCGGTGGCAGGTGGCTTTTTTCTGGCTTCCAAGGGAAATATCGATTTCGGCGTGTTCCTCGCTGCAGTCATCGGTACTTCCCTGGTCGTTGCGTCCGGTTGTGTGTTCAATAACTGCATCGATCGCGATATCGATCAGCGAATGGAGAGAACCCGTAACCGGGTTCTGGTGCAGGGCCTGGTTTCACTGAAACTGGCGCTGCTCTACGCAACCCTGCTCGGTATTGCAGGCGTTGGCCTGCTGTACACCGAGGCCAATCCCTTGGCCGCACTGTTTGCAGTGATCGGGTTCGTGATCTACGTCGGCCTTTACAGCCTGTACCTGAAACGCAGATCCGTTCACGGCACGCTGGTGGGCAGTCTCTCGGGGGCCATGCCGCCGGTGATTGGCTACTGCGCAGTGAGCAACAGCTTCGACTTTGCGGCCCTGACGCTACTGGTGATGTTCAGCCTGTGGCAGATGCCGCATTCGTATGCGATCGCCATCTTCCGCTTCAACGATTACCGTGCTGCGAAGATCCCGGTTCTGCCTGTCAAGCGCGGCATTCTGGTCACCAAGCGCCACATCATGCTCTACATCCTGGCGTTCCTCGTGGCGACCCTGATGTTGACCGTCGGTGGCTATGCGGGCCTCAACTACCTGGCTGTCGCAGCGGGTATGGGCATGTACTGGCTGTACATGGCCTGGAAGGGCTACAAGGCCGTTGACGATACTGTCTGGGCTCGCAAGCTGTTCGTGTTTTCGATCTTCACCATTACTGCCTTGAGCGTGATGATGTCGGTCGACTTTCAGGTGACAAAAGAATTGCTGGTGACTTACGCCTTCTGATTCCACTTGATACGCGACCTGATAAACCCCGTTCTGCGAAGAACGGGGTTTTTTTTGAGTGTCGATCTACACTGGTTGAAGGAAATGGCATGCCGATAGTTTTTTGGCGGCTGTAAACGCCTGTTTGCAGGGCGTTTTTGACCTTTCATGGAAAAACAGGAGCGCTTGCCCCATGATGTGCCGTTTTCAAGCGACCCGTTACAGATATCCGGTTTCCGAGCCCGTCAGGGCTGATCATGATTATGGCTGCTATCCATGATGTCTTCAGAAAGTCAAAACCTCTCGCCCAGCCCTTTGGTTTCCATCGTAGCCCCTTGCTACAACGCCGAGCGATTTCTTGAGGTCGCGATTCAGAGCATCTTTGCTCAGGACTACAAGAATTTCGAGGTCATCGTCGTCGACGATGGTTCTACCGACAACAGCATCGCCATGCTCGAGTCCCTGCAGCAACGCTATCCGTTCCAGCTCTACCGCCAGGCCAATCAGGGCGTCAGTGCTGCCCTCAACCATGGTCTGCGTTACGCCAAAGGCGTTTACCTTTCCACGCCGGACCTGGATGACATCATGCTTCCCTCTTCGGTGCGTATCCGTGCCGAGTACCTCGATGAGCATCCCGCAGTAGGCTGTGTCGGCGCATTGGTCAGCTACATGGATGGTGACGGCAAGGAAATAAAACGTCAGTCGCGCGATTACATCGAGCGGCTGACGTTCGACGACATATTGCGCGACGCGGTGGTCGTCGGTGCGCCGGTTGCTCTGTACCGCATGAAGGCCATCAAGGATGCAAACGGTTATGACCCGCAGATAAAGGTTCAGGATTTTCAGGCGACACTGAAAATCGCTCATCTGGGCTATGAAATTCATGTGCTCCCCGAGATCGTCACGCGCTATCGACGTCACCCGAACAACCTTTCACGCAAGTACAAGGTGTTGCTTGAGGCTGACCTGAAAAGCATCGAGCCTTATCGGGATCATCGCGAATACCAGAGCGGTCGAACTCAGGCCATCAACAAAGCCTTGAAATACGCCGCGGTTGCGGACAAGCGATATGCCTGGAGTCTGTTGTTTTCCATCCCATGGAGGCAGATCAACAGAACGACCTTGCGGCGCTGCAAGCGTTTGCTGTTGAGCTATCGATAAGTGCGGCCTGGCTGTCCAAAAAAAATGTGATTGAAGATATGAAATTCATCGAGCTGTTGAAAAATAGAAAAATACGCAAACAGTTGCGCAAGATGGACAAACTGGACAGGCACGCCGAAAAAATCAGATTGAAATACCCGCGTGCGGTAGTCGGCGTCGGGACTTATGGCATTCCGGATATTGTCGACTTCGGTGACGACTCGGTGTTCAGGGTTGGGGCTTACACCTCCATTGCCGAGGGCGTGAAAATTCTACTGGGCGGTGAGCATCGCACGGACTGGATTACGACGTACCCATTCCCGGCGATGGTCGGGCAAGTCGCAGATATTCAGGATTACGCGCCAAGCAAGGGCGATGTAGTGATCGGCAGCGACTGCTGGATTTGCGCCAATGCAACCATTGTGTCGGGTGTCACCATCGGCCATGGCGCCATTGTCGCGGCAGGTGCGATGGTCGTTCGGGACGTGGCTCCTTATTCGGTGGTGGGCGGCAACCCCTGCAAATTCATCCGTTGGCGATTCGACGAGGACATTCGCCAGTTGCTGCTCCAGGCAGCCTGGTGGGACTGGCCTGTCGAAGAGGTCAAGTCCGTCGCACGAACATTGTGCAGTTCGGATATGGACACATTTATCGACTATATCCGCCAGCGCCAGGCATCGCCGCCGCTACCGGTCGGGTGACCGCTGGACTCATGAGGCGTCTGCCCGCATGTCTGCTTCAGAAATGCCATGTCGGTTTGCATTTATTTCGAGCCTCATGGCCTGAATGATCTGGCAGAATAAGGCATTGGCCTGACTCGACCAGGCAGTCGCTAAAATGATAGAGGGCGTTATGAGTCAAGAAAGCATCAACTGGGACACTCTGGGTTTTGACTACATCAAGACCGACAAGCGCTACCTTTCTCATTGGCGCGACGGTGCCTGGGATCAGGGCTCACTGACCGAGGACAACACGCTGCATATCAGCGAAGGGTCGACCGCGCTGCATTATGGCCAGCAGTGCTTCGAGGGCCTCAAGGCCTACCGCTGCAAGGATGGCTCGATCAATCTGTTCCGTCCCGATCAGAACGCCCAGCGCATGCAGCGCAGCTGCTCCCGTCTGTTGATGCCCCACGTCCCGACCGATGTCTTCATTGAAGCCTGCAAGCAGGTGGTCAAGGCCAACGAACGCTTCATCCCGCCTTACGGTTCTGGCGGCGCGCTGTACCTGCGCCCGTTCGTCATCGGTGTGGGTGACAACATCGGCGTGCGCACGGCGCCTGAATTCATCTTCTCGATTTTCTGCATCCCGGTGGGCGCCTATTTCAAGGGGGGCCTGAAGCCGAACAATTTCGTCATCTCCGGCTACGACCGCGCTGCGCCCAACGGTACAGGTGCAGCCAAGGTCGGCGGTAACTACGCCGCCAGCCTGATGCCCGGTTCCGAAGCCAAGAAGCACAGCTTTGCAGATTGCATCTATCTCGATCCGCAGACCCACTCCAAGATCGAGGAAGTGGGCTCGGCCAACTTCTTTGCCATCACCAAGGATGATGTGTTCCTGACGCCCAAGTCGCCATCGGTGCTGCCGGGTATCACCCGCCTGTCGTTGATCGAACTGGCGAAATCCCGTCTGGGCCTGACGGTCGAAGAGGGTGATGTGTTCATCGACCAGCTCGGCGAGTTCAAGGAAGCCGGCGCATGCGGTACGGCTGCGGTCATTACTCCGATCGGCGGGATTTCCTACAAGGACAACCTGCACGTGTTCTACAGCCAGACCGAAGTCGGTCCTGTGACTCAGCGTCTGTACAAGGAGCTGACCGGCGTTCAGTCCGGTGACATCGAGGCGCCAGCTGGCTGGATCGTCAAGGTGTGATGAGCTGACCCGGATCGTTCCAGCGTCGAACGCTGGAACGATCCTCGGCCACAGGTTCAGGCTTCAGGTGTTTTCCCTTCCTCAACAGGCTCTTTCGCCGGCCCCAACACAATCGCCAGATGCCGCAAGTCGTCGACCTCCAGGCTATAGCTCTTGCCTGAAGGGCTCAGGGTGACGGTTCCCAGCGCATACACCGTGAAGAACTTCACGTCCTCCGCATGGCTCAGCAGCTCACTGATGTAGCGGCTGGAGCGATAGGCCTGCATCTGCGCAGGCGACACGTAGAGCGTCACCAGTTTGCCGTCGAGACGGTCGAAGAACCTGAACTTGAAACCCAGCCCGTATCGCTGTTCGATCAGACCGCCGCCGAACAGCACCCGTCCGTTATCGCCTGATTGTGCGTATTTGATATGGCGAAAATACGAGCGCAGCGACACTTCGCCCTGGCCTGGAATTTTCAGCTTCAGCAGCTTGAAGTCTTCCAGTGACAGCTCAGCCTTGGCCTGCCGATAACTGTCCACCAACCGTTCCAGGTTATTGGTGCGGGTCTCGCTGTAACGGGGCACCTTCGGCGTAGCAGGCTCTATTGGCGGATTGGCAGCGGGTGGACGTTGCACCGGTGCGCCAGCCTTTTCCAGGCCGGACTTCTCCTTGGCCGGCTCCTTGATCGTCGGGTCGAAAACGTCGATGTAATCATCCAGTTTGCGCTTGGCCTTGCGCAGACGCGTCTGGACATCGGTTTCTTCAATCGGGTCTGCGGCCTTGTCGTCTTCGTCCTCGTCCACCCATTCACAGCCCGGCGAGTGGTCGTAATGCGGATTGGCACGGAAGTGCGCGGCGACAAAGGTCGGGTTGTCCTGAGGCTTCACGTCGTAGCGCACGCCCGTCACTTTGGCACCCAGCGCCCGGCAGGCTTCGTTCGAGCAGAGAAACTCGAAGCGCGTACGTGGTGGCTCCTGGGAAAAGTATTCGCGTCGGGCAGCGGCAATCGACAGCTCTTGCTGCAGTTCAACGCAGAATGCGCGGGTGATGGGCTTGCTGGGCTTCATGCGGATCGTCCTTGTACATTCAGGACAACACGCTATTTCAGGCGTAGAGCGCTTGCAACAAAATATGTGAAATGGCGTGAAAAACGGCGGGCAGGGCGAGATAAATCAAATACCCGGCTGCACCCTTTGCGCTATGACGCAAGGGGTGCAAAGGGTGCAAATTGAATCAGGACAGGCGGAAGCGTCCCACGATGTTGTTCAGGTCCAGCGCCAGCGTTGACAGCTCTCGACTTGCACTGGCGGTCTGTTGCGCGCCAGACGAAGATTGCGCCGAAAGGTCACGGATGTTCATGAGGTTGCGATCCACTTCCCGGGCGACATGGGCCTGCTGCTGGGCCGCACTGGCGATCACCAGATTGAGATCATTGATCTCGCTCACGGCAGCGCTGATGACGGTCAGAGACTCGTTCGCGCCCTCTGCAATGCCAAGCGTTTCGCTGGCCAGCTCGGTGTTGCCGCGCATGGAGCCTACTGCGCGTTCGGTGCCGTTCTGAATATTGGTCACCAGACGTTCGATTTCGCTGGTGGATTGCTGAGTGCGGTGAGCCAGAGCACGCACTTCATCCGCCACCACGGCAAACCCGCGTCCAGCCTCGCCCGCGCGAGCCGCTTCGATCGCCGCATTGAGCGCCAGCAGATTGGTCTGTTCCGCAAGGCCCCGAATAACATCCAGCACCTTGCCGATGTCGCGGGACTGACCTGCCAGCTCGCCAATCAGGGTCGCGGTTTTCTGCACATCCGTGCTCATGGTGTTGATTGAGGTCACGGTCTTTTTGACCAGCCCCAGACCGTCTTGCGCGGCGCTGGTCGCATTACTGGACGAGCGCGCCGTATGCTCGGCATTGCGCGCGACTTCTTCCACTGCGCTGGTCATTTCATTGACTGCGGTGGCGGCCTGGTCGATTTCGTTGTTCTGACGCTGGATGCCTTGCACACCGTCTTCGGTGATTGCAGTCATCTCTTCGGCAGCGGCGGCCAGTTGAGTTGCAGAACTGGAGATCTGCTGCAGGGTGTCGCGCAATTGAGTCTGCATCGCAACGACCGCAGCAGCAACGCTGGAAGTGTCATTGGCGCTGATGTTGATCGTGCTGCTCAAATCGCCTCGGGCGATGGTGCGTGTGATCGTCGCGACGGTGCTCGGTTCGCCCCCAATGGCTGACAGGATGCTGCGTATGGTCATGAGGGTCACGATCACGCCCAGTATCGCGATTGTCAGCGTGGCGGCGATGGACAGATTATTGGCTTGAGTGGCGCTTGATTCCTGCGCATCGAAACGCTCGCCCGCACGTTGCTTGCCTTGTTCGCGCAGCGTTTGCAGGGTCTTGAACACCTGCTCGGCAAAGGGTTTGACTTCGGTGCGGTTAATGTTGGTGGCGGCGGCGATATCACCGGTCTGGATCACGCTGGTCTGGTGCCGCATGCCGTCCCGCAACTTGACATAGCCACGCTGCAATTGTTGGGTCAAGGTCACATCAAGGGTTTCTGCGGTGTTCTTGCTCAACTGGACGGTCAGCTCATCCAGCTTGCTGAAGGCCGCTTCGTTTTCATTCTTCCAGCCTGCCGTCTGCTCCGGGTTGCCGATGGCGATCATGCGTAAAATATTGATATCCACCCGCGTAAGCGCACCATCGATATTGTTGACCGCTTCCGTAGCCAGAAAATCTCTGTTGTAGAGGGCGTCGACATTCGCGGTGGATGTCTTGAGCGTCTGGATCATGAAAACCGACAGCACGATAAATGCAGCGATGATGGCAAATGTAGACGCCATCAGCCTGTTTTTTACGGTCATGCCGCTGGTAGCCGTCGTTTGAATCTGGGACATGGGATTTCCCTGTGAAAGCCTATTGATGGCCTCGTCAGTAATACCGAGGAACAAATAAGTATCGGCGTAGAAAATCCTGACTTTAGGTGATGGCTAAATAATGTCTATCAAGGGGTGGCGGGTACTGCCAGCCACTCGCTCAGCGCCTGCTGATACTCGCCAGTGGCCTTGCTCAGGTGCAGCCACTGATCCACATAGGCTTTCCAGGCGACATCGTCGCGTGGCAACAAATAGGCTTTTTCGCCGTATTGCATGTAGCGGGTCGGGTTGACGGCACACAGGCCCGGCATGCGTTTCTGCTGGTAGAGCGCTTCGGAAGCATCGGTGATCATCACGTCAGCTTTTTTGTCCAGCAGCTCCTGAAAGATGGTCTTGTTGTCATGAAAGGCCAGCGACGCCTTTGGCAGATGAGCGCGAGCGAAGGCTTCATTGGTGCCACCGGCAGGTTCGATCAAACGCACAGAGGGCTGGTTGATCTGCTCGACAGTCTGATACAGGGCCTGATCGGCGCAGCGGACCAGCGGGATTTTGCCATCGACGTCCAGCGTGTTGCTGAAAAACGCTTTTTTCTGGCGTTCCAGGCTCACCGAGATGCCACCCATACCGATGTCGCATTTACCGGCCACCATGTCCGGCATCAGGTTTTTCCACGTCGTGGGCACCCACTGCACGTTCACCCCCAGGCTCTTGGCCAGTGAGCGGGCCATGGTGATATCAATGCCTTCGTATTCGCCGTCTTCGCGCAGCAGGGAGTAGGGCTTGTAGTCGCCAGTGGTGCACACAGCCAGCTGGCCAGCCTGCAGCACCTTGTCCAGATGCGAGGTGTAGTCCTGAGCCTGAGCCATGCCTGTGATGCCCAGCAACAAGGCGGTCAGGGCGCTGTATTTAAGATTCATCATGAGTCTGGATACTCGCAGCGGTGCAGTCGGTTTTATTGAAGTCGACAGATTGCTTCATTTGTCAGGCCGATGTGAAGCTGTAATCAAAACATGCCGTTGACGGGGCAGCGTAAATCAGGGGTTGAACATTTCGTAAAAAAGCGTAATGTTGTCCTCCATGATTCTTGAGCAAATCAAAGCGGTCGGCAATGACACTCGCATGTTGATCATGGAGTGGCTGAAAAACCCGCAAGCCCATTTCCCTCCCCAGGACCACGGTGATCCGGCGATAGGCGTGTGCGTGTCGCACATTCAGGCCAAGGCCAACCTGTCGGCTTCTACCGCGTCTGCGCATCTGGCCATCCTGCAACGTGCCGGGCTGGTTCAGGCCACGAGGATTGGCAAGTGGACCTATTTTCGCCGTGACGAGCAGGCCATCGACCGGTTTGCCGACAGGCTCAAGAAAGAACTCTAGGCTTTGAGCGTTATTTATACATTTCGTCATTTTGCGTAATGTTGAATTGATAGGAGATTGACCATGAGCAATACAACCATCTATGTGCAGGCTGGCGGCGGCTACGATCAGGTCAGCGTGGGCGAAAGCGAAGTGCTTGCACCGAAAGCCGGTGAGATCACTGTGCGTCTGCACGCCAACTCGCTCAACTATCACGACTTTGCGGTCGTCACCGGCATGTGGGCACCAACGGAAAAACGCATTCCCATGGCCGATGGTGCAGGCGTAGTCACCGCAGTAGGCGAGGGCGTCAGCGAGTTCGCGGTTGGCGACTCCGTGGTCAGCACGTTCTTCCCGGAATGGATCAGCGGCGAGCCGCTGGTTGAAGGTTTTGTCACGGTGCCGGGTGATGGCGTCGACGGTTATGCCCGTGAGCAGGTGACTGCCCGTGCTACCTCGTTCACCCTGGCGCCAAAGGGCTACAGCCATGCCGAAGCGTCCACGCTGACCACCGCTGGCCTGACCGCATGGCGTGCGCTGATGGTCGATGACGCGTTGAAAGCCGGCGATACCGTTCTGGTACAGGGCACTGGCGGTGTATCGATTTTCGCGCTGCAATTCGCCAAGATGGTCGGTGCGACCGTTATCGCGACGTCGTCGAGTGATGAAAAGCTGGAGCGTCTGCAAGCCATGGGCGCCGACCACCTGATCAACTACCGCAAGGACAGCAACTGGGGCGAGACTGCCCGCAAGCTGACCGGCGGCCGTGGTGTTGATCACATCATCGACGTGGGCGGTCCATCGACCCTGCAGCATTCCATGAATGCGGCACGGGTCGCTGGGCACATCTCGGTCATCGGCATTCTGAGCGGTGTTGCCGGTCAACTGGAGTTCGTCCCGGCGCTGGTCAAACAGCTGCGCATGCAGGGCGTGCTGGTCGGCAGTCGCACCCAGCAACAGGACATGATCCGTGCCATTGATGCCAACGGCATGCGTCCGGTCATGGACCGTTCCTTCCCGATGACCGACATCGTCGAAGCGTTCCGTTATCAGGAAACCAATCAGCATTTCGGCAAGATCTGCCTGGATATCTGATCCGCAACACTGTGCTGTTAACTGAGCACAGGTGAACAGCGCTGGCCTGCCGACCCTGGTGTCGGCGGGCCAGTCGTGAAGTCTTGCATTACTTTCCTTGGCGATCCCCGCTCATTTCCTTGCATCAAGTTCGCAGGTCTGTGGTCACATCCTCTGTGGCATGAAAGACGTTCGTGCTGTGCAGCGTCAGCGCTGCCTGGCGCCACGTTCACTTCGATTATCAGATCAGGGACGCATTGAATTATGAAACCTCACCTTTTGCTGGGTCTGCTTGGCGTTTTCTCTTTCGGTGTTCAGGCTGCATCGCTGGACGTTCCGATCAATCTGGTCAGCGCTGACGGCGCCCCCAAACCTGTCGGCAGCGTTACGGTAAGCGAAACCCAATACGGCTTGCTGTTCACTCCGAATCTGAAAGAGCTGCCTGCGGGCATCCACGGTTTTCATGTGCATGAAAACGGCAGTTGCGAAGCGGGTACCAAGGACGGCAAGAAGGTCGCAGCCCTCGCGGCTGGCGGGCACTTCGACCCGGCCAAGACCGGCAAGCATCTGGGGCCTTACGCCGATGGCCATTTAGGCGATCTGCCTGCGCTGTACGTGGCTGCTGACGGCACCGCGAGTTATCCGGTGCTTGCCCCACGCCTGAAGAAGCTCTCGGAAATCAAAGGCCATGCGCTGATGGTTCACGCCGGCGGCGACAACCATTCCGACCACCCCGCACCCCTGGGCGGTGGTGGTGATCGTGCTGCCTGCGGCGTGATCTGATGCAGCGTGCCTGCATCCGTTTAGGGTGCAGGCGCGCCAATGGTTAAAGCTTTCTTTATCGCCTGAGTAAGTCGGGCGCTGCGCCGTGCTCCGTTTGTCTCGGCGCTGAGCAATCACGCGCGCTTGAGTGCACCCCCATGATGCATCACCGAATGACCGGTCTTGTCGCTCTTCACTTCGTACTGCGGATCGTCCTTTGAAGCGGGCCGATGTTTGCCCATGAACTCCACGTCCTGCACATGTACTTTGGTGACTTTGCCATGCACCTGGCCTGCCTCGGAGTTCCAGTGTACGGCGTCGCCAACTTTGAATGCGGTGGTCATTCAGATGTCCTCGAGTGGGGAGCGACTGATCTGCAGCGTTCGCTCGGTACTGTTCGGAGTGTTCGGCGCGGCAAGAATTCACTGCGGTTGATCATGTGGTTGGCCTTTATCTTGCTCATGTATCTGCAGTCCGTTATCAAGGAAGTGATGACATGAGGAAGTGGCTTACAGGCGCACAGATTACCAATGATCAAACCCGGGCTGTTATTGACGGCGTCCTGCAACACGGCCGCGCATTGTCCGAGGCGAAAGGGGGAGTGGCTGATCCGATTGCCTGCATGATCATGGAGAACGATCTATTGATTGGCGGCGTTACAGGCCGAACCGAGTTTCAACGGTTGTTTGTGAGTTACCTGTGGATCGATGCCGGGTCGCGCGGAAAAGGGCTCGGGGCGCAGACCCTGCACAGGCTTGAGGCATTGGCCATCGAGCGAGGCTGCACTGACGCTCTGATCGAAACGCTGGATGACGATATCGCCAGATGGTATGCGCGTTGCGGTTACGTGCCGATCGCATGCCTTCCACGCTACTGTGGCCCCTGGAGCCGGCACACGCTGTTGAAGTCGTTCGCTGGACAGGACGACATGTGAAAAAGTCAGGTGTGCACTGTTATCTCGTTTTAAAAGGGGATTCTCGCATCATTGCTCTTGGTGTAAGTTGAAAAGCTTGCTGATCAAACGATCAGAACATTCGCGCTTTGCTTGCCAAGGAATGCTTTCAATAATGAATCTGTCACTCAAAAAACTGGCTGCCTCCACCTTGATCCTGGCCAGTCTCTCGTCGTTCTCCAGTCTGGCAAACGCCACTGTCACTGCACAACAGAGCGCCGTCATCCTCAAGACGTTCAGTGATACGTCGGTAAAGGATTTCAGGCAGTTTCTGAACAGTCTGGCCAACGCTGATGTGGTTAAAACTGCCGATTTTGGCCCGGCCATCAGTGCCTTTCTCGATAACAAACCACTTTCCGCAGCGCAACAAAACGATATTCATCGCCTGCTCGGTCTGTATACCCGCATGAAGTACGGCAGCGCGGCGACTGAAACCCTGCGTGAGCTGGTGGCGATTCCCACGGTTCGTGTCGACGGCGTTGCCCAGCACGAAAACCCGGCGTTCATAAAGATTGCCGACAAGATCAAGAGCCTTGCCGAAGGCTTCGATCTGAAGTTTCGTAACGTCGATAACCGTGTGTATGAAGTGTCGCTCGACGGGGCCAGTGATGAAGTGGTGGGCATTCATGTGCATGCCGATGTTGTACCGGTCACGCTGGACAACTGGGTCTTGCCTGACGGCACTCGTCTGGACCCGTTCAAGGTGACGTTGATCGGTGATCGCATGTACGGGCGCGGTACCGAAGACGACAAGAACGGTATTGTGGTGGCGCTCTATGCCATGAAAGTCATCAAGGAAGAAAAACTGCCGCTGGCCAGAAACTTCAAGCTGCTGATCGATACCACGGAAGAAACCGCCGGCGACGCCATCCCTTACTATTTTGAGCGTAACCCGACGCCTGCCTACAACCTGGCGCTGGATGGCGGTTATCCCGTTGTGATCGCAGAAAAAGGTTACGGCACGGTCATGGCCAGCTTTGCCCGACGCCAGGCAGAAGGCGAGGGTGCCGAGATCGTTTCAATGACCGGGGGTATGGCCACCAATCAGATTCCATCGAAGTCGGTCGCCACTCTGCTGACCGACAAACCTGCCGAGCTTGCTGCCAGTCTGCAACAGGCCGGAGCCGAGTACGTGAAAAGCAATGGCGGTGACTTCGAGGGCGATGCCAGGGTCGACGGCAAGGACGTCAAACTGACCGTGACCGGCGTATCCGCACACTCATCGGCGCCCCAGTCCGGGGTCAATCCGGTCGCGAGGATGCTGGATTTCATCAACAGCCTGCAGGGCAAGGTGGCGCTCAAACATAACCAGATCACCGACGCTGCTCGCTATGCCGCCGACAACTGGGGGCTCGATTACCTGGGCAGCAAGTTGGGCGTCGGGTTCTCCGACGACTTCATGGGGCCTCTGACCGCATCACTGACGTACGTCGCAATGGATGAAAAGGCATTCAAGCTTGCGGTCAATCTGCGCGTGCCGAAGGGCAAGTCCCCACAGGTGCTCAAATCCGAAATCGCCGAAAAGCTGGCGGCCTGGAGTACGAAAACCGCGATCAAGCCAGCGTTCGACTATTCCATTGCCGAGCCGATGTACCGCAATCCCGAGGGTGAGTGGGTCAAGGCGCTGCTCGCTGTCGCCAGTGAAAATCTCGGTATGGAACACACCTTTGGCACGTCGGCTGGCGCGACGTCGGTCCATTCATTACCCAACGGTGTGCAGTTCGGTCTGGCGAGACCCGAAGTCAAATACACCGGTCATACGGATAACGAGTTCAAGACCACCGGGCAGTTCTTGCTGGATCTGCAGATCGTCACCGAGATGATGGGGCGTATCGGACAACTGCCGAAGCTCTGACACGATTTCCGGGCCTGTTGCAATGACAGGCCCGGGTTCAATGCGCAGGCAAACGAGGCGGGCAACGAGTAAAACCAAGTCTTGGTCTAAGCGCATTCCACCCGGTTGCGGCCCAGGCGCTTGGCCTGATAAAGCGCCTTGTCTGCACGCTGAATGAGGCTGGCAGCCGTTTCCCCGGCGCTGAGCTCTGCAACGCCCAGAGAAATGGTCACCGACCCGGTTTCCGGAATCACCAGGCTTTCGACGCTGTTGCGAATGCGTTCCGCGAGTTCGGCAGCCTGTTTCAACGAGCTGTCGGGCACCAGGATCAGAAACTCTTCTCCTCCCCATCGAGCGGCGACATCCAAGAGGCGGATACGCTGTTTGAGGATGGCCGCAACGCTGGTGATTACGCTGTCCCCGGCAGGATGGCCGTAACGGTCATTGACCGCCTTGAAATGATCGATATCGCAGATGATCAGGCTGAACGGCTTGCCCGACATGCTCACCGCAGGTATCTGCCGCTCAAGCGTATGCTCGGCCGAGCGACGATTATCCAGCCCGGTCAGCGGATCGCTGTGCGCAATCTCCAGCAACTTTTGTTCACGGCCCAGGCGTGTAGTCACATCCTGGCTGATGCTGACGTAATGGGTGATTGCGCCCTCCAGATTACACAGTGGAGAAATGCTGTGTTCCGCATAGAACAGCGAGCCATCCTTGCGCTTGTTGATGAAGGTCGTGCGAAGCGGGGCGCCACTCTTCAGCGCTTCCTTGAATTGCGCATAGAACGCCTCATCGTGTTTTCCAGAGCTCAGCATCCGCGGGTTTTCGCCGAGGATTTCGCTGCTGCTGTAGCCAGTGATCTGCTGAAAGGCTTCATTGGCAAACACGATGGTGGAATTACAGTCCGTAATGATAATCGGATCAAGCGCAGCGTTCAGCGCCTGCGCCAGCAGGTGTTGCTCACGCTCGGCGCGGATGCGCGGGCTGATGTTCTGCTGCACAGAGACAAAGTTGCATACCGTACCGGCATCGTCGCGCACGGGAGAAATTTTCCACTCGACGATGTAAGGACTTCCGTCCGCACGGTAATTGACCGTCGACCCTTCGAAAAAAAGACTTTCGCTCAGGCATTCGCGCATCCGCTCGATCACTTGGGGATCGGTGTCCGGGCCTTGCAGGATCCGTGGCGAGGCTCCGATCAATGCCTCGGCCGTGTAGCCGGTCATGGCGCAGAATGCCGGATTGACGTACACAATGAAGGGGCCGCCATTGGCCAGATTGGCGTCGGTGATCAATACGGCATTGAATGACTGTTCAACAACTGCTTCAAGCAAGGCAAGACGCTGGCTGGATGAGGTCATCTGATTTCCTGTCGAGTGATCCGTTAATTGATCGCGGCTCTGATCAGATAATGTGTGACGCAATGCCGGTTGGACGATGGATGCCGTGGGTTGGACCGCAGGCACTGAGCACTGGTTGCACAGGCACTATACCTCCATGAATAAACGGGTGCATAACGCCCCCATGCAGCGCCCAAGTATCTGACCGGTTTGGCAAATATTAACTGCGACGCGATGTCGCATTCCGGTATCGTTCGGTCAATTGAAACTAATTGTTTCTGATTCTTTCGAGGAGTGCGCTGAAAAGCACCCTGAAAAAACGAACGCCAGGAGGTCCGCGTTGGATTTGTCGTCTGCTGCCTGGGTGTTTCACGACACCCGCCTGATTATCTGCTGCCTGATTGCCATCGCCACGATCATCGTGCTGATCAGCGCCACCAGGTTGCCCCCCTTTCTCTCCATTCTCGTCGGCACGTTCATCGCCGGCATCGGCGCAGGTTTGCCAGCCGAGGCTGTTGCAAAGGCCTTCAGCAAAGGCGCGGGCAGCATTCTCGGCGAGGCCGGAATCATCATCGCGCTGGGGGCAATGCTTGGCGCGCTGATGGCCGAGTCGGGGGCTGCGGATCGCATCGCTTCCACTTTGCTCAGGCTGGGCAAGGGCCGCACGTTGCCGTGGATAATGGCGCTGGTGGCGATGGTCATCGGCTTGCCGCTGTTCTTTGAGGTCGGTCTGGTGCTGATGGTGCCGATCATCTTCGTCATGGCGCGTCAGTCCGGTCAGCCGCTGCTGAAAATCGCGATTCCGGCACTGGCGGGCATGACCACCTTGCATGCCCTGATGCCCCCGCATCCCGGCCCGTTGATTGCGGTCAGCGCGTTGCATGCCGATCTGGGGCTGACCATGCTGCTGGGGTTGTGCATTGCCGTGCCGGCAGTGATTCTCGCCGGCCCGCTGTACGGCAACTGGCTATCCGGGCGCATGCACGTTGAAGAGCCCGCCGAGCTGGGTGAGTTGTTCAGTGCCAAGCCTGAAACCAGCCGGCAGCCTGGGTTTGGCATCTCGCTGCTGATCATCCTTTTACCGGTGATCCTCATGCTCGGCAGCACCTTTGCCAAGATAGCGCTGGAACCTGAAAGCAACATCGCGCTGACCTTGAAGTTTCTAGGCGAGCCCCTGGTGGCGCTGGGCATCGCGGTGCTGGCGGCAACGGTTTGCCTGGGCTGGGCCAACGGGCTTTCCCGTGAGCACGTCGGCGGTACATTGCGCAAAAGCCTCGCGCCCATCGCTGTGCTGTTGCTGACCATCGGCGCGGGTGGTGGTCTGAAGCAGACGCTGCTGGATGCCGGTGTCAGCCAGACCATCAGCAAGGTGGCAGAAGGTGCGCACATGCCTTATCTGCTGCTCGCCTGGCTGATTGCCGTGGCACTGCGTCAGGCCACCGGGTCTGCGACCGTGGCGACCACGACGACGGCAGGTATCCTTGCGCCGATGATGGCCGGGCTGGCGCCGGTGCAGGCATCGCTGGTGGCGCTGGTGATCGGTGCCGGCTCGGTGTTCTTCTGCCACGTCAACGACGCAGGCTTCTGGATGGTCCGCGAATACTTCGGCCTGCAACTCAAGCAAACCATCTGGGTCTGGTCGGTGTTGCAGACCATCGTGTCGGTGGTCGGGCTGGTCGGGACATTGCTGTTGTGGCACTGGCTGACGTGAAATGCTGCGGAATGGCCGGGAGTCAGTCCGGCCCATCAACATCGGCGTAAATCAGGCAGTGCATTCGGCTGCGGATTTGATGATATGCAGCAATGCCTCTGAGCGCATCGGTCTGTTCAGCAGATAACCCTGAAAGTAAGGGCAGCCCATTTTGCGCAGCAGGTTGTATTGTTCTGCTGTCTCCACACCTTCCGCCGTGATATCCAGGTTCAGCGCTCGTCCCAGCGACAGGATGCTGCTGACAATGGCTTCGCTGCGCTCATAGGTCATCATTCGGGACACGAAGGACCGATCGATCTTCACGGCATCGATCGGGTAACGGTCGATGTAGCCGAGCGAGCTGTAACCCGTGCCGAAGTCATCCAGCGCCACTCTCACGCCAAGCTGCCTGATCTGCCGGAGAATCTCCGCGATCGCGTCAGGCTGATAGAGAAACACCGACTCGGTGACCTCGATCTGCAGTTGTGTAGCAGGCAGGCCGGTGGAGGCAATGATCCGTGTTACCCGATCGACGAATCCGGGATGGCTCAACTCTTTTCCGGACACGTTGACATTGAGCCTGAGGTCCAGATGAGAGAACTCCTTGCGCCAGGCCTGCACTTCGCTGCAGGCTTTGTGCATTACCCAGGCACCCAGCTCATGAATAATCCCCAGGTCTTCGGCAATCGGGATGAACGCATCGGGAGAAATGATGCCCATGGTGGCATGGTTCCATCTGACCAAGGCTTCGACCCCGACCAGGTGTTCACAGTTGCCGCTGTAGATCGGCTGATAAAAGACCAGGAAATCCTTGTCTTCCAGTGCCTGGCGCAACGCGTTCTGAATCATCAGCGTGTCGATCGCCGCCTCGCGCATTGAGGTGTTGAAGATGCTCCAGCGTCCTCGGCCCTGTTTTTTCGCGGAATACATGGCCACATCGGCGTCACGCAGCAACTCTTCGGGCTTTGTATGACTTTCGCCTGCGCTGACGATGCCGATGCTGCAGGAGATGAAAATGTCCTGGCCTTCGATCTGGATTGCCGTGTTCAACTGGCTCACGATGCGTTCAGCCATTTTTACGGCAGTCTCCGGCTGATCCTTGCCCATCAGCAGGATCGCAAATTCGTCGCCGCCGATTCGCGCCAACACATCATTCGAGCGAACGCAGGTCTGCAATCGGTTCGCGACCCCCTTGAGCAACTGGTCACCGGCCAGGTGCCCCATGCTGTCGTTGACCACCTTGAAACCGTCCAGGTCCAGAAAGAGTACCGTTGCCCGTTCGTAACGAGACTTACGGGTTTCAAATGCCGTGGTCAATTCGTTCATCAGGTAAGCGCGGTTGAACAGTGAGGTCAGCTCATCGTGAAAAGCGATATAGGTCAGCTCTTCGGACATGCGCTCGCGTTCCTCCAGCCGGCTCTGTAACGCAAGCTTTTCCTCCCACTCCAGACGAGCTCGCTGAGCCAGTTGCTGAGATTCCTTGCGCTCGGTGATATCGCGCTGCACGGATACCCAATGGGTGAACCAGCCTTTTTCGTTGGCCACCGGCACAATGCTCAACTCGACCCAGAACTGGCTGCCATCCTTGCGGGTGTTGAGCAATTCGACTTCAACCGGTCGCCAGTGACTGAGAGCCTCGCGAATAATGTCCAGCGTTGCCCGACTGGTGTCCTCACACTGCAGGATCCGGGGCGTGCGGCCTATGACTTCCTCTTCCGTGAAGCCGGTAATTGCCAGAAACGCAGGGTTGCAATAGACGATACGCGGGCCGGGGAGATCGATGGGTTCCGCTTCGGTGATAAGAATCGCGTCATTGGCGTTGATGACCACCGATTCAAGCAAGCGCAGGCGTTCGAACGAGGTGACCAGCGGATTGTTGGCCTCGGGATCACGTCCCGGTTGCAGGTAGGTACGAATATGAACCGCCTGGGCCTGCAGCGCATAGCGTTGCGCAGCGCTCAGCACCATTGCGCCATCGCTGTTGCTCAACAGCATCGCGCCCAGCAACTCATGCCTGAAGCCACGGATAGCAACGTAGATCAGGGTAGTCCCCGGGCTGTTGGTCTGGATCGCATTCGCCGGACTGTCCTGACCGACCAGCACCACGTCGCCATACGACGAGACCATCCTCAACCATGCCTCATCCGCTTTGAGCAGGCTTTGGCCGCAGCTGACCAACTGTTCCCAGCCTGTAGCGCTGGATACCATCAGCAAAGCGGCGGTGCACGAGGCGGAGTGAGCAGCTGCCTGCAATACCTTGGCAACATCTTCAACATTCGTCGGTATGACGTGGTCGTGCTCATAGCCCTGTGGGTTCATCGATCGCTATTCCTGAATGGCTTGCATGTGTGGCCCGGATCATGTTCGGCAGCGCATAAGCCGTGGACCCGTTCCGTGGACCTCTTCCAGCTGCGCGGAGAGATGGTCTGATGGGTTCAGCTGATTTTTCAGCCAGGACCACGTACAGACTTGATATTGCTAAAAGACGTTTAGTCGAGGCGACGACTGACCCATTGCATAACGAGCCAGACTGTCAGTCACCGGCCGAATAAACAGTGGAGGTTCATGTATTAATACAGCAAATACAGGCTGATGCCTAAGTGCTATTACGCGCTAATGCTTACGACAGGGCAGGTTTCAAAAGGTTGCATGGGAGGCTGGATGTCCGGATGGGCTGATTGATGCGCCTCAATTCAGTGGGCTCTTGCTTGCGGTTTTGTCTAAGTACTTTCGCCCACATCATGATCCGTCAGACCGTGGCGCTTCTCATGATTGGTAACACTGACGAGTATCGGTTGGTGTCGAAAAAAGCGTTTTCGGTCTATGATCTGGCCATTGAGGTTACGCTGAACATGCTGACGAGGAGGATTAATGCCTAGATCTTCAGAAGATGTACTGTCCGAAGAAGCTATTCAGGAGCTGGAAGCTCAGATTCCGGCCAAAGCGTCCCTTGCCACCAGAATGGCCTATGAGAAGGCAAAATCCTCCGGGCAGACAGTGTTGCTGTCCAAAGGAGGATTTATCGTCGCCGAATGTGCGGACGGCACTGAAGAAGTCGTTTGTGCCTCCACGCCGAGACGCAAGGTAGCGACCGGCTCCTTCAGGATCGGCCCAAGGTCCGCTACCAGTGCCCGTACCTAGGCTACGCGTATTTGCCGGCCCTAACGGTTCAGGCAAGAGCACCATCAAGCGCATACTTGATCCTGACCTGATTTACATTTACGTCAATGCCGACGACCTTGAGCGTGAGGCGGGCGATAATGGGTTTATAGATCTTTCCCCTTTTTCGATTGAAGATGATCAGCAAGCTTTCCGGGCGTTTTTCTCCTCGCACCCCCTCATTGAAAGAGAACGGTTGGCTTGTCAGGCTGAGCATTTCTTCATCACCGCCCAATCGCTATTGATTGAAGGCATCACATTCACTTCTTACCACGCCTCGGTCGTTGCTGATTTCATCAGGCATCAATTGCTTGTTCAGTCCGCCAGCTTCACGTTTGAGACAGTCATGTCGGACCGTTCCAAAGTGGAGTTCATCAAAAAAGCCAAGGCGATGGGATACCGGACTTATTTATATTTCGTTGCCACTGAAAACCCGAGTATCAATATCAACCGGATCGCGATTCGTGTTGGCGAGGGCGGGCACAATGTCACCCCTGAGAAAGTGCATGCCCGTTATCACAGATGCCTGGCGTTACTGCCGGAGGCTATCCAGGCAACGAGTCGAGCATACTTGTTTGATAACTCTGGAGATACTGCAGAACTCGAAGCAGAAATCACAGACGCTTCGATTGTCGAATACAAAATTGACGAAGTCCCGGAGTGGTGCAAAGTGGCCATTGAAGGGCTTGAACGGCTTATCGATCCGGAACCTTAGAAGTGCGCTTTATCGCAGTACAAACTCTTGACTGCCCACCGCAGGGCGCACAGGCGCTCACGTATCAGACCTGCCCCCCAGAAGTTTTGATTTGAAGCGTAGAAACCTCACGCCTCATACCGCCGCCGCGCATCACTGAGCATGGAGATCGTCAGTTTGCGTACTTCCAGTTTGCTGATCTCTACATGGGAACGCAGCAGCAATAAGGCTTCGTCACGTTTGCGCGCCTGAAGGGCATTGAGGATCGCGGCGTGTTCGAGGTAGGTATGTTCGATACGCGCGCTTTTGAAGAAGTCCAGGCGGCGCACAATACGGATGCGCTCGGTCACTTCCTGGTGGATGCGGGCCATTTCCAGGTTGCCTGAAGCGGCCACCAGTTGGGTGTGGAACTGTTCATCGAGGTCGGCGACCACTTGCATATCTATCTGCCAGCAATCGCGATCGATCAACCAGTGCTGGCGCAGAATAGTGAGTTCCGGATGCACTTCGGCGCAGGCACAGATGCGCTCGACCGCCGCGCACTCCAGCACGATGCGCAGATCGTAGAGCTGGTCGATCTGGTTGAAATCCAGAGGCTTGACTGACCAGCCACGCCGGAACTCGACGTCCAGGTAGCCTTCGCGTTGCAGGCGGTAGAGTGCGTCACGCACCGGCGTTCGCGAGACCTGATAACGGTCGGCCAGTTGGGTTTCGGTGAAGCGGTCGTAGGGCAGCAGGTAGAAGTCGAAAATCTCCTGCTTGAGCCGCCGATAGACGTCTTCAGCCAGCGCGTTGGTGGTGTTCGGGGAATTCAAGGGCGTGGCTCCAGGCTGCTCAGGTCAATGCTGACATGTGCGGCAACGACTTTCCAGCCGCCCTCCAGTCGCGCCCAGGTCTGCATCTGCCGACCAAGGCGCTGGGTGACGCCATCATGAAACTCGGTACTGACCGTGGCGAAGTCTTCACCGAAGGTGCTCACCACGGTGCGCAGCAGCGTGCGGCCCGGTCCCACCGGCTGACACTGGCGTCGATAGCGCGCAATCGTGTCGGCACCATGCAGGTTCTCCGCGACGCCGTAGCGAACGGTCTGTTCGGAATTCCAGAAATACGCATCCAGTGTGCTCAGTTCATTGGCCAGCAGGGCGCGTTCGTAGTCGTGAAAGGCGTGGGTCACTTCAGCGACCACGTGGGGGAGGTTGATGTCCATCAATGTGTGCTCCTTCTGTAGCGCCTGCTCCAAGTCTGTCAACGAGGCAACCCGGCCGACAATCCCGCCTTGTGCGGTGATCATCTCCAGCGTGGCCTGTTTGAACGCGGGAAAATAGCTTTCGGTCGCGTCTTCGATCAGCAGGCAGCGATAACCCCGGTCATTGGCTTCGCGCATGCTGGTCTGCACGCAGACTTCGGTGGTGACGCCTGCAAAGATCAAATGGGTGATCCCGGCTTGGCTCAGCCGCTGCTGCAGGTCGGTGGCGAAGAACATGCCTTTGCCGGGTTTGTCGATGACCCACTCGTCAGCGAGTGGTGCCAGGGCGTCGATAATCTGATTGCCGGGTTCGCCGCGAATCAGGATGCGCCCCATGGGGCCGGGATCGCCGATGCGCAGGCCCGGCGAGCCATGGTCACGTTTGGCTTGCGGGCAGTCGGCAAGGTCCGGGCGGTGTGATTCGCGGGTATGCATCACCGTCATGCCTTCATCGCGCGCCAGCGACAGCAGGCGTTGCACGGACGGTACGATGGCCTGCAACGGAGCGACGTCGTTGCCCAGTGCGGCACCAAAGCCGCCGGGTTCGAGGAAATCGCGCTGCATGTCGATGATCACCACAGCGGTACGGGACGTGTCGAAGGCGAAGCGGTCAGGGCGCGCATTGACCTTGTTCATGCCGGTTCCCCCGCGAGATGCTCGGCACCGGCCATGTGTCGGCCCAGCTCGGTACGGTCGGCGTCCGCTGCACGGGTTTCAAACACCAGTTCGCCGTCGTGAATGACCACGATACGGTCTGCCAGGCTCAGCAGCTCGTCGAGGTCTTCACTGAGCAGCAGGACCGCTGTGCCGCTGTTGCGAGCGTCGATCAGGCGCTGGTGAATGAGCGCGACACTGGCGAAGTCCAGGCCGAATACCGGGTTGGCGACGATCAGTACCGCGACGTCGTGGGTCAGTTCACGGGCCAAAACAGCGCGCTGCACGTTACCCCCGGACAAGGTGCCGATCGGCCGGTCAGGGTCGTTGGGCGACACCTGGAACTGCTCAATCAGGCTGCGTGCCTGGACACCTGCTGCGCGACGATCCAGGCGCCAGCCCTGGCGGCACAGCGGCGGCTGGTCGAAATTGCGCAGGGCCAGGTTGTCAGCCACGCTGAACGTGCCGATGCAGGCGTTGCGCAGGGGCTCTTCAGGCAGGCTGAACACGCGCAGGCGCTGCATCTGTTCACGCCGTGCGTGGTAAGGCTGACCGTCGACCGCTATCTGCCCGGCGCTGAAGGCGCGCTGGCCGAGCAGCGCTTCGGTGAGTTCACGCTGACCGTTGCCGGAGATGCCTGCAACCCCGACGATTTCACCCGGGTGAACGGCCAGAGACAGGTTTTTCACCGCCAGCGTGCCTTTGTCGCCAGGCACATCCAGGCCTGTCACCTGCAACTGCGGCGGGCGGGCCGCCATCACCGGGCGCTCGCTGCTCACCCCGCGTACCTGTGCGTCGCCCATCATCCACGCCGCCATCTGTTGCGTGGTGGTGTCAGCCACTGCCGCGCTGCCCACCCAGCGACCCTTGCGCAACACAGTGACGTCATCGGCGTAGGTGCTGACTTCGCGAAACTTGTGGGTGATCATCAGGACGGTCAGTTCGCCACGATGCGCCATCGCCTGCATCAGCCCCAGCACCTCGTCGGCTTCCTGCGGCGTGAGCACCGAAGTCGGTTCGTCGAGAATGACCAGTCGACGTTCCAGATACAGCTGCTTGAGGATTTCCAGTTTCTGCTTTTCGCCGGCCGCCAGGCTGCTGACCGGCCGATGGATGTCCAGACGAAAAGGCATTTTTGCCATGAACGCTTCCAGGCGTTGGTGCTCGCTGGCCCAGTCGATACGCCACGGCAGATCGCCGCGCGACAGCACCAGGTTTTCCGCCACGCTCAGGCCCGGCGCTACGGTGAAGTGCTGATACACCATACCGATCTGCAACTGATGGGAGTCGCGCGGGGTGCGAATCTCGTGTTCGCGGTTGTTGATCAGAATGCTGCCCGACTGCAGCGGGCTGTAGCCGATGATGCCTTTGACCAGCGTGCTCTTGCCGGCGCCGTTCTCGCCGAGCAGGGCGTGGACGGTGCCGGCGCGGACCTTGAAGGACACCTCGTCGAGCGCGCAAAAACTGCCGAAATATTTGCTCGCACCAATCGTCTCAAGGCTCGGGGCGCGCATGATCATGCTCCCAACAGGTCGCGAAGCATCGAGGAGTGGCCGACCGCACCGAACACGCCACCCTGCATTTTGACCATGCTCAGGGCCGCCGCATGGTTGCCAGGGTCGGTCGCCCCGCAGCAGTCTTCCAGCAGCAGGCACTCGAAGCCACGGTCATTGGCTTCGCGCAGGGTGGTGTGCACGCAGACGTCGGTGGTGATGCCGGTCAGGATCAGATTGTCGATGCCGCGAGTGCGCAGAATCAGTTCCAGATCGGTGGCGCAGAAGGAGCCTTTGCCGGGCTTGTCGAGCACGATTTCGCCGGGCAGCGGTGCCAGCTCGTCGATGATTTCCCAGCCCGGCTCGCCACGCACCAGAATCTTGCCGCACGGACCGGGGTCGCCGATCCCCGCGCCGATGCGCTGCGAGCGCCAGCGTTTGTTGGCGGGCAAGTCACTGAGGTCCGGGCGATGACCTTCGCGGGTATGGATGATGGTGAAGCCCAGCGGGCGCATTGTGGCGAGCAGCGCCTTGATCGGCTCGATGGGCGCACGGGTCAGCGCCAGATCGTAACCCATGCTGTCCACGTAGCCGCCGACGCCGCAGAAGTCGGTCTGCATGTCGATCACGATCAAGGCCGTGTTGTGCGCATGCAATTGCCCGTTCCAGGGCCAGGGGTAGGGCGCCGATGCAATATGACGTTCGCTCATGGCGTTACTCCTTCCAGCTGCCGGGGGTGGGTTTGAAGTCGCGCTCGGGGGCCGCAAAACCGCACGAGCTGCCATCGGTATGCACGACATCGTCTTCCCACGGCAGACGGTATCGGCCTGCGCTCAGATCGTGCATGTAGGTGTAAGGACAGTCGCGTGCGCCGCCCTTGACCGCCACATAGCCGCGATGCCCGAATTGATAGATGTTGTTTTCCACGCCCCAGTGCAGACGGGCTTCGCGGACCAGGTCGGGGCGCAGTTCGCAGCAGACGATTTCGTCGGGCCGGCCGCCCCCTTCGGCCATGATCGTGCCGTCGAAGTCGACAAACATCGCCTCGCCCATGGAGTCGAACGTGCCGTCGGAGCCGCACATGCAGACGCTTGCGGTCTGCATCAGGTTGGTGAAGGCGTTGCTCTGATTGGTGATTTTCCACGAGTGGCGGATCGGTGCGGTGTAACCCGCGGTGCGCAGCATGATGTCGGCGCCCTTGTAGGCGCACTCGCGGGCCATTTCCGGGAACATGCCGTCATGGCAGATGATCAGCGCCAGCTTGCTGCCGCGCGGTCCGTCGCAGACCGGAATACCCAGATCGCCCGGCTCCCACGGTTCGACCGGCACCCACGGGTGCAGCTTGCGGTAGTACAGGCGGATCTCTCCAAGGTCATCGACGATCAGGCCACTGTTGAACGGGTTGCCGTGCGGGTTGGCTTCCATGATCGAGAAGCAGCCCCATATCCGGTGCGTCTTGCACGCCTCGCGCAGTGCCATGACTTCCGGGCCGTCGAGGCTGCACATGATCTCCGGCGCCGTGCTCATCGACAGGCCGTGCAGCGAGTATTCGGGGAATACGATCAGATCCATGCCCGGATTGCTGCGCCGAGCCTTGGCAACCATGCCGACCACTTTCTGCGTCTGCATCCACAACGCCTCGCGCGTATGCGGATCGGGCAGCGCCAGTTGCGCCAGGCCGATCACCACGCCATTGGGCGACTTGTTCAAACCACCAAGACCACTGGCCATGCAATGTCTCCTCGAAAAAAGATCAGTTCATCGCGTCAGGCTGAGTTCGCCCGGCGCGCCGTTCAAAGTGCGACCACGGCGACAGGTGGCGTACATCACCACCAGCGTCAGCGCATAAGGTGCTGCGGCAAACAGGTAATAGCCGGTGCTGATACCGACCGCTTGCAGGGCCGGGCCGATGGCACCGGCAGCGCCGAACAGCAACGACGCCCACAGACACGCCAACGGGCGCCAGCGGGCAAAGATCACCAGCGCCACGGCCATCAGCCCCTGACCGCTGGACAGCCCTTCGTTCCAGCTGCCGGGGTAGTAGAGCGACAGATAGGCACCGCCGATACCGGCCAGCCCGCCGCCCACCGCAGTGGCCACGATGCGTACCTTGAGCGGTCGATAGCCCAGCGCCTGAGCGGTTTCGGCATGGTCGCCGACCAGACGCAGCATCAGCCCCCAGCGCGTGGTGCGCAGCCCCCAGTGCAGCACGAACGCCAGCGCTGCACCGACGAAGAACAGCACATTGATGTTCAGCGCCGAGCGCACGCGTTCTTCGCTGCTCCAGGCACCCAGCGCCAGTGAAGGCAGCATGGGCGCCTGTGGCTGGATAAAGGCTTTGCCGAGAAAGAACGCCAGGCCGGTGCCGAGCAGGATCAGTGCGATGCCGAACGCGATGTCGTTGACCCGTGGCAACGAGCACGCCAGCCCATGCAGCAGGCCCAGCAGAACGCCGACGCCTGCAGCCGCGCCGACGCCCAGCCACGCCGAGCCGCTGAGGCATGCGACGGCATAGCCGGACATGGCGCCCGCGACCAGAATGCCCTCCAGCCCCAGGTTGATCCGGCCGCTCTTCTCGGTCAGGCATTCGCCCAGGCTGACGAACAGAAAAGGCGTGCCGACGCGGATAGCGCCGGCCAGCAGAGCGAGCAGAAAGGTAGTCAGGTCGATATCAGCCATGTTGCAGTGCTCCCTTGCCGAGCGGCGCAGGCGCCGCCGTCAGCCTGATCTTCCAGGCGGCGATACGTCCACCCAGGGCTTCCCAGAGCAGCAGATTGGTGAACAGCAGACCTTCAAGAATCAGCGTGGTGGCGTCCGGCAGACCGAGCCGTCGTTGAAGCAGTCCGCCACTGGCCTCCAGCCCGCCAAGCAGGATGGCGCAGACGATAATGGCCAGCGGATGATGGCGAGCGGCGAAGGCGACAAGGATGCCGCTGGTGCCGTAGCCTGCGATCAGTGCGGCGTTGGCGCTGCCTTGCACCGCGGTGACCTCGAACATGCCGGCCAGGCCCGCCGCCGCACCGCCCAGCAGGCAACTGAGCATGATCAGCCGGTCCACGGGCAAGCCGATCATCAGCGCAGCCCGCACGTTGCCGCCGACCACGGCGAGGGCAAAACCCTTGACGCTGTGGCGCACCAGCACATACGCCAGCAGACAGGCGACGACGCCCGCCACCAGTCCCCAGTGCACCTCGAAACTGTCGCTGATCGTGCCGATCATATAGGCATCGTCCAGCGGCGGCGTCGAAGGCTTGTTCAGGCTTGCCGGATCGCGCAGGGGGCCTTCCACCAACTGCCGGAACAGTGCCAGGGCGATGTACGAAAGCAGCAGGCTGCTGATCGTTTCATTGACCCCGCGACGCTGGCGCATCCAGCCACTCAGACCAATCCACAGGGCGCCCACGGTCATTGCCGCGACCGCCATGCAGGCAAGCATCAAAGCGGCTGGCAGATGGCTGAGCCACAAGGGTGTCACGGCGGCAGCCAGGCCGCCCAGTACCAGTGCGCCTTCCCCGCCGATGATGATCAGCCCGGCCCGTGCGGGCAGGGCGACGCACAGCGCGGTGAGCATCAGCGGCGCGGCGCGTTGCAAGGTGTTTTCCAGGGCGAACCACGAGCCGAACGCGCCTTCGCCGACCAGCTGCAGCGCCTGCCAGGCAGGCTTGCCCTGAACCGCCAGAAACAGCCCGAACAGCACGCACGAGGAAAACACCGCCAGCACCGTAGGCAGCCCCGGCAACAACGCGCTGGCCAGGCGGCGCAGACTTATCGATGAACTCATGAATGTTCCTCAGAGCTGGCCAAGCACGCCTTCGACCAGGTAATTCATGCTCTCCAGAGCAATGTCGGTCTGGCCTTGGGCAATGCCATCGGCAATCACCACGTTGCCCTTGTTGTCCTTGAGTGGGCCTTTGAAAATCACGAACTGACCGGCCATCATCTGCGCCTTGATGGCATCCGCTTTCTGTTTGGCGTCGGCTGTTACCGCAGTCCCGTAAGCGGACGTTTTGACGAAGCCTTCCTTGAGCCCGCCGCGCAGGAAGTTGATCATCGGCGCGCCGCTCTGGGCTGCCGCGACGTGAGCACGATAAGGCGTCTCCCAGTTCCACTCGGCCCCGGTCAGGTAGCCCTTGGGCGCCAGCGCAGCCTGGCTGGCGTGGTAGCCACAGGTCATCACGCCGCGTTTTTCAGCCGTCTCGACGATCACCTTGGGCCCGTCGACATGGCAGGTCAGTACGTCACAACCCTGATCGATCAGGCCGTTGGCAGCTTCTGCTTCCTTGACCGGCAGCGACCAGTCACCGGTGAAGATCACCGTGGTGACGATGCTCGGGTCGACCGAGCGGGCACCCATGGCGAAGGCGTTGAGGTTGCGCAGCACCTGAGGCACTGGTTTGGCGGCGACAAAACCGAGCTTTTTGCTCTTGCTCATGTGCCCGGCGATCACGCCGTTGAGGTATTGCGCCTCGTCGATGTAACCGAAAAAGCTCCCCGCGTTCATCGGGTCGCGACCTTTCTGCCAGAGACCGCCGCAGTGCGCGAAACGGACGTCGGGGTACTTTTTGGCGACCTTGACCACATGCGGTTCGAAATAGCCGAACGAGGTCGGGAAAATCAACGTGGCGCCGTCCTGACGGATCATGGCTTCCATGGTCTTCTGTACGGCCACGGTTTCCGGAACGTTCTCTTCCTCGATCACTTTGACGTTGGGCAGTGTCTTGATGATGGCCGCTGCCTGGGCGTGGGCCTGGTTGTAACCAAAGTCGTCGCGAGCGCCGACGTAGATAAAACCCACTACCAGCGGCGCATCGGCTGAATAGGCGCGACCGAAAGGCAGCGCTGCGCTCAGGCCGATAATGCCCGCCAACTTGATGAAACTGCGACGATCAACATTCGACATGTGTGCTACCTCGGGTCATTGAGCGATGGAAGATGTGTGCGCGGCGCGGTAGGCGCGCCAGCCTTTGTAGTCAGTGATGTCCAGCGCGCCTTCAAGGCCGCCAGGCTCACAGATGAAACCCTTGACCCACTGGCCGTCGGCCAATTGCAGCGAGCCGATGCCCAGTGGCGCGGGAATGGCTGCGACGAAAGCGCCGAACTGGTTCAGCGGCATTTCCCAGACTTCTATCTCGATGCTCGCGCCCTGTTCAGCGACGCGCACCAGTCCCGGCTTCGGCGGCGACGTTTCTGCCAGCGCATACAGGCGGTAATCCGCGCTGGTGGTTGTGCTGCGCAGCAAGCGAGCGCCACCTTCAAGCAGTTGCCAGTTGAGCGGTTGGCCGACCAGATGCGCGCCGACGACCGCAACCTGTACGGTCGGGCTGTTATAGGGCAGGGGAGCCATTGCCACGGCGTCACGCTGGTCAGCCTGGCCGAACAGCGGCTGCCAGGCGGCGGCGATCTCTGCCAGGCGTTGATCGGCACCGGCCGGGCCAATCAGCGTGATACCCGCAGGCAGCCCGTCCGCGCGACGATCTGTCGGGATGGCGATGGCGCACATGTTCATCAGGTTGACGAAGTTGGTGTAATAGCCGAGCTGTGAGTTGAGCGCGACCGGGTTGCCGAGCACCGCTTCGATGGTCGGCATGCACGGCGCGGTTGGCACCACCAGCACATCGATGTCGGTCAGCAGTTGCTGCGCAGCGCGGGTCAGCTCTGCCAGGCGATAGCGCGCGTTGAACGTGTCCACGGCGTCGAATGAATCAGCGCTCTGCACAATGCCGCGCACCACGGGATGAATGTCGGCCGCGTTGCTGGCGAAGAATTCGCCGATGGCAGCGCGGCGTTCCGCCACCCACGGGCCTTGATACAGCAGGGCAGCTGCCTCGGCGAACACGTCGAACTCGATAGCGCTGACCGTCACCAGCGGGTCGTTTTGCAGGGCTTCCAGAGTTTTGAGGTAAGCCGCCTGTGCCTGCTCGTCACCGAAGAACTCGCAGTGCCGTGCGACGGCGACACGCCGAACCCTGCGCTGCACCGGCAATGCCTGCACGGCCACACTGGACGCATCCAGCGGGTCGTAAGCTGCAATGACCTGCGCCACCTGCCAGGCTTGCATCACATCGTTGGCAAAGATGGATGGGCAGTCCAGCGTGCGGCAGGCAGGCACGACCCCGCGGCTGCTGAACAGGCCAAGGCTGGGCTTGAGCCCGACGATGCCGTTGAAGCCGGCTGGCACGCGGCCTGAACCTGCGGTGTCCGTGCCCAGTGCAAAACTGACGTAGCCACGCGCCACCGCCACTGCCGAACCGGAACTCGAACCGCCACTGACGTAGGCCGGATCATGCGCATTGCGTACCGCGCCGTAAGGCGAGCGGACGCCCACCAGGCCTGTGGCGAATTGATCGAGATTGGTCTTGCCCATCAGGATTGCGCCGCTGTCGAGCAGCAGTTGCACAACGTGAGCATTGTCCTCGGGTACGTAGGCGAACGTCGGGCAGGCAGCCGTGGTCGGCATCTGCGCCACGTCGAAATTGTCCTTGACCGCAAAGGGCACGCCGAACAGCGGCAACCGGTCATACAGCGCATCGCCCATTTCTTCGGCGATGCCCTCCAGCGCCTTTGCCCGCTCGACAAGCTGTGCCAAGGGAACGCGATGAATCCAGACCTCTGCCCGGTCATCCGCATCAATATGCGCAGTCAGGGTATGCACCAGCGTCGTCAGCGTGGTTTCGCCGGAGCGGAGCGCCGACTGAAGTTCAGGAATATCGAGTGCGGTCATGGTGGTGTTCATTCATGTATACAAGATGAACTGACGCGGTTGCACGTTATGGGCCAACGTCGGCCGGAGGGCGATTTACGGCGGGATTACTGGCTATTGGCGGGGAGTTGCGCTGCAATCATGCGTCATGTGTGCGCTTGAATGCGTCTGTGTGCACAAAGATGGGTCGTGTCAGCCGCAGGGCGAATAGTATCGCCGCACGGCTGACATCAATGCAGGTTTCTCAGCTCTCGCAGAACCTGAGCCGGTTACCGAACGGGTCGCAGACTTCCAGTACCTTCCCCCAGCCTTGCTGAACAATGTCCGGGCGGGCATAGCCGTACTGCTTGCCGATCAGCTCATCGCGCAATTGCTCGATGTTCTGCGTCGGAATGAACACCGCCGCACCTGGACAGGCGTCACCGTGATGCTCGGAGAGGTGCAGGTTCAGCCCGTTACGGCTGACGCCCAGATACAACGGCAGATCCGCTTCGAAGCGGTGTTCGAATTCGATGCTGAAACCGAGAAAGTCGATATAGAACTCACGCGCTTTGCGTTCATCGAACATCCGCAGGATCGGGATGGCGCTGGTGAAGGTCACGGTGGCTGGCTCGGTCGTGGGCATGGCTATTCCTTTATTTGAAATGATGGGCGTGCAGTCATTGATGCCGATGCACGCATTTATGCTATGCGGGCTGCTTTACCGGGAACGAGACGAACGGTTTTATTTCCTTGAGGACGAACATGCTCTGCATTTCCTTGATGCCGGGTAATCGTCTGACCACGGTCATGGCGAAGTCAGCAAAGGAATCCAGATCGGGCGCTACGACCTGAAGCAGGAAGTCCGCATCGCCACCGATGCTGTAGCACGCCACTACATCTTCCAGCTGCATGACTTCCTTCTCGAATTTTCTGGCCTCGGCCTCACTATGACTGTCGATGCTGATACGAATGAACACCATGACGCCAAGCCCGATCTTGCGGCGGTCCAGTACGGCTCTGTAACCCTGGATATAGCGATGTTCTTCCAGCTGCCTGACCCGTCGCCAACAGGGCGAGGCAGACATGCCGATCTGGTCGGCCAGGGTCTGGTTGGTGATACGGCCATCCTGCTGCAGCGCCGTGAGGATCCTTACATCTATCGGGCTTAATGTCGGTTGGGTCATAAATACCGTTACTCCTCATGTTGCAGGAAATCTATACCGGTTTTAGCCATCCAGCTAGTAAGAACAGATGATTCTTTCCGCGTGGAAACACGTAATATTTTTCGACACAGGGGTTTGCCTTCTGGATCTCAAGCAAGCTCATTAATCAGCGTCAAGTCTCAAGGAGTGCAACATGCTTGATCTGACTCAGGTTCTTACGTATTCGGCAGCGTTGGGTATTGCCGCCGCCATTCCTGGCCCCGGTATGGCAGCGCTGGTCGCACGGAGTGTCAGCGGCGGTGCGGTGTCAGGCTTTTGCCTGCTGTCCGGGCTGATCCTCGGTGACCTGACCTATCTTTCATTTGCAGTATTTGGCCTTGCCATGATCGCCGAACACTTCAATGCGTTGTTTCAGGTAGTGCGATGGGGGGCCGCGATTTATCTGTGCTACCTGGCCTGGCAGTTCTGGTTCGCAGATCATCAAGCCATAGAAATCGGAAAATCAGCGAAGAAAAAAGAGTTGCTGTCCGCGGCCGCGTCCGGACTGACCATTACCTTGGGCAACCCCAAGACCATTGCCTTTTATCTGGCGCTTTTGCCGTTGGTCATCAATCTTGAAACGGTCTCTTTGCAGACATGGGGGCTGGTTCTGGTGCCGCTGACGGTGCTGGTACTGCTGGCGGTCGGGGCCGTGTTCATATTTGCCGCCTTGCGCATTCGACATTTGCTGTCGAGTGAGCGTGCGCAAAGAAAACTGTTTCGCGGTGCGGCAGCAATCATGGTAGCGGCGGCAGCTTCAATGCTGGTGCGCTGATCTGCCTGGAGGGTAGATGAGGCCGTTGAAGGCCTCATCCGGTCGCCGTTACAGCTCCTTCTTCAGATGCTTTTCGATCTGCTCCAACGACTTGCCCTTGGTTTCCGGCAGGCACAGGAACACGAAAATCAACGAGCCAATGTTGATGGCGGCGAAGATGAAGAACGTCGGGTTGCCGATGGTATCGACTGCGATCGGGAAAGTGAACGCTACCGATGCGTTGAACAACCACTGCATCGATACGGCCGTGCCAGTCAGCAAACCGCGCACCTGCATCGGGAAAAGTTCTGACATCAGCAGCCAGTAGACCGGCGAGATGCACATCTGCATGAACAGCAGAAACACCAGAATGCAGGCCAGGGCGGTATAGCTCTGGGTCATGTTCTGCGGCATGAACTGCAACACGCAACCGAGCGCTGCCTGCATCAGAATGACGATGACCAGACCGGTCATCAGCAAATGCCGACGCCCATAGCGGCCGATGGCCCAGATGCCCAGCAAGGTCGCGATGACTGACACCACGCCGTTGCCGATCGTCGCGGTCAACGCAGCGTTGGTGCCCATCCCGGTGTTCTTTAGAATGATCGGCGTGTAGTACATGAACGCGTTCACCCCGGTGAACTGCGCGGTAAAGCCCAGACCTACACCGATCAGCAGCAACTTGATGACCCAGCGCTGACGCAGCAATTCTCTTGCTTTGGGACGATGACGAGCTTCTTCGTCCTGCGCCTTCATCTCGTCGACTTCGCGCTGTGCGTCCTGTTTGCTGGGGCGCAGTTGCTCCAGCACGTCCTGCGCTTCGTCGAAACGGCCTTTGGAGGCCAGCCAGCGTGGCGACGCGGGTACGAAGAACGTGCCTACCAGCAGCAACACCCCTGGCACCATGGCGACTGCCAGCATGTAACGCCAGATCCCCGGTGTATGCAGCAAGGCGGCCATGACCGCACTCAGCACATAGGCGAGCAACTGGCCGCTGACGATCATCAGTTCGTTTCGGCTGACCAGCCGCGCACGCCGTGACGGGCCTGCGATCTCGGCGATGAACACCGGCACTGTTGCAGAGCCGCCGCCCACCGCGATACCCAGCACGAAGCGCGCGGCGATCATGAACGGAATGGACGGTGCAATGGCGGTGCCCAGTGCGCCGGCGATGAACAGCACTGACAGCAGGCGTAATGTGAGGCGGCGTCCGAAGCGGTCGGAGATATAGCCGCTGGCAAGCGAGCCGAACGCGGCGCCGACAATCAGTGACGCGGTAACCATCCCTTCGCTGTACGCATCCAGACCCAGGCCGCCCTGGTCGGCGGGCAGGGTCATGAACGGCAGGGCGCCGGCGATGATGCCAGTGTCATACCCGAACGCCAGCGCGCCCATGGTCGCCACAAGCACGGAGATAAAGATGAGTCGATTCGATGCAGCGCGTTGCCGGCCTTGCTGACCCGCCGCTGCTGAGGTGCTACTAGAAGACATGAATCTGAAGTCCTTGGCTTGAAACCAGCGTTGCGCCAGTACATGGATGTCACGCTTAGGGCGATGTCGGTCGCGCTAGTTCCCTACAACCCCACTCAGGATTGCATTTTTGGCGAAAGCCTTGAGCATGGGGCTGCTGAAACGATTAACTTTTTCTTGTCCTGATGACTGGATTTGTCTCTTTTTCCGTCATTGAGACTCAGTCTTTGGTGATGGCAAGATCGTCGGGGTCTGGTCGGTCATTGATAAAGCGGCAGTGGAACGCGAGCTTCGTGGCGAACCAGCGGGTGCTTCGAGTGACAGAGGCGCCTGAGCGAGTCGGGTACGTTCATCGAACGTAAAATCATTTCAGGGCACTCCGGGGTGGTAGCGCAGTCTTTTTTAGACACTCTCACCCGGCGGAGCCCGACATGATCACTGTCCATCACCTGAACAACTCACGTTCGCAGCGTATTTTGTGGCTGCTCGAAGAGCTCGACCTGCCCTACGAAATCAAACGTTATCAGCGCGACCCGAAAACCAACCTTGCGCCACCCGAGCTCAAGGCGGTGCATCCGCTGGGCAAATCACCTGTCATCGAAGATGGTCCGCACGTCGTCATTGAGTCCGGTGCCATTGTCGACTACCTGATTCGCCGCCATGGCGACGGTCGCCTGCAGCCGGACCCTGCCAGCGCTACTTACGACGAATACGTGCAATGGCTGCATTTTGCTGAAGGTTCGGCGATTCTGCCGCTGATGCTCAACCTGTACGTCGGACGCCTGGGTGACGCGGGCGCGCCGCTGCATCCGCGTATCCAGTCGGAGCTGGCCAACTATCTGGGCTATCTGAATGAGGCTTTGGGGCTGACGCCATATCTGCTTGGCGACGAGCTGAGCGGCGCGGACATTCAGATGAGCTTCATTGGCGAGTTCGCCAAGGCCCAGGGAATGCTGCAGTCCTACCCGAATGTGACCGCATGGGTTGAAAGACTGCAGGGCAGACCTGCGTACCGCAAGGCTTTGGAGCAGGGCGGCGAATATTCCTTTGCCAAGTAACCGCCGTGCCTGAAGCGCTTGCGCCGCACGATATTCGGGCTGATCGTTCCTCACGCTCCAGCGTGGGAATGCAGTTCTCGACGCTTTGCGTCGCAAGAGGACGCGGAGCGTCCGGAACGGCATACGACGCAGAGCGTCGCACGATAGTTGCGATGATCGTTCCTCACGCTCCGCGTGGGAATGCAGTTCTCGACGCTCTGCGTCGCAAGAGGACGCAGAGCCTCCGGAACGGCATACGACGCAGAGCGTCGTACGATAGTTGCGATGATCGTTCCGCACGCTCCGCGTGGGAGTGCAGGTCTCGACGCTCTGCGTCGTCAAGAGGACGCAGAGCGTCCGGAACGGCATACGACGCAGAGCGTCGCACGATATTCGGGCTGATCATTCCTCACGCTCCAGCGTGGGAATGCAGTTCTCGACGCTCTGCGTCGCAAGAGGACGCAGAGCGTCCGGAACGGCATACGACGCAGAGCGCCGCACGATAGTTGCGATGATCGTTCCTCACGCTCCGCGTGGGGATGCAGTTCTCGACGCTCTGCGTCGCCAAGAGGACGCAGAGCGCCTCACGATGGCGCTGACATGGAGGATCAGCCTTCAGACGGGCGGGTCGAGTCCTGATCCGCTTCGGCCGCCAGCTTCAAGCGGTCGGCCTTGCTGATGTATTTGTCTTTGCTTTGCGGGGCCAGTTTGGCGCTGGCCTTTTTGGCATGGGCCTTGAGCAACTGCTGGATTTTCTTGCGACGATTCATGTTCTTCAACCCGTTTGCACAGGCGCGAAGCATAGCAGTTTGCCTGTCGCGCCAGACACACGACTACCCGCCGTTCTGAACCATCTGCCACAGCGATGCACCGACGCCGGTAATGCTCTCGCCGGCAATCAGGCCAGCCGCTGCGGTGATGGCAAAGCGTTCGGTCAGTGACGGCCAGCGACAGTTCACCAGCCAGGTGAGCACTGCACCGAGCGCCATCATCAACGACACCGAGGCGGGAAGCACGAAGGCCAGGCCCAGTGCTGCGGCGCTGGGCAGGTACCGGGCGCGATGCGCGGGCAGTGTGCTGTCGAGGATACCCAGCAGCAAGCCGGCCAGACCGCCGATGAAAATCGCCCAGCGGATGCTCGCCGACAGCGAATCCAGACCGTGCGTCAGGGTCTGCGCCACGGCTTTCCAGGTCGCCACCGCCGGGGCTGGCCACTCCTCGGTGAGCAGCATCGATTGCGGGTCCGGGATCAGCGCCATATAAGCCAGAACCCCGACGATACTGCCGACGAAAATCCCCAGTGTCTGGGCAATCAATTGCTTGCGCGGCGTGGCGCCGATCGCCCGGCCTACCTTGAAATCGTTCATCAAATCGGTGCATTGCCCGGCTGAACCGCCGGCTGTGTTGGCGCTCATCAGGTTGATCGGCACCTGACCGGGCGCGACGATGCCGAAGCTCAATTGCGATAACTGCCCGATTGCGCCGATGGGCGGAATACCCGTGGCACCGACCACGCGCGCCGCAACGGCCGCCAGGCAGATCGCCAGAGGAATGGTCAGCAAGGCCATCCACAGATTGATACCGAACAACAGTGCCTGCAGGCTGACCACCAACAAGATCGCCAGCGCAAACCCGGCGGCCGGCCCGGGCTTGGGCATTGACCAGGGCGTCCCGCCGCTGGCCTTGGTGGAGGCGTGCAGTGTCCACAGACGGATGGCCAATGAGGCCAGCGTCGAACAAACCATCAGGCTCACGCCCGGCCACAGCAACCATTCCACCAGCGCGGCGAACTGCGGGCCGCTGCTGTCGGCCGGTAACGTCACCAGCCCCTGTTCCAGCAGCCACGGCGCCAGGCCACCCCAGGCCAGCAAGGCACCGATCAGCAGAGTCAGGCCGACGCGAATACCGATAATCGCCCCAAACCCCACCAGCAGCAGCGAAGGGTCAGCGGTAAAAGTCAGGCGCTCCAACTGAGCGCTCGGCGACCAGCGCGGGAACGCCCATATGAACGTGTCGACCCACTTGGCCAGCGCTGACAGCAACGCGGTACTGAGCAGCACCTTCAGGCGCGTCGCAGCTTCACGGCCGTGATTGTAGATGTGCAGGAGGGTTTCCAGAGTGGCCATGCCTTCGGGGAATTTCAGCGATGCGTCATTGAGCAGTGACGGGCGCAAATACCAGGCAATCCAGATCCCCAGAAAGCTTACCGAAAAGACCCAGGCGATCATTGGGATGGCATCCAGTTGCTGACCCGTCAGCAGGGTATAAGCCGGAATCGGTGCGACCAGCCCGCCGGAAATGATCGACGCAGCGGCCGAGGCGACAGTCTGATTGATGTTGCTCTCATGCAGCGTCCACGGCAGTTGCCCGGAAGAACGCTTCGACAGCCCTTGCCAGATCGCATAACCGATCAACAGCGCAATGATCGACATGTTGAACGACCAGCCGATCTTCAACCCGGCGTACACATTGGAAGGCGTCAACAGGATACCGAGCACAACCCCGGTAAGTACCGCGCGTAGACTGAGCTCACGCTCGACAGGGCTGGCAAGAGGGTTCGATGGCGAGGTCGAAAGCATGCGAATTCCTTTCGGCAATGAGACAAGGCAACCTATAAAGTGAGCGCCATATCGGCCGAAGGTTCATATGGCAGGCTTCGTTGTGTAGTGGCGTTAAGGCATCCATTTGTTCCGGTTTTCGCCGACCGGTTACGCAGGGTGCCTGTTGCAGGAACATCAGATATCAGACTGTTTGAAGGACATCACCACGCGCCTTCTGATGAATTACAGGCGGTGAACCAGAATATCCAGCCCTTCGTCAGTGTGTGGAATCTGGAAGTAGCGTGTGATCAGCCTGAACTCCGCATCTGTGGCCGCAAAGTCATGCTCGGCTCTTTGGTTGCGAGCATGCAGTCTGGCAAGGCAAATATCATCTTCCACGTCGAGATAGTGCAGTCGATGCTTAACCTGCGCGTCTTCAGCCAGGCTGCGAAGCCACTGGCGGTCGGCGAGCGTATTGGCAGGGAAATCCAGAACCACGCACATGCCGGACTTCAGCATGTCGATGACCAGAGGGCCGATGATGTCGCGAATCCGATGGGCCAGGCGCACGTAGTCCGCCACTGATTTGATCTCGTCAGGGTAGAGCCGGGAGAGCCATTGATCTTCACTCAACAGGATCGCTGAATGCTCGGTCGCGATTGATTTTGCCAGTGTCGATTTACCGGATGCGATCTTGCCGCACAGGAGGTGAAGTCTGGGGGCGAGCATCAAGTCGTGTCCTTTTCCAGTCGTAAGCAGAGGTGAGCCCATACCCAGCGGGAGCCTGTCAACCAAGCACATTCAGCCCATCATTGAAATGGCACTCGCGATCATCACCGCCAAGGTTTTCCGGCAGGAAAGCGGTGAGGTCGTAGGGCAGAAACAGCGTGTCCAGCGCCAGAGAGAACGGCACGTCTATCAACCAGGGCCAGGTCGATGTCACATCTTTAGTACCCCATGCCCAGCCGTGCCGTGTACCGGGATAGACGCAACGCTCACCATCGAGGTGATACATCAGGCTCCAGCAGCCGCTCAGTGAGATGGCCGTAGCGAGTAACAGGCATTGCTTGAACATACATTCCCTTGTTTTGGCGTCGACGCAAAGTGTGCTTCATTCTACCCAACTGCCCTGACAGGGAACCAGGCGACGTCGAGTCTGGATCAAAAAAGGCGACTCTAGAGCATCCGAACAAGCGAGCAGTGAGCGACAGCAGATGCATGGGGTACTCCGATCATCCTGCCCACAGCTCAGGCAATGCGTTGCGCGATCTGCCTGAACAACGCTGTCTCAGTGGGAGCGAGCTTGCTCGCGATCTGTCGGGAACCGACAGCAAAACCTCTGAGCCCGGTACGTTCAGGCATAACTGCGATGGCTGGTTGCAACGTCGCCTTGCCACTGTCTTAAACGTCAGCGGCTGCAGCACGCAAGTTATATTCAGCGCTTATAAATAGCGACGAGCGTGCCTGGCATCAAACGACCAGTCGATGCGGTTGCCAGGCGCTGCCCTGCTGGTCTTGCGAGTCAATTACCAGACTTTGCCTGGCCGGTGCATCAAACATCGAGCGCAGATTCTTTTCGATGGTGTTGCACAGGTCTTCCATGCGAATCCGGTGCTGGCTGGCGCCGAACGGGGCTTGCAGGTCAGTACCGATGCGGTCCATTGCCAGCAGCATGCAGCCGACGACCGTCGAGATTGCCGGGGTGAACCAGCCCAGGGTGGTCACCATGCTCAGCGGCATGATGATGCAGAACAGGGTACTGAACAGTCTGGGAAAATAGACGTACGGGTAGGGCAGCGGCGTATTGGCGATGCGCTCCATGCCGCCCTGGCAGTTGGACAGTTCGACCATGGTCGACTCCAGTCGCGCCAGGCGGATGCTGTCGATTCGCCCTCCGGCAAACTCTTCGGAGATCATGGCTGCCGAGCCGTTGAGAATGTCATTGGGAAAGTTATTGCTCTCACGCGCGCGTTGAATCTCGGAATGCGATAACAGCCCTTCGAGTTTTGCTGTGCTGACATCGCCTTTCAGATGAGCGCGCAGTGCCCGCAGGTAAGCCACGTGACGATTGAACAATACTTCTTTCACCGGGTTGCCACGTTCATTGGCGCTGCCTTCAATCAAGGTCAGTACCTGGCGGCCATAGCTGCGCGAGCTGTTGACCATCGCGCCCCATAGCGTGCGCGCTTCCCACCAGCGGTTGTAGGCGCTGGAATTGCGAAAGCTGATCAGTACGATAAGCGCCGAGCACAACAGCGTAAGCGGCATCAGCGGGAGATCTATCCCCGCACCCTGGATCAACATGAAGTCCATGGTCACGGCCACGTCCCAGAGCAGAAGCCAGAACAATGACCAGCCAACGTAGGTGACCGTTCTGCTGATGCACCGCCATTTTTTTTCAAAAGGACCAGACATTGCGGCACTCCTTTGCTGGGTTGGAAGGGGTTTGGCGCGGTCAATCAACACACCACGCCGCAAACTTACTGACCGAGGCTTAAAGCTCGCTTAATTCTCCATGGTGGCGAAACAGTCACGCCTGTCTTGACCATGGCGACCCCTACCAACAGCTGGAACCCCCGGCACTGTTGCGACCACACAGCCTTGTCGGTCCTCTTCGCTGACGGGCCCCCGGACGTTTGCAATTGCTATCACTCTCGGACCGACGCCTCATTGCCTTGCCTGTTCGCAAGCAAGTCGTCCGGCCAGACTCGTCTCGGCGCGTTGCTACGCAACTTAAGCAATAGAGAGGGAGTTTCAATGCACATCAACCGAACCGGCAGCTCGCAGCCCAGCATCGAGCTGGAGCGCTTTTATTCCGCATCGCAATCATTGGCCTCCAGTTCCGTACGCGAGCTCAGCCCTGCCGAACACGCTAATCTGCAAGCCATTACCGATTACCTGAAAGATCATGTATTCGCTGCGCACAAACTGCCGTTGAGTGAGTCGGCCGTCGATCAGGATGCCGTTCATGCGCACAACGAGCAACTCGACAACATCATCGATGCTCGCGCCAGACGCTTGCTGGACGAGGGCGAAACGCCTGCCACCATTGCCGACACCTTCGCCAAGGCGGAGAAGTTCGACAGGATGGCAACCACCGCTTCGACCGCGCTGCGCGCCACGCCGTTTGCCGCTGCGTCGGTGCTGCAATACATGCAGCCTGCCATCAACAAGGGCGACTGGCTGCCGACGCCGCTCAAACCCCTGACGCCATTTGTGTCCGGAGCGCTGTCCGGGATCATGGATCAGGTCGGCACCACGGTCATGAATCGCGCCACGGGCAACCTGCACTACCTGAGTACCCCGCCTGAGAAACTGCATGATGCGATGGCGGCTTCCGTGAAGCGTCACTCGCCGGGTGTCATGCGTCAGGCGGTGGATCTGGGTATTGCCGTCCAGACTTACAGCGCGCGTAATGCGGTGCGTACCGTGCTGGCGCCAGCATTGGCATCCAGACCCGCCGTGCAGGGTGCGGTCGACATCAGCGTGTCGGCGGCAGGTGGCCTGGCGGCCAACGCGGGGTTCGGCAATCGTATGCACAGTGTGCAGGCGCGTGATCACTTGCGCGGCGGTGCATTCGTGCTCGGCATCAAGGACCAGGAACCCAAGGCAGACTTGAGTGAAGAAACCGACTGGCTCGTGGCCTACAATGCGATCAAGTCAGCCAGCTACTCCGGCGCTGCACTGAACGCCGGCAAGCGGGTGGCTGGCCTGCCGCTCGACGTCGCCACCGACGGCCTGAAAGCGGTGAGAAGCCTGGTGTCGGCCACCGGTCTGGCGCAAAACGGGCTGGCCCTGGCAGGCGGCTTTGCCGGCGTGGGCAAATTGCAGGAGATGGCGACCAAAAATATCACTGACCCGGCCACCAAGGCGGCGGTCAGCCAACTGACCAATATGGCCGGTTCGGCAGGCGTTTTTGCGGCCTGGACCACTGCAGCGGTCGCAACCGACCCCGCGGTGAAGAAAGCCGAGTCGTTCTTGCAGGACACGGTTAAATCGGCGGCGTCGAGTTCGACCAGCTATGTAGCTGACCAGACTGTCAAGCTGGCCAAGGCGGGCATTGACGCGAGTGGTGAGGCGATTGCTGCGACGGGGGCATCCTTGCTTGACACATTACGTCGTCGCAATGCTCGTGAGCCGGACATCGAAGAGGGTGGCATTGCAGCGGGTTCACCGAGCGCGGTGCCGTTCCAGCCAGGGCGCTCATAAGCGTTTCGACCCATAGCCGGTAAAGCAAAGGGGCGCCTTCCACGGAGTGCGCCCCTTTGCTTGTTTCTCATGTATGCGTCGTATCACAGCTCGGTGTGCTGGGTAGACGCCTTGGTCTTGTCATAGGCGTGCTTGACGTCGGTCATGGCGATGTCGCCAGTGGCCAGTTTCAGATCGTCACTGTCGCTTTTGACGAGTGCGAACTTGCCATGGGTCGCGTCCACGCCATTGAGCTCGACACTCATGTCATCAAACTGCTTGCCACCATTGGTGCGGACCAGCGTACCGAAATCGGTGGCCTTGAAACCGTCGACTTTCAGGTGGGTATCGGCATTGAGCTGAATGACCTTGTCATCGGCACCGTTGGCGCTGCTGTTAGTGATGTTCAGATTGGTGACCTTTGCGCCGCCTTCACCCTTGACGGTGATCATGTCTTCACCGACGTTCTGGGCATGCACGTTATCAATGGTGACTTGCTCCGAGTTTTTGGCATTCACGTGGATGCCGTCGGCTTCGTTCTCGCCCAGGTTCACGTTTTTCAGCACAGCGCCTTCGGCCAGTTCGAACAGGGGCTTCTGATGTTCGTCCTGGTCGCCGGTGCCCATCGACTTGTCGGCGGTAAAGGTTGCACCGTGGCCGTCAAACACCTGGCCAGCACCGACTTTGATGGTGTCTTTCACGACATTGACTTCGCCGGATTGCTCAAGAGAGCCCGTTGTATCCGAAACCGTGCCGTTGCCCGAGTTGCGGCCGGGATTGGCCAGTTGCGGGGTGACTTGAGGCGTCACGCCATCACTGCCACCGCCTCCGCCGGTTCCGTCCTCGGTCGAAGGCGCGCCGCTGCCGTCTGCGCCAGTCGACACATAACTACCGCCGCCGTCACCTTCAGCGGTTGGAGATGTACCGCCGCCGTCACCTTCAGTGGTCGGGGATGTACCGCCACCACCGTCACCACCCGTCGCCGCCGTTGTACCGCCGCCCTCGTCACCGCCTGAAGCCTCCTGAGTACCACCGTCACTGCCTTCGGCCGATGGCGTACCGAGTCCTCCCTCGTTTTGAAACGGGTCTTGCCACTCGTTGGAGTCCTGACCCGTGTCCTGTTTTTTATTGAGGTTCATGAGCATTTGCAGCAGCGATGTGACGAGTGCACTGAGCAGCTTGACGACGTTGGATTGAGGGTCAGTTGCAGCGCTGCTGTCGGTGGGGTTTTGAACCGTATTGTCGGGCTGTCCGAAGCTGACGTCTTTCTGTCTGGCAGTGTCGAACAGCAGGGCACTCGGGTCGACGCCCTGTGCAGTGCTCTCATCGCTGAACGTATTGGTCTGCGGACTCTTGCCGCTCAGCGCCGAGAAGTCCAGCTGGGTTGAAGCGGGTTGGTAGGAGGTGGATGAGTTGATACCGATGCTCATGGTGCTTTACCTCGATGGGATGGACATATGAACCAGCGTCGTCTTCCGGATTTACCGGCGTTGATCGCCGCGTCCTTGTCGGGTTCTATAGGTCGATGAGGACTCTGCCTTGGCGTTGCCCGAAGTGAGTGGCAGCACGGGGGGATGGGTTCCCGTTTGTGTGCGTTGACGGGCGATGATCCCGATGCATCGCTCTGGAGAGATCACCTCGCCCCAAGGAACCAAAACCCCTTGCCCTCCGACTCAGTGCGCACACGCCAGCAAAAAAATGGTGTGGACTCACATCGCACTCAGAGGCCGTGAAATGAACAAAAATGATGAATATCACACGCTTATCAATGAGATTTGCGCGCTCAGCCTGATCTCCGAACCTGAACGTTTTTACGAGTCAGCCAATTTCAAAATCAGCGACGTCGACTTCACCCTTCACTATCAGGACCGCGACGAGGGGCGTGCGATTCTCATCTACGGGGATATGGGCGCGCTGCCCGCGCGCAATCGTGACAGCGCCTTGCTGGCGTTGATGGACATCAACTTTCATATGTTTTCGGGGGCCCACAGCCCGGCTTTCTCCTGGAATGCCCAGACCGGCCGAGTGCTGCTGATGGGATCGATAGGCCTTGAACGAGCGACAGCCGAGGGCGTGCTGTTGCTGATGAAGTCCTTTGCCGACCTGGCCAGAGAGTGGCGCGAGCACGGTTTCATGGGGCCGGTGGGTGCTGCGGGCGCCCCGGTCAATATGCCTGCTTCTCAGGCAACCACGCGTGACAATCCTGCGAGTTCCGGGAGGTTCCAATGATTGGCACACGAGTCGGCGGATCAGGCAGTACCGAAATCGTTCAGGCGAACCAGCCGCAGCCGTCTGCCGCTGTCGCCCAGGCTCATCCTCTCGCGGTAAGCCCGAGCAGCAACCCGCCGCTGACCGCCAGCCAGTCGGCCGCTCAAGCGCCGGAAAGCTCGGCGGCCGGTGCCGCTCGCCTGCCAGTCGCGCCGCGACATCTGCCGACATTGGAGAAGTTTCGTGCCGAACAGCCCACCGTACAAGGCACTTCCACGCCGACTATCAGCGCTAACGCGGCCCTGCTGATCGGCAGTCTGTTGCAGTCTGAAAAACTGCCCTTCGAGGTCATGGCCGCCCGTTTGTCGCCTGAGCGTTATGCGTTGCAACAGTTTCACGGCTCCGATTTACAGCAAATGCTCGGACGATTCGCTGAGCCAGGGCATCTGCCAGGCAAGGCCGAGACCGAACAACTGATCAAGGGCTTTGCCCGGTCGCTCGCAGACCAGCTGGAGCACTTCCAGCTCATGCATGACGCGACGGCTGAGGCATTCGGCCCCGGAGGGCTGCGCGACCGCAACACACTGGCGGTCAGTCAGGCGGCGCTTGGCGAATACGCCGGTCGGGCGAGTAAATCCATCGAAGCGGGGCTGAACCACAGTCTCGCGGTGCTGGACGAACGCATCGCCGCGCTGGACAGCCAGTTGGAGGGCGCCACTGAGGACAGCAGACCGGTTTTGCTGATGGACAGGCAGGCGCTGGAAACGGCCAGGGCGATGCTGAGCGACCTGCACGCCGACTTCTGCAAATCGCCTGAAGCCAAGCGGTTGAGTGCCGTTGCCGCTCACACGCAAATGGATGCTCTGATCGACAAGCTGAACGTCGATCGCAACTCGGTCGGCGGCTGGAAAGGGATCGGTCCGATCGTCGCGGCAGCGGTGCCGCAGTTTATGGTGTCCATGCTCCACCTGGGGTATATCCGCACGGCCACCGGTGACGCGATGAAAGATGCCGTTCCCGAAAAAAGCGCCGACGCCAGCATGAAGAGGGCCCTGGCCGTAGGACTGACTGCCGGGGTGGCTCACGAGGGCGTTACCAACCTGTTGAAGCCGATGGTGCAGGCCGGGTTTCAGAAAGCCGGCCTCAACGAGCGGCTGAATATGGTGCCGCTCAAGGGGATTGATACCGACTCGGTGATTCCCGACCCTTTCGAGTTGAAGAACGACAACGGCGCACTGGTCAGAAAAACGCCTGAGGAAGCCGCTGAGGACAAAGCCTTCGTCGAAAGCGAGCGAGCGGTCTTGAATCAGAAAAAGGTTCAGGTTTCGTCTACCCATCCACTGGGTGAGATGATCCCCTACGGCGCCTTTGGTGGCGGGCAGGCGGTACGCCAGATGCTCAATGATTTCAATCTGCTCAATGGCCAGACCCTGTCGGCCAGAGCGGTGACCTCCGGGATCGCCGGGGCCATATCAGCCACCACCCAGACCATTGCACAGCTGAACTCGACCTATGTCGATCCGCGCGGGCGCAAGATCCCGGTCTTCACCCCGGACCGCGCCAATGCCGACCTGGGCAAGGACCTGGCCAAAGGCCTGGACCTTCGCGAACCGGCGGTACGCACCGCGTTCTACAGCAAGGCTGTTTCAGGTGTGCAAAGTGCAGCGCTGAACGGTGCGCTACCACCGGTTGCCGTCCAGCCCCAAGGTGCATCCGGCACGCTCAGCGCGAGGAATATCCTGCGCAACATGGCGCTGGCGGCAACCGGTTCGGTGTCTTACCTGTCGACCCTGTATGCCAACCAGTCGGTCACGGCCGAGGCCAAGGCCCTGAAAGAGGCGGGCATGGGCGGCGCAATGCCGATGCTGCCGCGTACTGAAAGCGCCTGGAACACTATGCGCCATCCAGACAGAGCTTCACTGCCACACACGTTCCAGCCGGGGACTGCGCTTGGTATCCCCAGAGCCGTTGAAAGCGCCTATCACATGGGCAGAGGGGCGTTGCAATTACCGACCCAATTGGTGGTGGATACACTCCGCGGGGTGGAAGAGGGCGTATCGAAAGGTGTTTCGGCCTTGCGCAATTCACGCAACGCGCCAGAGACACCCTTGCCTGCGGACAACGCTGACCCCGTCGATGTCGAACTGAGTTCGATGGAGGAGGGCCGTCGAGGCTCATAAACACACGGGGGCTGTGTCCCTGGCGGCCCCTTTTTGTGGAACCTGCAGCGCCAGGCAGCCACTCACTGCCTGGTCAGCTCAGGCTTTTCCTAAAGGACTATGACGATGAATACCTCGCAACACGAGTTCTCCCGTTTCATCACTGCGCTGGGTGCCCAGCTTGGCACTTCGCTTACCTGGCAGAACGGGGTATGCGCGCTGTATGATGGCCAGGACAACGAAGCCGCCATCATCGAGTTGCCCGAGCACAGTGAGATGGTCATCTTTCATTGCCGTGTCGGGCGCTGTCCGGAACGCTCTGCCGATTTGCAGCAGTTGTTGAGCCTGAACTTCGACGTCGCCCGCTTGCACGGTTGCTGGTTTGCCGTCGATCAGGGCGATGTGCGCCTGTGTGCGCAACGTGAGCTGGTGTCGCTCGATGAGCCAGCCTTTTGCGACGTGACGCGTGGCTTTATTGCTCAGGCTCGCGAAGCCCGCGCATTTCTGCACGCCTGAACAGGCGGGGTTGCACGCAAAAGCGCCGCTCCATGCGGCGTTTTTACGTTGTTTCAACTATCAGCTTTTGACTTCGAAGCCCGACAGTTTCAACTCGCCTGCCGCCTCTTTCAGCGACGCCGAGGGCCGCGACAGTTCCCCGTCGAACGTGTAGCCGATGGGTTTGTCCTGGTCTTCGCCATAGATGAAATTGATCCGCCCGAGGGTCTTGTTCACGCTCAACGAGGCGCCGCTGTTGTAGCTGATCAGTGGCGTGGGTGACGTGAAGTTCTCGGTCTGCGGTGGGGCATGGAACACCACCAGCCTTTTGATCCTCATGTTGTTGCGATTTTCCAGAAGGCCGGAGAGTTCGGTCTGCGTCAGCGTCCCCCTGCGGCTGCCTTCGTCTATGTCGTCGATCAGCGAGTCTTTCGGTTCAAGGCGTACCCGGGCGAGGGTGCCCTGGCTGTTTTCAAGTTGCTTGACCATGGCGCTGAGCGTCGGGTCCTGACGCATGTACTCGGCGACCCTGGCCGCGTTGCCGGGCGCACTGGCTTCGCGTATCGAACCCATGATTCTGGTGAGGATACTTTCCTTGCTCAGGCCGGACAGGCTGGTCTTGCTGGTTTCGAAGCGGGCATTGTCCAGCACACTGTGATTGTTGATCGACGCTTCGTGTTGCACGCCTGCCCGTTTCAGGTCCCGAAGCGCCTTGTATTGCGTGTCGTTCTGCGACGGTCTCTCGGCAAACAGCGCTTTGAGCCCGTCAAGTCGTGCCTGAATGGCCTGCTCAGGGTTCATGTCGACGTAAAGAGCGTTCAGCGGATTCTGCAGCTCTGCAAGGCGGGCTGTCGTGGCTTTGTCCTTGAAGGCTGCACCGAGACTTTTCGACAGTTTGTCCAGGCTCTCGGTGGTCATCGGGGTCGCTACGTTAAAGCGGAACTTGACCCGTTTGACGGTTTTGTCATCAATGGTCACGTTCGCTGCGACCCCCAGGTTATTGGCCGCCGATTGAGTCGCCGGTGTCGGCCCGGCAGCGGAGGCCGGGGTCGCTGTGGAGTTGCTATGCGTGCCACTGATCTGCCCGCGTGCCTGCCCGCCGAAGATCAGACTGTTGAAAAAGCGCGGCCGGTTCTTGCCGCCTTCGCGCAGCTCTGTCTTGTCGTTCTTCTGGGTCAGGGAGTAATCGGTGTAGCTCAGCAGGTTGACCGTGACATTCGCCGCCACGCCCAGACGCGCAACCGCCGAAAGCGGCGCGCTGTCGGCCTCCGACAGGCCGAAGCCGACGCGCATATCAGCGCTGAAGCCTGTGGTGATATCGAAATTGAAGCGGCGCGCTTCATAGGTTTCGTGGTCCTTGACCTTGTTCAACAGCTGCAAGGGGTTGAGCTTGCCTTCGAACAGGTCGTCGACGAACCCGTCGATTTCGTCGTCCGCCACATTGAAGATCACCCCGGCACGCTGGCTGGCGGCAGCGGTTGCGGTCACGTCTGCGCCAAGACGGAAGTTCGGCGTCATCTTGCGGTTGTTACCGATATCGACGCTGCGGGCAGGGTGGTTTTCGTCGAAAAAGCCAGGCCAGTAGTCCTTGCCGCCGCCCACGCCGCCGCTGATATTGCCGGCCGCTTCTCTCATCAGGTACAGGGTCACGCCGCCTTCGCAACGTTCGGCACTGAAGAGGTAGTTGCGATTGCCGGTAGCGCCGGCGGTCGGCCACGGGCCTGTCGACTTGTCGGCAAGGACGGCGAACGGGCTGGTCAGGTTCAGGCCGTAACTGCGTTGCACGCCGATTTCATCGTCGCCATGCTCCAGGTTTTTGAGCATGGCCTTGAGCGTGTCGGCCAGTTCGGACTGATCCTGGCTGCCGGTTGCCGCGCGCATATTGACGCTGACCGCGTGGTCGGATTTCTTGAGTGCGTTCGAGAACGCCTTGACCGCGTCATACGCGCCTTCCAGTGCTGCGTTATCGGTAAAGCCCATGTCGGTGACCTGCTTGACCGGATTCTCGCCATAGGTCACATCGCGTAACGAGGTCAATTCCGCTTGCAGCCTGGGCAGGTCGCTGCTGCGTGCCAGCAGCTCAACCTTGCCGATCAGCGCACCGAGGTCGTTCAGGGTGACCAGATCGAGCGCCAGGCGGGCCTTGCTCAGCCCGTGATCTTCATTGGCATCGCGGCGTTGGCCCATACCGATATCGGTTTTGGTGTGAGAAAGCTTTACACCGTTGTCTTTCAGCAGCCTCAGCGTTGTGGCCGTCGGGTTTTCTGCGGACGGGGCGACCCGGGTCAGGGCGTTATCCAGCTCATTGACGAAATCATGGCCGGAGCTTTTGAAGTTGAGCATCGACCCCAGCTCAGCCAGCTTCTTGCCGAGCTGAGTGCGTTTCGATGACTTTGCCAATGCGCTGTGCTGGTTGAGCACACCGTCGTTCTGCCTGAGGTTTTTGAGCTTGCCGTAATCCTTGCCAATGTTCTCCAACGCCGTCCTGGCGTGCTTTTCCAGTTCGTCGCGGAATACTTCGAGTTCTTTCGCCAGCTCAGCGCCTTCAGGGCCAAGCTGCAGGCGCGCAATTCGCGCTTTCAGATCGTTGCCCGGGGTCGGCGGTGTGCCGCCGGCTTCATGAATCAGTTCAAGTTGTTTGAACGCGATCAGCTCTTTCTTGTAGAGCTCCTTCAGGCCCTCGCGACCATGATAGCGATGCTGGATATTGTTGCCGACGTTCTTCATCCAGCGAGGCGGTTCCAGCGTGTGCTTGTAAACGTTGGCGCGAATGGCCTCGCTGGCGGAGGGGCGATTGCTTTTCTCCATGCCGCTGCGCCCGAATGCATTGATGTCCAGCTTTGCTGTCAACCCGGTGCCTGGAATCCGCCAGGTCTTGTGCGCGCGCGTGATGCGGTTGTAAACGTCGTTCAAGCCGTTTTTTTCCACGGGACGCTGCTCGAACGCTTGCCACTGACCCTCTTTGAGTTGCATCAGGCCTTGACCGGCGGCGTCCTCGACCTGAACGCTCAAGCGATTGTCATCATTGCTGTACAGCGCTTTGACCGGTTGCCCGTCGGGCGCTGCCAGCGGCGTCCATTTGGCGGCCAACTGGCCTCCGAATCGGGTTGCCTGCCATGCCTCTCTGGGCATGCAATACAGCTTGCCGGTGCTGCTCAACGCGTAAAGATTATGCTTTTCGTCCAGGGCCAGATCCTTGATGTCTCCGTCAATTGCGGAGGTATCCAGATCAATGGGTTTGTGGTCCTTGCTATGGGCCGTCAGTCTGTTCTGATCATCGAGCGCGACAAAGCGCTTGTCGCTGACCATGGCGAAGGCGGTCACGACCCGATTCTCCAGCCCTGCGATTTCCTTGCCCATCGCCACCTTGGTCGAGCGCGCTATCTGGGCCAGTGCCGTATTGTGGTCGAAGGCGACATTGGGGTGTTTAGGGGCCACGTCGAGCCTGAGCAGCTTGCCACCTTTCAACACGTAGGCGTTGCTGTCGGCTCCGCGCTGCAAGCGATCAACATCCTTGATGCCTGCGTCTTTCCAGCACTGCGGCGTCGCGTCCCAACGCTGGATGCGACCGGCGCTCAGACCGACCAGTCCGGCACGGTCGAGGTGCAGGCGATCGGCACCGACGGGCGCTGGCATAACCGTCAGGCCGCGTGTGTTGTCCAGAACCAGCGCATTGGTCAGATTCCAGCCACTTTCCAGCTTCGCACCCTGCTCGTCGAGCGCATGGGAGTGCACCTCGCCCTGACGATTCCTGATCAGTGCGTGCACGCGACCGTCATCGCCGCTGATGAATCCGCTGACGCTGTTGTGGCCGCCCATTGGTTGATCGTCCAGCCTGTAGCCGGCCCGTTCTGGCATCAGGCGCAACGTTGGCTCGTTGCTTTCGAAGGCGCTGCGATCAGTGCTGTAAAGCCTGCCCTGCGTGTCGGCAATAAATAGCCTGTCGTTGCTCAGGGCGACTTCGGCGGCCTGTGCCTGACCACCGTCGAGTTCCAGGGTTTTGGTTTTTTTCGGGGTCAGCCCACCAATCACCGGGCTCATGTCGGTGAGCAGGACGGTCTGCACATCCGAGCCGCTGAGCAGTGCCGCGGTATCGTCAGGTGCGACCGAAAATGACTTCAGGTCGTTGAAATCGGCATGCGGCATGAACGGGCTGGAGAGATCGACGACAATATCGTCACTTTTGGCGTAGACCGAGCCGTTGCCTCCGGTTATCAGGCGGTTGAAGGCGATGTCCTCGATTTCATCCACCGGCTTCCAGCGTGCGGCGAGCGGTTCGAACTGGTACAGCCGGTCTTCGTGCACGCGCAGGCGGTCGCCGTTGGTGGTCTGATGGACGTCGGTGAGGTGGGCGATATGGGCCTTGCCTGGCAACTCCTGGCTGCGCCGCCCGTCAAGGGTGTCGAGATGAATGTGATTTTCTTCACGCTGCATGTTCACCGGCGGAGGTTTCCCGCCTGCCACCGGCAGTGTTGGCTCGCTGCTGCGGATGACCGCCAGCGAGCTGTCACCTTGCGCCAGATGCAGCAGATGCCCGTTGGCTTGCAACAGTTGATGGTCCTGCACGCCTTGCTCACTCTGCTGCGCCAGATAGGTTTGTCCGGGCTTGGCGAGTATGTCGTTCAGCAAAGCGGCCATGCCGGGCGTCTTGAACGAAGAGAAATCCGGCTTGCCATCGGCACTCAGCCTGATAGTGGCCTGTGGTCGCGTATCGCGTATCAGTTGCTCGCTCCTGAGCTCGGAGCGCCCGCCGGTGCTACTTTCCAGCCCGGTATTGCGGCGTGCGAGCGGCCCATCAGGATCGTCGGCTTTGGTACCGGAACTGCTTGCCGTGTTCGGTTCTACAGGCTGCATTGACTGGCGTGTGCCATCGGAGCCTTGCAGGCGGCTGCCGGGGTTACGGCGTTCGCGCATAGCGCTGGCGACCGCCTCTTCGTCAGTCATGGGCTCTGCGGCTAGCTGCTCTGAGGCGCTGCGTGTGAGCTGATCCTGCGGAAGATTGAACGTGACACGGCGATTGTTGCGGGGGGCAGTGTCTGCCCGCGTCGATCCTTGTTCTATTTCATGCTTCGTCGTTCCCGAGGTGTTCGCACGGGTGCGCAGAATTGACTTGGGGGGAGGATCGTTGCGCGGCGGCGGGTTATCTGGCAGACGAGTGTCACGACTGGTGTTTCTGCCCGCCTCGCGACTGGAGCGCGGCGGTGAGCTTGAGGGGGGTTGCGTACTGGGCGGTCTGGCTGCCGACTGCCGGGGTGCACTGGATTTCTGGAACACCTTACCGACGCTTTTCAGCAGCCGTTTGCCCATACTGCCCAGCGAATGTGAGGAGCGCTGGGTCGGCTGTTCGGTTTGTTGCCGGATATTTGAAGGGTTGTCGGCTCTTGCTGTCGCTTCTGGCGCAATGACGTTTCCGGTATTACGGTTGACCGTTGGTGCCTGCACGGTGCATCTCCCTTTCCATTTGCCGCCCGACGACGGCGATTTTGTAACCCTTTGAAAAGTCCTTCAGCTCCTGTGTGGCATGGGAAAGGCACCGGTTCCACAGAAAAACAGCTGGCTGAAACGTTTCAGGCTTGTGCGTACGCAAGCGAAATACGTCTTGCAGGGAACTGGAAAGGCGGGCGTGCCACGTAGGGGGACACGTTCAGGACATTCCGCACATGGCCGCCGTTGCCCTCCACGTTTCGTCTCCTCGTTTGCTGGCTCGTTCGGTACAGATCGCCGTTCTGGCCCTGGGGGCGCTGTGTGTGGGCTGTCAGTCAGTCGATGACTCACCGTCGCGCCTGGACCGCTTGCCGCGACTGGTCGCCGGGCTGGGGCATCGCTCCGCCGACGCGCAGGCCGACCCCCTGGCTGCAACGACTGTTGCCGATTTGCCCGTCTACAACGGCGAGGACGTTTGGCAACGGGTGGCGCAGCGATGCCGGCTGGTGGACGGGCAGGGCGTCAATGAACGTATCGCTCGCCAGCGTGACTGGCTGCTGAACAATCGCGGCTTCCTGACCGGGGCCAGCAAGCGCGCCACGCCTTACCTGCATTTCATTGTCGAACGTCTCGATGAGCGCAACATGCCATTGGAGCTGGCGCTGCTGCCCATGATCGAGAGCTCTTACAATCCCTTGGCCAACTCCCCGGCGGCGGCAGCGGGCCTCTGGCAGTTCATCCCGTCCACCGGTCGCCAGTTCAACTTGAACCAGAGCGCTACCTACGACGCCCGCCGCGATGTCGTCGCGTCAAGCAAGGCGGCGATGGATTATCTGACTCGCCTGCATGATCAGTTCAATAACGACTGGCTGTTGGCACTGGCGGCCTATAACGCAGGCGAGGGCACGGTTGCACGAGCGATCGACGCCAACCGTCGACGTGGCATGCCTGTCGACTACTGGCATTTGAATTTACCCCGGGAAACCCAGGACTACGTTCCGCGCCTGCTGGCACTTTCGCTGGTGGTGCGCAATCCAGGCGCCTACGGCGTGCAACTGACGCCGGTCGCCAACATGCCGTATTTCGATGTGGTTGAGCTCAACCACACGGTAGACCTGACTCAGCTCGCCGCCACCACCGGGGTAGACGAGGCACAGTTGTTGCGCCTCAACCCGGCATTCCTGCGAAAAAAGACCCCGGATGGGCCGGGGCGACTGTTGATCCCCAAGACCCACACGCAGGTGTTGACGGCAGGTATCGAGCGGATCACCGGAGAGTCGCCGACAACCGCTGTCATTGCGCCAAGCCACCCAACGCGCGTGATCGAGCGTCAGCCAGCGTCACAGGTGGCCGAGCGCGCTCCGGTTCCTGGACCGTTGCAAGCAGCAGGGCGCGAGCAGACGGCAGGCCTGATGCAGGTGCTTGAGCGCGAGCCAGCACCGGAATCGGTACAACCGGTCAGACGTGAACCGCAACCGAAAGTCGTCCAGGTTGCCAGGCAGGAGCCTTTGCCCGGCCCAGCGCAACCCGTTCAGGCTGCCGAACAGGTGACTGTGTCCGAATCCATCCAGCCCGCGCGTCAGGCGCCACCGCAGGTGACAAACGAGCGTTCGCTACTGGACCGCCGGATTCAAAAGAGGCTGTACATCGATGACCGTTCGTCGCCACGCAAGCGCGACGAGATCGCGTACCGCGATGAGCCGCGTGAGCTGCCGAACGGTCCTCGTGTCGTGGTGTACGCCAGCGATCCACGCCAATAACCTCTCGATTTTTTTCTCCTGAGCGCTTAAAGCACCTGAAAATTGCCCTTTTTTAGTGCTTTTTCGCGTTACCAGCGCGTGCCCGAAACCTGCGAATGAAAAATTCTGCTCCTTTTTTTGCCTTTATAGGGGCGTAAAAAGGGGGGCGGACCAAGCTTTACCAAATATGTTTCTCAATGGCTCATGCAAACTTTGTAAAGAATTGTAAGGAAATACTTACACATATCTAGAAACAATCTCAGTGATGATGAGGTATCAGCGCTGCTTATGGTGAGAGGCGTTCATAACGCTATAAGCCTGGATTGCCAGATTGTCCTACAGTGAATCCTTTCAGCGAATTAGCCATTTTCAAAACCTGCAAATACGCATTCTGAAAAGGCCACGCGTTCGGATTACCGAATGCATGGGTGGCAAAAAGCTATCGCGAGATGAGCCCAAAAAATGGGAGGGTTATGGATCCAACCAGATCAGAGATGCGCCATCGTTCGGAAATCCGACTGTGGTCTTGTTTGTATTAGCCCAGTTGCCGGGTTCTGTCTTGCAACCGGTTCTCCCTATTTGGACGTGTGGAGTAAGTTAAACGTTAACCGGTTTTTTCTTGAGTGTGTTAGTTGTAGGTGTATGGAAAGTTAATACAGTACGTTCCTACAAATAGCTGTTTTGGTGTGCTCATTTTTTATTGCTGTAAAGAACTAACGTGCTGCGGCGGCTATTAAGTGTGCTACCAGATTCATGGGGTGGCTATCTGTTTTTTCTGCGATTGGCAAGTTACAAATTTTTCGATTTCATTATGACCCATGATCGGGCATACGGCTGGATTCCCCGCAGCCATGGGGGCTGCAGCGACGCTTGGCTAGCGTAAGTCCATGATAATTTTGGAATAAGGATATATTAACAGAGTCATTTCAAAGCGCTTGCGCTATACCGAGTGGGTCTTAGGGGGGGTGGCGCTACTTGATAGTGATTCTCGAGTTTGTGAAATTTTTCACCGTCTGTGGGGAACTAAATTACTATATGTGTGCCTTGTAAGACGTGGTATTAATATCCCGCCTTCCTCCCGCCATGAGAGTGATCGATGAGCACAGACATTGATAACGACGTTCGAACGTGTTGGAACGTAACTGCATTATCGGCTGGTCATCAAATTGTAATGAACAGCGCGCTACTGGATATGGACTTGCTTCTTTGCGGGGAAACCGGCACCGGCAAAGATACCCTGGCCAGCCGGATTCACGAGCTGTCGAGCAGGACCGGGCCCTTTGTCGGCATGAACTGTGCGGCCATCCCCGAATCGTTGGCAGAGAGCCAGTTGTTCGGCGTGGTCAATGGTGCGTTCACCGGCGTGTGTCGGGCTCGCGAGGGCTACATCGAAGCCTCCAGCGGCGGCACCCTCTATCTGGATGAAATCGACAGCATGCCGTTGAGCCTTCAGGCCAAGCTCTTGCGGGTGCTGGAAAGCAGGGGCGTCGAGCGGCTCGGCTCGACCGATTTCATACCACTGGATCTGCGAGTGATTGCTTCGGCCCAGCGTCCGCTGGATGAACTGGTGGAACAAGGACTTTTTCGTCGTGACCTGTTTTTCAGGCTCAATGTGCTGACACTGCAGTTGCCAGCCTTGCGCAAGCGTCGCGAGCAGATTTTGCCATTGTTCGACCAGTTCACCCAGGACATCGCCGCAGAATCCGGCCGCTCCGTTCCAACGCTCGACAATCGACGTGTACAGATCCTGTTGAGCCATGACTGGCCCGGCAACGTGCGCGAACTGAAGTCGGCTGCCAAGCGTTTTGTCCTGGGGTTGCCGTTGCTGGGCGCTGAGCCGGTCGAAGCGCGTGACCCGGTAACAGGGCTGCGCATGCAGATGCGCGTCATCGAGAAAATGCTCATTCAGGATGCCTTGAAGCGACATCGGCACAATTTCGACGCTGTGCTCGAGGAGCTCGAACTGCCCCGGCGCACCCTCTACCACCGCATGAAAGAGCTGGGGGTTGCTTCGCATATCGACCTGGTAGCCGAGTCCTGAATCGCTGCTGCGCTCGCGCAACGCTGATGCCATTGGAGTCATGAAATGAATCTCGACGATGAGTTTGACGATCACCTGGATGCGGAGCGCGTACCCAATCTGGGGATCGTCGCCGAAAGTATTTCGCAGCTCGGCATTGATGTCTTGCTGTCGGGCGAGACCGGTACCGGTAAAGACACCATTGCCCGGCGCATTCACAACATGTCCGGGCGCCAGGGTCGTTTCGTCCCGATGAACTGCGCAGCCATTCCGGAATCGCTCGCCGAGAGCGAGCTGTTCGGAGTGGTGAGTGGGGCCTATACCGGCGCCGACCGCTCCCGAATGGGCTACATCGAGGCGGCGCAGGGCGGAACCTTGTACCTGGATGAGATCGATAGCATGCCGCTCGCCCTCCAGGCCAAGCTGCTGAGGGTGCTTGAAACCCGTGCACTGGAGCGTCTGGGTTCGACCTCCACGATCAACCTGGATATCTGTGTGATTGCCTCGGCCCAGGCCTGTCTGGACGACGCCGTCGAAGAGGGGAAGTTTCGGCGCGACCTGTACTTTCGCCTGAACGTGCTGACCCTCAAACTGCCGCCGCTGCGCGATCAGCCCGAGCGTATCCTGCCGCTGTTCACCCGGTTTGTGGCGGCGTCGGCCAAAGAACTGAGCGTCCCGATTCCCGATGTATGTCCGTTGCTTCAGCAGGTACTGACGGGGCATCACTGGCCCGGCAATATCCGCGAGCTCAAGGCCGCTGCAAAGCGCCATGTATTAGGCTTTCCTCTGCTTGGGGCTGACTCGCAGACCGAAGAGCACCTGGCGTGCGGGCTCAAGTTCCAGCTGCGGGCGATCGAAAAGGCCTTGATTCAGCAAGCGCTCAAGCGCCACCGCAATTGCATCGACGCGGCCAGCCTGGAGCTCGATATCCCACGTCGTACGCTCTACCGCCGCATCAAGGAATTGAGCATCTGATTTTTTGCAGAAGTTCTGGAACCGATTCGCGGACGCATGCCACCTAGCTGTACCAAGCAATTACGCTGGTACAGACGAAGGGGTATGACGTTATGACTATCATGAGTTCTCTGGCGGGTGCAGGTCGCGGTGTCGTCAACACGATCGGTGGTGCCGCTCAGGGCATCAACAGCGTAAAGAGCAGCGCCGACCGTAATGCTGCACTGGTGAGCAACACCGGCAGCACTGACAGTATCGACGCGACTCGCTCCAGCATCAGCAAAGGCGATGCAAAAAGTGCCGAGCTTGACGGCACCGCGAACGAAGAGAACGGCCTGCTGCGCGAATCGAGCATGCTGGCGGGCTTTGAGGACAAGAAAGAGGCGCTTTCCAACCAGATCGTCGCAAGCAAGATCCGGAACTCGGTCGTCCAGTTCTGATTTCTTGAAGCCCCTTCGTACCTGAGGGGGCTGCTACTTTGAGGAGGTTGTGATGCAGAGTCTCAGTCTTAACAGCAGCTCGCTGCAAACCCCGGCAATGGCCCTTGTTCTGGTACGTCCTGAAACCGAGACGACTGGCGCCAGTTCGTCTAGCAAGGCGCTTCAGGAAGTTGTCGTGAAGCTGGCCGAGGAACTGATGCGCAACGGTCAACTCGACGACAGCTCGCCATTGGGCAAACTGCTGGCCAAGTCGATGGCCGCGGATGGCAAGGCAGGCGGCGGTATCGAGGATGTCATCGCTGCGCTGGACAAGCTGATCCATGAAAAGCTGGGTGACAACTTCGGCGCGTCTGCGGACAACGCCTCGGGTACCGGACAGCAGGACCTGATGACTCAGGTGCTCAATGGCCTGGCGAAGTCGATGCTCGATGATCTTCTGACCAAGCAGGATGGCGGGACAAGCTTCTCCGAAGACGATATGCCGATGCTGAACAAGATCGCGCAGTTCATGGATGACAATCCCGCACAGTTTCCCAAGCCGGACTCGGGTTCCTGGGTGAACGAACTCAAGGAAGACAACTTCCTTGATGGCGACGAAACGGCTGCATTCCGCTCGGCACTCGACATCATTGGCCAGCAACTGGGTAATCAGCAGAGTGGCGCTGGCGGTCTGGCGGGGACGGGTGGAGGTCTGGGCACTCCGAGCAGTTTTTCCAGCAACTCGTCCGGTGTGAAGGGTGACCCGCTGATCGACGCCAATACCGGTCCCGGTGACAGCGGCACTACCAGTGGTGAAGCGGGGCAACTGATCGGCGAGCTTATCGACCGTGGCCTGCAATCGGTATTGGCCGGTGGTGGACTGGGCACACCCGTAAACACCCCGCAGACCGGCACGGCGGCGAATGGCGGACAGTCCGCTCAGGATCTTGACCAGTTGCTGGGCGGCTTGCTGCTCAAGGGCCTTGAAGCGACGCTAAAGGACGCCGGACAAACCGCTACCGACGTGCAGTCGAGCGCTGCGCAAATCGCCACCTTGCTGGTCAGTACGCTGCTGCAAGGCACCCGCAATCAGGCCGCGGCCTGACCGACACCCGCCTGACGGAGAACTCACGTGACCATTTCCCACCTTGGTAATGTTAAAAGCATCTCGCCGGAACTCGGGCAGGATGTGCCACAGGGGCTCGTTTCAGAACCGGCCCAGGCGGATGTCGACATCTTCACCGCTGCCACGCAGCCGGACGGCGTTTCGAGCGGAGCGCCGCTTTCCGAGCATATCGCCAGCGCAATTTCCGGCGGTCTGGGCGAAACCGAAAAAATGTCTCAGCAAGCGATGCGGTCGATGAAAAAAGCCTCCGGGACGGGAGACGCGCTGGATATCGCGGCGATGACCAGGACCCTGTCGCAATGCTCGTTGCAGACTGCGCTCACGACCAAGGTGGTGAGCAAGACTGCGCAGGCGCTCGACAAGCTGACTAACTTGCAGTAGAGGTTTCCGTGAAATTTCTGAGCGCAGGGCTGCTGCTGATTTGCATGGTGTTGCTCGGCGGCTGCAGTGATGAAACCGATCTGTTCACCGGCTTGTCCGAGCAGGACTCCAACGAGGTCGTTGCCCGTCTTGCCGATCAGCATATCGACGCGCGCAAACGTCTGGAGAAAACCGGCGTTGTCGTCACCGTCGCGACCAGCGACATGAACCGCGCTGTCAGGGTGCTCAACGCTGCCGGCCTGCCACGCCAGTCTCGCGCCAGTCTGGGGGATATCTTCAAGAAAGAAGGGGTCATTTCGACCCCGCTCGAAGAGCGCGCCCGCTACATCTATGCCCTGTCTCAGGAACTCGAAGCGACGCTTTCGCAGATAGACGGCGTCATCGTGGCCAGGGTGCACGTGGTACTTCCGGAACGCATCGCACCGGGTGAACCGGTGCAACCTGCCTCTGCTGCGGTGTTCATCAAACACTCCGCAGCGCTTGACCCGGACAGCGTGCGTGGGCGCATTCAACAGATGGTCGCCAGCAGTATCCCCGGCATGTCGACGCAATCGGCAGAGTCGAAAAAGTTCTCCATCGTGTTCGTACCGGCTACCGAGTTTCAGGAAACCACACAGTGGGTCAGTTTCGGACCGTTCAAGCTGGACAGCGCCAATCTGCCGTTCTGGAATCTGATGCTTTGGCTGGTGCCGGTTGGCCTGGCGGTGTTGCTGCTGATCATCGCGCTGCTGTTGCGCAGTGACTGGCGCGCCTCGGTCCTTGGGCGGATCGGCCTTGCCGGCCGTAGCCGCTCGACCGTACCGGCGCGCGCCTGATGGACCTGACCGCCGAGGACTATTGGACTCAGTGGTGGTGCAATCCCTGGCCATGGGCGCATCCGGGCTGGCAAAGCCGGTTCGCCGAGCGCTGCGGACTGACCGTTAGCGACTGTGAAGCCCTCATGGTCAGCCGTCACGGCGTGTTTCTGCAGAGTGTCGGCATCATGCCAAGTCAACCGCCAATACCTGCAGAGCCGGTGTTGAACTGGCTGGCGCTGACACCCGCGCAGCGTGATCAGGCGCTGGATCTGGCGCAGCGCATCTGTTTTTCCCGTAACGAAAGCGACGGCCATGACGGGCAGTGGTGCTGGGCGCTGACCAAGGCGTTGCGCCCCGGTGTCTGGCTGGAGCTGGAGCATGAAGATGCGCGCTTGCTGTTGGGTGCCTGGCTCGGGCCTGAGTATTGGCCGCGATTGCGTCTGGCCTGGGCGCCCGATGAGGTCGCCGAGAGGCCTTGCGCGGCCCCCGAAAATAAACTTCAGACGCTGTGGCAGGCTGTCCTATGGCGTGTCACCGCGGCCTGAATATCCGCTTCCCTCTGCACCAGGAATTCCCCGATGCTTGCCAAACGCAGTATTACCCTGACTGCCGACGCCGTGCTGCCCGAGCCGGTATTGCGCCGTGAAGACATCGCCAACAGCCTGCTGGCTCGCGATATTCTGACTGACGCGCAACGTCAGGCGGAGCAGATGCTGGTACTTGAGCAGGCTAAAGCCGATCGTCGGCATCAGGAGGCGCTTGCGCAGTTCTGGGAGCGCGCCAATGCCTTTCTGGACGAGCTGCACGTCCAGCGCGAAGCCTTGCAGCAGCAGGCCATGACTGCTGTAGAGGAGCTGCTGACTGAGGCATTGAGCCAGTTACTCGACGAAACGACCCTTGCCGAGCGTGCTCGGGCACTGGTCAGGAACCTGGCAGCCAGCCAGCTCAACGAAGCAGTGGCCACACTCAGCGTTCATCCAGAGATGGCCGAGCCGGTCGCCGAATGGTTGGCAGAGAGCCGTTTTGCCGAGCACTGGGCGCTCAAACGGGATGCGACGCTGGCCACTGAAAGCCTGCGCCTGAGCGACGCCAACGGCGCTTTCGAAATCGATTGGGCAACGCTGCGCAATGGGCTGGCAGGCGCGGAGCCGGCTGCCTGTGTAGGTTCACAAAATAGATGATTCGGGAGGCCCAGCAAACACTGCGAAAAAGTCATCTTTTCTGTGAGTGCGGAGCAGGGGAGTCACAGAAAAGATGAGAAAAGCCTACTGGACTCACAAAATAGATGATCTATCGGAACACAGATAGTCTTCCCCGCTTGGCCGTTCATCAACGAGGTTTGTGCACTCAGCCAAAGTGAACAGGCAGTACTAACGGAAGGTCATCAGGTCGAAGTGATTCACGCAATCGGTGGCGGCTAACGCTGCCCTGCTTTGAAATGCATTATTGATCACATGACACGATCAAGCCCGCATCAGCGGATGCGAGCTTTTTAGTTACTCCCCCTCGATCAAATAACATGTGCATCACCCACAAAATCATACCGCCGGTGAACAATAGTTATCGTGCTCGGAGAGGCACTCTATCACTCAAGGGACGTGATAAATTTTCGCGAGCAAGTCTTGGACGACGGGCAGCTTCAGCTCGACCTTGCGCTCCAGGAGGAACCGTAGGAACTCGTCGTCCTGCGGCTTTGGAAAATAGTGCGAAGGCTGGAAGTCAAACTTCCAGTTCTCATGTCCCACGAGTTTCAATGCGACATAAATCCGTTGGGCGGCGTTGTTCGGCGCCTGACCCCAGCCGGTGGAAAAGAACATAGCTGATTGGGCGGCCGGCCGTGTGCACAAAAGGCGTCTCGGTGCCAGATCCTCATCTTTGTGCAGCTCGTGTTGGGTGAACCCGCCTAGGCCATAGACGATCGGCGCAGCAGTAGCGGTTGCGCGTGTGGCCGTCATAATTCCCTCGGCATTTGTCTTGAACGTATGAAGAGCAAAAAATAGGGCCACATCAATATCATGCGTGACGTCTAAGCCTACGCTTGGAAGGCCGTAGTGCTGTGCTGTGGCGAAGCCCCACATCCTGTAACGATAGGAATTGACGAAATTCAGCAGTTCCCGCTGCATCCCCTGTTCTTGAACCCGCTCGTGAACATATAGATCTAGCAATGCGGACCATGCACCAAAGCTGTCCGGGAAGTACAGATTGGTTCTCACTGCGGAAGGCAGCAAAGAGGGCTCATTTACGTCCTCCGCCCCATACAGCCGGAGCAGTTCATCCTTCGTGCGTCCCGCTTTCTCCGTCGTGTAATGGTTGGACTGTCCGCGCCATACACCGCTGAAGTTAGGGTCACCTGATTTCACGCTACCTGCGAGAGCGCGAACCTCCTCAATGGAACCGACCTCGATGACAGGTACTCGGCGGAACGGTACTCGTAAAAATGTTCCATTGGCCAGTTCGTCTAAGGGGCCAACAGGCAGATTTTCCGTGCGCCCGTAAACGGCAGCGCCGTGAGATGGAGTCCAGCTCCAGCAGTTTCCGTAAAGTGGATCTACGTAAGCAGGCGTTCCTGCGCTCTTGTTGACTTGTCCGATGTCACAGGCAGGGGAGACCCGATCCGCAATCGGATTGACGTTATGCAAGTGGGCGAATAATTGGTCAGCGGAGCGCATCGAGCATTCTCTGGCCGGCCTGGGTTGCGGCTCCCAGCACGGCCGGGTCTACTGGAGGGAGCGTTTGAACATTCACGGCCCGGTAAGCAGTGTCGATGTTGGCGTGGCCTGGCGAGGCAAATTGTGTTCCCACATCCAAGCCAAATACATAGGAACATGCTGCTTCAACGAAGCTGGGCAGACAAGCGTCTGCATAGGGCCTATGAAAAATCTTGGGGCTTCCCCCTGTTTTCTCTTCAGCTTGGGTAACTATGTCGTGCAAATTCTTGGTGAATTCGTACTTATCTAAATAGAGACCCATGAGGCAGTTCAAGGGTGCTCGTATAAGCTCAATCACCGCAGGCTCATCCTTAATGCGGAATGCCAGCTTGCCGCCGATGCTGCTAATCCGGACAACCTGAATGGTGGGTCTGAAACGCAGCGACTGCAAGGCTATTGCAGTCGCCTCAGTAATCTGTGGATCCAGAGCGCGACAAACGGCAACCTTTTGAGGAGGCACTATGTATCCATCTATCAAGTACTTAAGCAGGATTGCGAAAATCTGCTTGAACTCAGGTTCTGCATATTCAAGAGGCATCAACAACAGGCTGTCAGGTTGGTCGCCCGGTACGGTTCGTTCCTCAAGAATGCGCGCCGCGACCATAACGTCGGCTACGGACGTCCAAGCAGAAAGCTCGCCCAGTATTTCGGCGCTCCTTGCTTTTGGAAAATGCTCGTCGCTCATCAAATTCTCCCCGGGTGTTCACTGTCACGCTGCAATTCTTGCTCTGTGCGCCTAGCTTGCTTAAAACCTTGGCACGCGAAGTACATAAGTCTTGAGTCGATGGTCTCAGCCACAAATTGATCGCAGCTTTTGGCCGCACACTCGGGCTTAGGCGCACATGCAACTTTATTTTTCGATACAGAGAAAAAACAATGTCAACGTCAAGAGAGTACCATGGAAAATCAAGTGCCTAGGGCCTTACATGAGCACCACGTAGGCCTCCCCACTACCGTTCGCTGCTTAGGTTTCAGTGACGTTCTGGCCTTTTTTGCAGGACTCTGCGATGGCCCAAACGGTATGAGTTTCCGACGCAGCCTGAAACTTGGTCGCGGATCTCTCAGCGCTCTCGGGCTTTTTTTGGTCACCGCATTGCGGCCACTTGGAGAGCCCCAGTAAAGGAAGGCATGGCAGATCCAGTCGTGAATTATGCGCTCCAGTAGTGCCAAATCGGTGATGCGCCTTGGCTATTGGTTCGCAGCGCAGTGCTTGCCATTCGATCAAGCTACGAGCTAATCTCGTGTGCACTCTGCGTTAGCAGAGGCCGGGCGTTTTCAAGCCCCAATGTCTGGCCGTAAGGCCCATACCGAGCAGTAGTCCTCATCCAGTTGAGTTTCTGCATACGGACGACACCTTAGCTGTCCGATTGGACGCAAGGAACACATCACGGCCCGCGCACTTTGGTGCTGCGTTGCCAAATAAAAAAGCTTGTACGCTTCTAAGGATCAGATCGCGTAATGGCACGTTTAGAACTCATGAGGCTCGATGCACTGTTGCCCATTGAGGCGTCAGCAGAGCAAAGATGCTGCCCCCGACACTCATGATCTCGAGGGTAAGACTGGCAAGTACTAGCCAGGAATTTTGGTGTGGTTTTTTGCACATGAGCCCGCCCATTTTCTGCCCCACCCTTACCTTTCAGGTGAGGTACCCGTAACGGTGTTTGTGCGACCTTTAGACGGTCGAACAAATGGCAGATCAAATATCAGCGCCGGCAATCGAGGCGCAAAATCAGCTCAGCGCGCAAATAGGATTTGTGACGACTGCAGCAGGCTTCACTAGGCGTGGCTTTGATGCACTGGAGCATTGGCCACAGCCGAAGCGCAATCAATGTCACGGGGATAAACACCTGTGACGTATCTGGATCCTGCCATCGGTAGGACCAATAAACATTGGCTGAAACACGCCCGCAAAAGAAAGTTCTTCTATTGAGGATCTCTTATGAGCGGATTGCGCGGGCAACCTGATTGGCTGAAAAAGATTTTTCCTTCGATTGTGAAGGAAATTCTGCGTCTGATTTTTCGCAAGCTTGTTGAGTGGGCCTGGGAAAAAATGCGCGAGATGATCAGTTAGCCTTCAAAAAGCGGCCCACCGAGTGGGCCGCTTCCGCCAATGTTGTTCAAAACGTTCGTAACAACCCTATGACTATGTCCAAGGTTGTTTGTCGACTGAAGCGTCAACTTCCACCTTCACTGCACTCATTTCGAAAATTGGGCCTAGGCGCTTTCGGGTCAATTCGCTCATGAACAAGCCGTAGATAGCCACAGCCCGTACTGGTACGCTTTTCGTTAAACTGAAGCGTCAAACTGCCCCCACAGTTTCCGCTGATGCAGTTTTGGCCTGGGCTATCGGCAACCGCCGATATAGCCGAATTCTCGGTAAAGTCCCCAGCTTGGGTGGCGATGCCGCACGAACACACAAATGGCTTCAGGGCCCATCTGAATTTTATGACTCCACCTTCAACCGAACTACACACATGGTGGCCGTTCGGCACTTCGCCTTGACATCATCGTCATTTCTGACGATGCTTGCGACATGAGATATCCAGGCGGAAAAGGCAAGTGCTACCAGCGCTTTATCAATCTGATGCCACCGCATCAGACATACATCGAATCCCACCTTGGTGGCGGGGCAGTCATGCGCAACAAAAAGGCTGCGCAGAGGAACATTGGCTTGGACCTCGACGCCAAAGTCATTGAGCTTTGGCGAACGAAGTTTCCAGATACCTGCGAACTCCACCAAGTCGATGCAGTTGCGTTCCTTGAAGGGTATCCGTTCGAAGGCCAGGAGCTGGTCTATGTTGATCCGCCCTACGTCCCTGAAACCCGCCGCCGAGCGAAGGTCTATCGATGCGATTACTCGGAAGAAGACCACATCCGCTTACTGCGGTGCTTGGTCGCATTACCTTGCAATGTGATGCTTTCAGGCTATGACTGTGATCTCTACAACCGCGAGCTCATCGGGTGGCGCAAGGTGAGTTTTCCAGCTAAGACCCATGTAGAGCTGCGCGAGGAGACGGTGTGGATGAACTTCGAACCTCCCAGCAGTTTGCACGACAGTCGATACATGGGCGAAACATTCCGAGACCGCCAAACCATTCAGCGTCGCCAAACCAGGCTCCGTACTCGTATCGAGAGCCTAGATCCCATTGAGCGACACGAGTTACTGCAATGGATGCAGGAACACTACGGCATTGCCGAGGAGGCCGCCTGATGCAATTAGGCGCTATTTTCATGGACCAAGCGGTCTTCAATGTCGAGCTGCCCAAAGCAGACGCCGAAGTTATTCCGGGCGTCCCGTGGGGAGCCATGGAGGCGTTCCCAACTCCTGCCTACTGGGCATACCAAGTGTACGCACGCCGTCTCACTGGCGATCGGATCAACTACAAGCTCGGGGTAACGCTGAAAGAAGAAGTTGGCGCGTGCTTGTTGGGGGGGCATGGCATCCCCGCTAGCGTTGGGCTCGCCGCCTTTCACCACGTCAAAGAACGCGGTGCCTTTGGCGACCAACCACCTTCAGAAGAAAGCCTGCTCGAGTGGCTGAAAGAGCCCCTTGTTATCGATGGTCGCCAAGTGCGGTACCGCTTCGCCACACAGAAGGCTCGCTACCTCAGCGCGGCTCTTCAGAAGCTGTCTGCTGAACGGCCTCCGTTAGGCTCTGGCAAAGCGCTGCGCGACTGGCTGCTGGATATTCCAGGCATTGGTTACAAGACCGCATCGTGGGTTGCCCGTAACTGGCTGGATGCGGACGACGTAGCAATCCTGGACATCCACATTCTCCGTGCCGGGCTACTGGGTAGGTTCTTCGAGAGCAACTTGACCGTTGAGCGACACTATCTGGAGCTGGAAGAGCAGTTCATCCGCTTCAGTAAAGGACTTGGCGTCAGGGCATCGGAGCTCGATGCCCTGATGTGGTTGGAGATGATGTCATCGCCCGCCACGGTGCACAGCATCATGGGCATGGGGCACCACGCACCTGATTCAGGTTCTCGTAGCAGACCCAAGAAGAGCAAGGCCAACCCCAGCCAACTTTCCCTGATCGGCTAGGGTACTGGCCCAAGGCTCACCGGTGATACCCAGCGGACAGAAGTTGAGTCCCTGGGCTGTCGCAGTTAATGCCATGACCGCGAGTAGCACCCCAGCGTCACGCCAAACAAGGCTGCATCCATCTTGGTATTTACCCAATGTTTTTCCGGGCTCGGCCAGAAACAGAATTCGTGTTGCCTCATCACCGCCCAGAACCCGCAGACTGAGTTCATAAAGGCCTGCAAGCTTGCCGGTCGAATGTCGGAGCTCTACCAGTTGGTGGGCCCTAGGCTCATATATCCACCATCGATCATCTTCGGGCCGCTTAACGACGATATGTATAGGGTGGATCGCTCCAGCCGAGGGGGCCGCTCGATGCTCCAGATCAAAACCTAGGTTTGACGTACCGGATCCTCGAGTTCTGCATGCATGCCAGAGGAAGGCTCCGAGCTGCAGGTCATAGACGACGCCGAACTCGCGATGCGACGCACGCGCATCCAAAACCTCGCCGAACGGCCGGTCTAATGCCTCCGATGAACCAGGGAGCGGGCGGACATCACCAATTTCCCACTCGAGAGGCTCATACCGCTCAGGAGCCACCCTTGGAATAGGGTCACCCAAGTCGATCCAAGTCATACCCCACCTCTTGAAACACCTCCATGTATTTGTTGCAACCCCGGCAGTTGCCACACGCGACATGCGACTTATGGCAGCTGTGCGCCCAGGCCAGAAGACTCGCAGGGATGCCAGACTCACGGACAAGCTCGGCAGTAGAGAGCTCAATTGCTGGTGCCTCAACCACCATCCCGCCCTCTTGGATGGATACAAGATGGCTGATCGCCGACATGAACTCGGGCGAACCATCCCTGTGGAAACCATCCGATTTCACGGTGCCCAACCACAAGTGCGTCACGCCGAATGAGATTGCCTTCATCGCCGCCAGCGTAACCAGCATCTGGTTCCGGTACGGCCACCAATCAGAGGCTGGAGCCAAGCTGTCGGCTTGGGTACCTGCCATGTCTCCCGAGCCCAGCTGGCGGCAGTCGACCTCAATTACATGATGTGGGATTCCCAACTGTTGGCAGATCGTCCTTGAAGCCTCGATTTCGGCCTGCGCCGCGAGCTGACCGTAGTTCAGGGTGAACGCGATGTCCGGCCGCTTCCACCAAGCAATCGTCAAGGAATCCATACCGCCGGACAACAACAATCCGGTCTTCATAGCACCACCGCTTCCCAGACCGTCTGATAGATCGCACTGACGTAGTCATCGGTGATGCGGCAGTCGGAGCCTTCCATCATTTTCTTGTCCTGTTCGGACTCATTTTCCGCGTAAAAAACGACAGGTTTGTTCAATGCCCGAGCGTAGCCAATCTCGTAGATTGTGCCCGAGTCGAGCCCGTCACCAATCGCAAACAAAACGTCGCAATCGCGCACCCCTTCAAGGTCCTTTTCGACCACTTCCTCAGCAGAGCCAAGACCGACGTCATGATATGGGGAAAATACAACCAGCCCCATTGCCTGCAGGTCTCTACGAGCCTGCCCGACTATCCACAGCTCTGCGAGGGTGAAGAATGGTCCTGCGAGGTACACCTTAGGGGCGTAGCCATCGCGATACCGAGCTGACGGTTGCAGCGGGTTCGGCTTGAAGCCAGCAAGCAAAGCCTGGTCGGGGAAGCCTTGATTCTCGCAATAAAAGGCTGTCGCAATGGATGCAACCGCGGCTGCATCATGAGCCGAAAGATTTTTATCCATCCAGCCCAACGCGAAGTGGGCGGCGAAGGTATCTCCCGAGCCGATCTTCCATACTCGCTCAGTGCGGTATGCAGGTATCGTAGAAATTACGCCGTTGTCATACACCAAGGCACCCAGCGGCCCCATCTTGATAACAACCACCTCAGCGCGCTCCTGCTCGGCAAGCATTATTGCGAGTTCTTGTGGGGTCAACCCATTGGAGGTAGGCACCAACAGATTGGCCTCGTGGCGGTTCAAGACCAGAGCCAGGTGCTTTGCTTCCGAGCCATTGGCCCTGAAAGACTCTGTATCTTCGGCATTCTGTGGATCAAACACTGCGTACTCAGCATCAACTACTGCGGTTCCATCGATCATGCCGAATCGAAGCACCTTCTCGGCGCTAACCTGCAGTTCCGATTTGATGTGAGTACCACGTCGAATATCTGGGTTGGCGAGGCCATGGATGTACTCGAAAGTCACCCCTGCCTGTGTAGCTGTGGCATTGAACTGGAAACCTTCGGCAGCTGCACGGGCATCAACGACGATCTGAGTGCTGCTATCTACACAGGCGTGTAATTCCGCCTGTCCACCGAAACGGGCAATTGCCGTCGCTGCCCGACCTGCCGACCCATAAATATCGTCCCACGCCGGGCGCATGCACCGCTCTCGGTAGACGCCACCTACGATGCTGATCATAGAGCTCTCCTTGCTCGCAGTTAGATGTGGTAAACGCGAAGACGTACTTGCCCGCCACCGACGTGCAGCACACGTGCCTGGTATTGTTCGCCTTGGCTCATGCAGCTCCGCAATTGGTTCAGATGTGGGTCGACAATTCCGCCTGCCTCAGCGCCTTTCCAAAGTGCGGAGACAACCTGCTGATTGCCAGACTGCGAAAAAACAATGTCGAGGACATCGTTGACGCTCAGCTGCCCAACCACCTGTGCTTTCGGTGAAGCTAGCTGGGTATCAAACTGAAGTGCCGCGCAGGAAGTGGTGGGTGTAGATGGACCCAGATAGCTACCGCCAGAACCAGACATTCGCATCTCCTTCGCGAGTCAAATTGAGTGCAAAGCAATATCACATCGGGAAGGCAAAAGGCCATAACATCCTCATCCTCATCCTCATCCTCATCCTCATCCTCATCCTCATCCTCATGCTCTAGCGGCGACCGGCACAAACTAAGCATCGTCCCGTATCTGGATCAACGATTTCTCGGCAGCTGGGTGATTTTTCATCAGCGCCAACACACGATGCCCTTGTCTGGAAGTGTCACCTGGAAATGATCAACTCGATCCAGTCGTGATTTGGACTCCGGCTTTGGTAAGCAGCTCGTAAAGCGTTGCAATTTTTGTTCGTGCGCCCCGCGAAGCACAGTAAGTGAATATGACCCGCTGTTTAGCGCGGGTGAAAGCTACAAAAAATCCTGCCGTAGCCTCAATTTCATCCTGGGAAAAACTCCACCAGGCGCCATCATCCAGTCCGACAAAGATAACGGTGTGATACTCAAGGCCCTTGCTCTTGTGGATCGTCATCAAAGGAATTGCGTGCACGCCTTCGTACATGTCGAGGGCGTGGGACCAGTCCGTACTGTGGAGCGAGCTGGATAAAAGATGCTCCGCCGTTGCATCTAACACTTTTTCTAGCCAGCTTCCTTGGCCATAAGCGGCGTTGAAACGGATCACATGCTCTGCACCCACAAAATTTAGGATGTCATCAACAAGTGCGCGTGTGGCCACCTTGCTTCTCGGGGGGAGGGGGTAGCGTGCAGTCAGTTCAGTTGCATATGTGTCCAACACACGAGCAAGCCTACTCTGCCTGATTGAGTCATCGGCATCGATCCCTCTCATTGAGGCGAGCCAATTCTGGCAAGTTGACCAATAACTCCCTGCTCGCGGAGTCATTGAGAGGCGGAGAACGTTGACCACCAGCTTCGAGATTTCCTCCGTCATCAGCTCCTGCAGCATTACTTTGCCGACCATTCCAGCTTCGTTACGCAGCGCCAGATTTTCGCTCGCGAAGGCAGGTTCTAAGAGTTCGGCATATTCTCCCGCCTTTTGTCGAACCAGTATGACGAAGTCTCGAGGAGCCAGTTTCAGGTCGGTAATGTATGACGCTACTGATTGCGCTAACTGACGCGCTTCAGTTTTCGGATTCGGGAAGTCGAGAATTGAACAGCTTTCTCCGTCAATTGTGCCATCAGTCTGAGATATCGGCTGCACAGCTTGTACATCTAATGCCTGTGCCAACACGTGCTGAATACGTACCAAGTCCGGCGAAGATCGATAATTGTTGAAGAGCGAAGTCCGGACACCACCGAAATCAGCATCAAATGCAGAGAAAGGATCATCCATCGCCATTGCCCAACGCATGATCTGCTGCTTGTTATCTCCGACAGCAGTCACGATGGTTTCTGTGCCTCGAAAAATCGTGCTTACAAGATCGTACTGAACTCTGGTGGTGTCCTGGAATTCGTCCATGAACAAATGCGAATAGGTGAGGCGCAAGGCATCCCGCGCCATCGGATTGACTCGCAGCAGCAATTCAGCGAGACGGCCAATCATTGGGAAAGACAGCACACTGTTGCCACCGCCGTGGAGCGACACTCGCCAGAATGCATCTGCCGCCCATTGCGCGACAGTTGGGTCTGGCCATCCTTCTACAGGTAACGGCGAGCCAAGCAGGTGCCGACGCTCAAATGTTTTAGACCCTATCTCACGAACATCATTTCTCGTTCCGATTACCGCAGGTGGCGGTGGAAGGTCATGCAGGTAATCGCGAAAATCTCGCTCCGTGTGAGTCGTGATCTCGTAATCGGGTCTTGGCCTCCAGCGGTCAGGTAATGCCTGACCGAAGCGGTCGACCAACCCTTTTGCAAACGCATCAAACGTCATGGAATCGAAGCGGCTCGCATGGGAATGGTGGCAGCGTTGACGTACGCGTGCTGCCAGATTAGATGCCGCATCACGTTTGAAGCTGATAGCCAGAATGCGTCGTGGGGAAGGGGCAGTATCCGTCTGCAGGAGAAAGGCGGCGCGCTGCGCAAGCAGTTCTGTCTTGCCAGCGCCTGGCCCCGCAATGACCGACCGATTTTTTCTCGAACGGACCACCTTCAGCGCATTCGCTTCCAGAGCTTTAACCCCCACGGGTTTCCAATCCTCACGAGCAATTCGGCGTGACGAAACGGCCATAATCAGTCTCGCCTTAAGGAGTTGGAAATATGCCAAACGACTTCAGACAGAACTGTTGGCATTCGTGCAGTCAGGCTCGCCTTGCTGACTCGAGCCAATGCCGCCAAGTGCGTAGCTGGCTTGCTGTGTGTCAGGAAGTGGTACCGATAGCCCGGAAACAATGCGGGGTAATCCTCAAAGGGTCCCGTGTACACCGAAAGTCCTGGACCTGACGTCCCCAGCACAACCTCAGCGGCCTTATCAGCAGCCATGCGAGGACCTCCCCCTTTAGGAATAACGGCGGCATAGTCATCAGGGAAGGCTTTCAGCATGCCGAGATCAAGATCTAGTGGTGCTGAAAAGTAGACCCCGTATGGCTTCAAGCTGTTGATCCAACCCAATAGGGTTGAATGGTCAGGCGAGTTGCTCCATCCGTGCATATTTGCGAATGCCGCATCGGCCAGAACGCCGCTTGTGGTTTCTAGCAATTTGGCCTTGGGCGCACCGAACTCAATGAGCTTCTCAATCGCTGTTTTCACTCGCCCCCACCCCCCACCATCACGGCCGAGGTCCAAGTCAAGCAGAGTCGCGTGAGGGATACCTAGGGCTTTAAGTAAGCGCCAAAAATATTGGACGTGTCGTCCACCGAGAGGGACGATCGCGACAAAAGCAGGGTCAATGAGAAGATCAAGTGCCTCGGCGAGCTGAGGGAGTACGATTCTTTCCGAATCGCCCTCGACAAGCAGAACGAACCGTGCGAAGTAGAGTTCGGGATAAGCCAAGATGGCCCCACGCACGAATTTGCTGGCTTCCACATCGTCAGTTGGCAGCTCAATTCGCTTCACAGTAGATACGCGGGTCTTTGCGTTACAGCGGCAGTAACGGACCTCGCTTGGATCGATTCGGCTAAGAACCGCCGGCGAATGACTCGTGATTATGGCCTGCGCACCGCTGGCCTCAGTCAACGATCGAACCTGGCGGATGATGCGAGCAAGGAAGTAGGGTGAAAGATGGTTTTCTGGTTCCTCAAGAGCAAACAGTGTGAGCGCGGGAATATGGAGTGCATCTTCTCGAAAACCGGCCACAGAACCTTCAACGACCTCACGCTCTAGGTCAAAAACAGCGGCGGCCAATGCAAAATAAAATAGCGACTGCTGTCCATCACTGAGGGCTTCAATACCTCTCTCTCGCCCGTCAGGTCCCTGCTCAAATATGACTGCGATCTTGTTGATCACTTCCTCAAAACGTCGGCTCACCAGACTGAGCCTAGGCTTAGTATTGGAAGCGTCGTCATGCAGGTCGGCCCAGCGTGCTTGCAGAGCCTCGGTAATTGCAGTGATCGCAAACTCGCCTTCAAACGCAGCAGTCAGGCTCTCAGTCGCCTCTTGCACTTTGTCTTCGGTGTCAGAGGACCATTCAATGGCCCTCAGGAGACGGGCGGCCAGCGTGCCGGCAGTTGCTCGGATTTGGCCGGCGGCATCTCGACTTGCAGGGGTGTAATAAAGTTGTATGAGGCCCCGATCGGTCACTGCCACCGGTTGGTATTTGTCCTCTGCGGGCTCGTCATCTAAGCAATCGATCCAAAAAAGACTCTGTGACACCTCTCCCTCAAGCGTACCGTCGTCATCCCACTGTGCCTGAAGCCGCATTCGGCAAACGGGCGCCTGGGCTGCTCTCGTAATCAGCATGTGCCGAAATGAAGGGGCGATGGTTTCCGCGGTTGCAGACCCGTCCAACAATTCCGGGAAGGCAACGATCGCCTCGATGAAGAGCGCTTTGGAATCGCGGCTCTCAGGATCCTCTCCAGGAGCTAGGTGGAAATCCGAAAGTGATACGGTGCGCTGCGCCCGCGTAACCCCAAACAGCTTAGACATAGCCTGCAAAAGCGCAGTTTTACCCGCAGCATTAGGGCCAACGATCGTGGTGACCTCATCTGAGATTGGAACGGAAATCTCATTCGGGCCGAAACAGCGAAAGCCAGAGATCGTGATCGACTCGATGCGCACAGGTTCCTTCCTCAATGCGGTAACAGGCACACATGCTCGTTACTATCGGGCGAGATTAACGCAGTAATAGTCCGCGCACAGCCCTTGAACCCGGATTTTTATGCCATTTTCGCTTGTCAGGCCAAAACGTCGGGCTAACTGCGTGAGAGCAGCAAGCTGATTCCAGGGCCCCGAACAGTAAGCGAGAACACCCTTAATCCATTAATGAGCGTTTCGATAACCATCTTCACCTGATCTAATTATGGGCCGACCTGGCTTCGTACTACTCGTACTAGAGAGCTCTACTAAATGCCGAACCCTCCACGCAATCATCACTTCGTCCCTCAACATTTCCTCAAAGCTTGGCAACACAAAAATGGCAGAATTTACCGTTATCGCCGGTTGCCTTCGAGCGGTGCGATCGAAATCAAGTCAGTGGCCATAAAGCATACTGCTTCGATCCAAGACCTTTATCGGCTCGACTTTGCAGATGGAGGATTTGAGGTCGAATCCAGCTTTATCACCCCTATGATTGATGAAGCGGGTCATAAAATCATCGAGAAGGCGCGTGACAGCAGTGTTCAAGATTGGGAATTGGACGACCGTCGGCAATTGGCAAACACGCTGACACTGATGGAGGCTCGCCACCCAGACATCCTCAAAGCCATGGATGTCCGCCAAGAGCTTGAGCTGTTCAGGAAGGAGATGAAAGACGGACAGCGGTCCTCGCATCGCTCAATTGATGAAGTTATCGATTACCTCAAAGCAAGCAGCTCTCTGGGTGTGCTGTCATTACTTTTGCTTGCCCAGAACGAACAAGTCCCGTTGATTGACGAGGCGTTTTCAGATGGCCTTGCGGCAGCGAACATGCGGGAATATAGCTGGGAGCCACCTTGCTTGCTCGCGTCAGATTACCCCCCATCCCGCTGGGGGCATTATCTGAAAGACCTGCTGCTCATCATCGCAATCGCGCCAGGTAAAGGATTGGTGTATTCCAGCGATCCTAACGTTACGGTTTACGATCGACTTAAGCCGCATACACGTGCTCGGCTCATCAACCTATACACGTTGGCGAAGGCACGTACGGCTTACTACATTGACGATACGCAAGGTGAGTTTGTAGACACGCATCTCGGCTGGGCTCACGACTGTACTACCCTCAAAGAGCAGCGGGAATATGTCTCAAACTTCTTGATGAACGAAGATGCCTGGGATCTTGAATGCCTCGACTGAGTGTGGATCCTATTTAACCTGGCGCCGCGTCACGGTATACATAGTCAATAACTGCCTACGCCTCACCAAAAAGGACCCCATGTGATGCAGATGAAGGCTGAAGATAAGGTCGTCTCGCCCTCCCAGTTCATGCGTCAGATCCGCCCCGAGCTCTATTCCGACTCTACCCGCAAGATCAAATACCAGCTCAAAGCTGAGGTCCTGTCTCATCACTTGGAGACCATCACCGAGCGTAATCAGACGCATGACTTTGAATTGTTCTGTCGCAAGCTTTGCGAGCGGACGATTTGTCCGAACCTGAGGCCGGCGACTGGGCCGGAGGGCGGTGGTGACAGCAAGGCCGACACCGAGACCTCTCCAGTTTCTGACGAAATAAGCACCCTGACTTTTGTTGGTACGGCAAATAGCGGCACCGAACGGTGGGCTTTTGCTTTCAGCGCAAAAAAAACCTGGGCCGACAAGGCCAGATCCGATGTGAACGGAATCGTGGCCACCGACCGTGGATACACCAAGATCTTTTTTGTGACATCGAGAGCTGCGCGTGCGAAAGATCGTGCCCGCGTAGAAGATGAGCTGAGCCGTTTATACGGTGTCCGGGTAACCATTCATGACCGAGCGTGGATCATCAATGAGGTTATCGATAAAAACCGCCTGGACCTCGCGGTCAACTATTTGAAAATCGGTGACGAAACGGACGATCTAGCTCTAGGCCCATCAGACTATTCCCGTAAGCAGCAGCTTGCAGATATTGAGCGAGAGCTTGAGGATCCTTCTGCATTTGTTGGGATGAAAATGCAGCGCGCGTCGGAGGCACTTTTGGCAGCAACTCTGGCGCGAGGGCTGGAGTTGCCGCGAACGGATGTGGATGGCAGATTTCTTCGTGCTATCCGGCTGGCGGACGACGGGGGGACGTACCGACAGCAGCTCACCGCACGTTACGAATCTCTCTGGACTGCGTTCTGGTGGTTTGATGACCTCAAGGCGATTCTCGATGGGTATGAGGGGTTCGAGACTCGGGTCATCGATGATGAGAATGCGATAAACCTCGAGATGCTCTGCAACCTCTTGCAACTCCTGTTCAATATGGTCATCCACCGTCATCGCACACCGGAAGAGGTAAGACTTGAACCCCGGATAGCCCGACTGTCCTCTCGGCTTGCCGAAATGGCGAGCGATAGCAGCCGCCCGAACAACGCCCTTGAGGCAAGGACTTCTTTGCTCACGATCCAGCTCAACGAAGCTTTTATCTTTGGAGAGCCAGAACAGGTTTCATCGCTGTGGCCAAAGTTCTCCGACACTCTCTTGGAGGCTGATGGTTTAGGGGAGTTTAACGCCAAGCGACTGGTAAGGCTTATCGAAGTGTTCGGCGAGGCAGCAGGCAAAGATCGCGGTTACCGAAAGCTTGTAGACCAACTATCTGACTTCGTGGCTAAGCGCTCAGGAGAAGTTCAAGGGGCAGTGGTATTGCTCAATCGCGCTAAGCAGCTCGACTTCGACGAAAAAATGGAGGTGATCCGGCTTCTCGGTAAAGCAGTCCGGCTGCTTTCCAAAAAGGAGAACGCTGGAGATCTCGCCGACGCACAGCTTCAACTGGCGCTTGCTTACCAAAGTGCAGGCTTGCTTTGGGCAGCACGCGCGGGCTGTACCTCAGCAGCGGCGACCCTCTTCATCGAAGGTGAAAAGGATGGAGAGCCGCCGCTAATAGTGTTCCCGGCGCTCATGAACGCAGCATGGCAAGCAGCCCAGCTTAAGCACTTCCCCGAACTGCTTGAAACTATCCAGATTGCGCGGGGATGCCTGGCCTCTCTGCCTTTCAGTGATAGCGCAAAGAAGCGCGCCGCTGAACAGCTGAAAAACTATGACATGGTCCTTGCCTGTCAGTTGGCAAACCTGTCCAGGGATCAGATTCCAAGGCTGAAATCGATCCCTGATGTCCTCGCAGGATTAGGACTGGATGTAAGCAGGACTACGCTGCTATACCTCCTGGGATATGAGGACGTACTGAGAAAGGAAGGTTGGGTACCCGAAAGCGAAACTACTGAGGCTGTTGAGACTTTTTTCAATCAGTTAGCAGGACAGCCGGCGGGCGATGCGAGCTGGCGACCGCCAATTTTCAACGGCCCGGATGCTCAAGAGTATGTCACCTCGGTATTGGGCGTTCAGGTGCATGTTCGGCATGAACCTACCGATGTGAGTATCACCGTCGCCGAAGCCATCGTCGGGACGATCGAGGCCTTCTTCGCAACAGCGTTTGAGCTAGAAGCTTTCGCTCATACAGAGCGTTTCCAAATCGAGATCATCGAAACGGAAATCGCGTCTTTCGAGATTGCTGCTGATTTGGATCGAATGAGCGTGACCGTCCGCTGGCCTAAGAATATGTTCCCGTGGAACCCGGCGGTTCACAGCGATTTTCTCTCCATGCTGCTAGAAGTCGCAGCCATAGTTTTCTCTGCGACCTGCACCGCAAAGAATTTCGAAGATGCCGTTGACCAGCTATTCAAAGCAGATGCCGCAATGGAACGGGTCGCGATGATCGGTTCGCTTTGTTTTAGTCGGGAGCGCATTTTCAATGGTGTGGCACGCCTTGAGTTGTGGGAAAAGCATGCACTAAAAACGTTCGAAGCCACTCCAAGTAGGCCGCAGGTTAGACGAGATCCGAAGGCAGCCAGAGCAGGCGTGCAACCCGAGAAACCACTACCCACCGATGCAGAACCTCCGAAGTTTGCGGACCATCGCGGTGTAGCAGTACGATCAGTGATCGACGTTCACCTTTGGGACCGCGCTCGCTGGACAGGCGTGGCTTATGGGGCGCTCGATCTAGCCGCCCCGCCCTTCATGGCGCTAATGTTCAGACATCGGGATGCGGCCGTAAAAATTTTTGAGCGGTGGCGAGAGCGATTCGGGACAATAGATAAGAACGATGAGATCCTCATCGACATAGTTCGCCATTTTTCCTCAGAGCATCCATCGCATTACGGAATGGCTATCACTTCAAACATCCAAAGGGATGAAGAAGATCAACGAACGCCGATGCTCACTGTACGCTCCATAACAATGGAGCCTGCAAGTGAGGTAAATCTTTCAAGGTTTTTGGCAGACTACAAGAAGGCCGGGGCTTACCTGTTAATGCCCATGGTCCTACTCCCAGGGCATCCACCGCAACTCATCAAAGAGGTATACCTTCTGAAGAAGTCGTTGACCGTCAGTGAGGCTTCTGACGTAGGTCCAAGCGACTTAGGGTATATGTTCCTTTACCCCCGAGGCTTCGACCGAAGCCCTGGATGAGCGTGAATCATTCGATAACTTCGGAGGCAGATTGAAACGGATCGCTTGCCTGGGATGGGGCTCTCTGATTTGGGAGCCTAGGGATCTCCCTATTCGTGGCCCGTGGGCAGAGGACGGACCTTTGCTGTCGGTTGAGTTCGCTAGGCAATCACAAGACGGGCGGATGACGCTGGTGCTGGTCGAAAACGAGCGTCTAGTCCCTTCGCAGTGGGTGTTCATGGAGTCGGCGGATCTTGCATCCGCCGTCGAAGCATTACGTCTGAGAGAGGGCATTCCCGCTAAGAACGTGGGTAAGCATATCGGCCAGTGGTCTCGCGGTGAAGCCGCACCAACATCTATACCTTCCTTGACTGGATGGGCGGATGCGCGCGGTATTACCGACGTCGTTTGGACCGGCTTACCGCCGAAATTCAGTGGGCAGGAAACCACACCGTCAGCTGACCAGGTCGTCGAGTATTTGCTCAAGCTCTCTGGCGAAAAACTCCAACGTGCTGAGCGATACGTTCGCTTGGCTCCTGCGCAGATTGATACTCGATACCGGAGCCAAATTGAATTAACGCTTGGCTGGTCTCCTTATGTTGCAGATAGCAAACTTTAGCCTGGATTTGAGTTGAGCAGGACGTTGCTAATCCTTGGGACGGGCTCTCATCTGGCGGCCGAGCGCCGACGCTGCGTCAAAAAACCAAGACGCAGGGCAGGCGTAGCGGCGCCTTTCGACAGGCAACACTGTGCCGTCGAGTAGTCTCGCTAAGGTCGAAAAGATGGGGGAGGATTGACAGCCGCTTTGAAAAAATAGACATTGCGGGTTCTCAGGACGCAAGTCTGCTTCGCTAAGCGCGGTCAGTCCTCTCAGGATTGGCCGCGTTTTTCTACATTTTGGGCTCTCCTTTTCTGCTCATAGGTCATGATATTTATGACTGATCAGAATCTCAAGCAAACGGCTTGCTCTCATTTGTTCTAAACGATCACATATGGATCGTCAGAGCAGTTGAAATCTGGTTTTAAATTTTCGCTTCAATTCGCTGGTTCGATTACGAATCTTCTAAACGAAGCAGAATAATGGTCATTGATCTTATTCCAATATCTATCCAAAATCCACAATAAATCTAACTGTGGATTTTCTAGTCAAATAGTCCCAATACTAAGTTTCTCAAAATAAATACTTAACAAGTAATCATAATTAACTATCTACTTGTACAGCTATTATTTCAACGCATCAGCCTCTCAACACCTGAGTTAGCCTGCTGACCTTTTCAGCCTATACGGGCGGCCATCTGATCCTCCCCCGATGCATCGCCACCTCAGACGAGAGGAGTAGGGCGTTCCGACATGAAAACCTAGGCAAAAAAAACCGCGAAGCGGGCTTGATGATGATCGGCGGAGACCAGAACTGATCCCCGGCCGGTCAACTATTTGTGAAACCGTGCAGCTATTTTGTAAACCTACAGCCTGAAACAGACTCTTGCGGCGAAAATGGAACCGCTCCACCTGTTTGCTCCACTCAAGGTTTGAACCTTTCTGATGGAGTATCAGGACATGATAAATTTCAAATCCCTGCAAAATAACCTCGATTCCACGCTCACCCGCGCGTTGTCCGACGTGGATGACGTGCTGGACGGGGGCAATGGGCATTTCACCGCCGACGACATCGATGCCTTCAGTGAGGCGAGCCAGCAGGCTGCGGTCAGCTCCAACATCGCTGATCAATGCCAGCAGGCTGGTTATAAAATGACCAAAAATGTCATCGATGGATTTCAGTGAGTTCGAGGAGGTCGTCGGCCTGTGGCGTGATCAGCGTCCGGCGAGCCCGCTCGACTGCTGGGTTGACGACGCCAACGCACGGCTGGAAAGGGTGGGCGGCGGAGTCCGTTGCAGCATCGAGTTACTCGACCCCTATGACGCCAACGACCCTCAGCGTATCGAAGCATTGCTCAGTCACGGCGGTGCCAGCCTGGCGTGTGCCTGTGACGGCGCGTTCGCCATCGATCCGCAAACGCGCTGCATGGTGCTGGTCAGCTGGATGCCTGGCCCCTGCAGCCTTGCCGATCTGCTGAACCGTCTGGAAAGCCTGGCCAATCAGCGCGCGGCCTTGCTCAGCCTGATGCACACCACTCTGGTCAATTCCGTGCCCGCCTTAGCCGGGCGCACGACCCTCAATCACCGGCAACCGGGAGTTTGAAATGCGCAAGGCCTTGATGTGGTTGCCTTTATTGTTGATCGGGCTGTCCCCCGCCACGTGGGCGGTGACCCCCGAAGCCTGGAAACATACGGCTTACGCCTACGATGCCCGGCAGACCGAGCTGGCGACAGCGCTGGCCGACTTCGCCAAGGAATTCGGCATGGCGCTGGATATGCCGCCCATTCCCGGGGTCCTCGATGACCGGATACGCGCTCAGAGCCCGGAAGAGTTTCTCGACCGCCTGGGCCAGGAATATCACTTCCAGTGGTTTGTGTATAACGACACGTTGTACGTCAGCCCCTCCAGCGAGCACACCTCGGCACGCATCGAAGTGTCATCCGACGCGGTAGATGACCTGCAGACTGCCTTGACCGATGTAGGGCTGCTGGACAAGCGCTTCGGGTGGGGGGTACTGCCTAACGAGGGCGTGGTTCTGGTTCGTGGCCCGGCAAAATATGTGGAACTGGTGCGCGATTACAGCAAGAAAGTCGAAGCGCCGGAAAAGGGCGACAAGCAGGACATCATCGTATTCCCGCTCAAGTACGCCAGTGCCGCGGACCGCACCATTCGCTATCGCGATCAACAACTGGTGGTCGCCGGGGTGGCCAGTATTCTCCAGGATTTGCTGGATACCCGTTCTCGTGGCGGGTCGATCAATGGTATGGATCTGCTGGGGCGAGGCGGTCGCGGTAACGGCCTGGCGGGCGGTGGCAGCCCGGACGCTCCGAGTCTGCCGATGAGCTCCAGCGGCCTCGATACCAATGCGTTGGAGCAGGGCCTCGATCAGGTGCTGCACTATGGCGGCGGCGGCGGCAAAAGCGCTGGAAAAAGCCGCTCTGGCGGTCGGGCCAACATCCGTGTAACGGCCGATGTCCGTAACAACGCCGTGCTGATCTACGACTTGCCCTCGCGCAAGGCCATGTACGAAAAGCTCATCAAAGAGCTGGATGTTTCGCGCAACCTGATCGAAATCGACGCCGTGATCCTCGACATCGATCGCAACGAGCTGGCAGAACTGTCCAGCCGCTGGAACTTCAATGCCGGGAGTGTCAACGGGGGCGCCAACATGTTCGACGCTGGCACCAGCTCCACCCTGTTCATTCAGAACGCCGGCAAGTTCGCTGCCGAACTGCATGCGCTGGAAGGTAACGGTTCAGCCTCGGTGATCGGCAACCCGTCCATTCTTACCCTTGAAAACCAGCCGGCCGTGATCGACTTCAGTCGCACCGAATACCTCACCGCGACGTCGGAACGCGTGGCCAATATCGAGCCCATCACCGCTGGCACCAGTCTGCAGGTGACTCCGCGCTCGCTGGACCACGATGGCAAGCCTCAGGTGCAACTGATCGTCGATATCGAGGATGGTCAGATCGACATCTCCGACATCAATGACACGCAGCCAAGTGTGCGCAAAGGCAATGTCAGTACCCAGGCCGTCATAGCCGAACACGGTTCACTGGTCATCGGCGGTTTCCATGGCCTTGAAGCCAACGACAAGGTCCACAAGGTTCCGTTGCTGGGCGATATTCCCTACATCGGCAAACTGCTGTTCCAGTCCCGCAGCCGCGAACTGAGCCAGCGCGAGCGCCTGTTCATTCTGACGCCAAGACTGATTGGCGACCAGGTCAACCCGGCTCGCTATGTGCAGAACGGCAACCCTCACGATGTCGATGATCAGATGAAAAGGATCAAGGAACGGCGTGACGGCGGTGAGCTGCCTACCCGCGGCGACATTCAGAAAGTCTTCACGCAGATGGTCGATGGCGCTGCGCCAGAGGGCATGCATGATGGCGAAACACTGCCCTTTGAAACCGACAGCCTGTGTGACCCGGGCCAGGGCCTGAGCCTCGATGGCCAGCGCTCGCAATGGTATGCACGCAAGGACTGGGGTGTGGCCGTCGTGGTAGCGCGTAACAATACCGAAAAACCGGTGCGCATCGACGAGAGTCGCTGCGGTGGTCGCTGGGTCATCGGCGTCGCCGCCTGGCCCCACGCATGGCTGCAACCGGGCGAGGAGAGCGAAGTGTATATCGCGGTACGTCAGCCACAGATATCGAAAATGGCCAAAGAGAGCCGGCCATCACTGCTCCGGGGGGCAAAGCCATGAAGATCAGCAGCGTTGCAGTCGTGTTGGTGGTGTTCGCTACCCTGACCGGGTGCGCCACCCACGGTTGTTCGGGCACTGCCTGCAAACGTCCGGACTCCACCAGCCGCGAACTGGTCATCTGGTGGCCCCCGGACATGCGTGACGGTCTTGACGATCAGGACCACGAGCGCGATTACACCGTCGTGAAGTTAAGGGACTAGACATGATTGAGGTCGAGGAGAAAACAGCGTTCTACTACAACGTTGCGGCACAGAGCCCTGCGGTCTGGCCGGTGGCAAACGGAGTCTCCTTCGTCAGCCGCCGCGAGCACCATGACTGGGGCATTGCGCTGCACATCGAGGGTCGAGCGCTGCGTCCCGAACAACTCAGAGAGGCGCTGCAACTGAGGTTTTCAGAAGCCGAACGATTCAATGACTACTTTCTGTTCCTGGATATGCGGCGTGATTTCGTCGTGTGGCACGCGGTGAGCGACGCCCCCCATGCCGTCACCAATCTGGATGATATCCGGCGAAACGAACTGATACTGGCAGGCCTGGATCATCTGGCTTAGGAGATAACAACCGCATGAAAAAAAGACCGCCCCAGTGCAGATGGGGCGGTCTTTTTTTGGGGCAGCTGAAAGCTGCGAGCGGCAAGCCTCAAGCAGTATTGGGGAATCTTGCAGGACGCAGTCAGTAGCAGGAGATAATACGCAGGGAATGGGAGAGGGCTGGTGCATAAGCAATCACCAGGCTCTATACGTAAAGTGGCTTCGCTCGGTGATGCTGCGTTAAAAACAGGCTCGAGCGCGGGTCCGATCGGAATGCTCATTTACAACACGTAGAGTCGAACGCGACCCCGGCCGTTCCTCGCCTGTTTTTGCCTTGCCTGACCTTCGCTCCTCGACTTTTCGTACAGAGCCTAAAGTCAGTAGGTCAAGATTGCAAAGTGGTATGAACCCCTCGACGTAGTTCGAGACCTGATTTCAGATTCATATCCGCTTTAACGAACAGTATTTGATTGACCTGAAAGATGAGTGATCAACTCCCTACCGTACTAACATCCACAACATACGTGGGCTATCTTTTCGGGCTGACGGTAAGCCCGTCAGCCATTGCATGATCTAATCTATTGCGCAAATGCCATGACGGGCTCCCAGTAGGTGAATGGGGTCTAGATAAGCCGATGCGCTCCATTGGACCTCAGCGGTTTGCTCACAACGTGCCGTTGGAGTTCCCGCACAGCATCCTGGTTTTTAAGAACACCTTGATAGAAGGCCGTCGCCCAATTATTAGGGTATGGATCGCATTCTCGCTCGCTGAGCCTGGACTCAAATATAGATTTTATATCGCAGGGCTTGCTCTGGGCAATCCTAATCCAATGGCGGTATTGTTCATCGCAGTAGTCCACGATTCGCTGCTTGATATGCAGGTTTTTTAAGTGAGAACTTATTCTCTTCTCATCAACATCTGTAATGCTTTCTGGAATACTGAAGGCCGGTGAGAAAACAAGCTTTCCCTTCACGATCGTTACCTCAATCTTAAACCTCAGTGTCGACAACGCAGGGCTATAGATAGGATGAAGAAAGAACGACTGATTTTCATTTTCACAAAAATATTTCACCCCTTTTATTGGGGCGCAGTCACGACATTGAGGCACCAGATTATCAGAAAAAATCGAATATTCCGGCCAACGCTCTTTCGGTAAGAAATGGTCGAGCGTTTCCGGCGCTCGAGGAAATCCACAATAGGGGCACTCATCCAGCGTATGATCATGACGGCGAGCCTCTAACAGTGTTTTTAACGCCGCTGGAGGGCGCTCATAAAAGTCTATCAGTACGTGGCCAGAAAGTGAGATCCCGCTTTTTCGTGGCTCTGTTTGATAGTCCTCAATAAAACCGTCAAACTCTTCATAGCGCTCGCGAACGGCATACTTAATAAATCCAAGTATGGCAGTGTTTTTTTTAGCTGAGCCAATAGCCAATTCAAACCAAGAGCAACCCGGTCCAGTGCGAAGGTATGAGAGGTCCTTCATTTCGGCCTCCGCTCAATATCCGGCTCCACATCATTCTCACCCGCGATAAGTTTACCGCTCAGATACGCCAGTGCCTCGTCTCCTACCTTGGGACCGAGCTTCTCAAGGGCCTCCTCGGGACTCGCGCAATCGGCGACAGCTTCGTCAATTGAGTCTTCGTAGGGCTTGCGCGTCTGATAGTCATCAAACGCCAGTCCCATGATGACTTCCACGGTCTGACCAAATGTTTCAAAATTGGGTCTCGAAACATCTGTCCTATCCTCCACCTTTCGCAGCACCGAAATCGCAGACCGCTCCACCTCTCGCGCTAATATCGTCGAATGCGTAGCAATGATCGCGTTGGATTTTGTCGCGGCAAGCAACTGCTTCAGCATATCCAAAAGCCCGACCTCCATTGACGGGTGGAGATACAGTTCTGGCTCGTCAAGGATGAGCAGGCTCTCCTCGTCCACTTCGGCGACTAAGTTCGGCAGCAGGTAGGAATAGATGGTCTGCCCGGAACTCAGAGGAACCGTTCTACCTCCTTTTAGGAATTCGATACCCGCCGCGTAATTAAAATCCTTGCGCGTAGCGAGACTCAGCCGTACCGCTTCCGTGGTGCGGCTAAGCACTATCGACGAATCATCTGAATTGAAAACTTGAACTGCATCAAAATCAATGGAGTGGGACAACGTATCAAACAGCAGCTCGAAACGGCTACCGCCAGTCCATTCGTTATCTGCATCATATTGAACAATACGATGGAGTGCTCGAGCGCTACTTTCTTTAGGCCACGTCAGGGAAAACTTACCCTCAGGGTCACGGAAACCAATGTAGACATATTCATTGACCAGTCGCCTGCGTCGTTCTTGCTCATCTTTAGCTGTCAGATCACTTTCGTGACTGTCGTCAGTCTGGGCCATGGCTTGGTTTGGCAAGGCATTTGACAGCTCAACCTCGGTTTTGAACGACTCAAAGGGTGAATAGGCTGCCACAATGACTTTATGGAAGAAGGGCCAGCTCTCAGCATGTTTTTCCACTCCCGTAACCAAATCTATCAAGTGGCGGAGGACGTGGCTTTTTCCGACACCGTTCCGGCCAATGAGTAAGTTGATATTGGTACGACCTAACTGCCTGGCGTTGTCAAAATTAAATTCGACAGCGTCAAAGTTATCCGGAAGTCCCTCCAGCTTGAACGAGAACTGTTCCTGCGCTTCATAGCTGCCTAGCGCTATCTGATAGCCTTTTTTTAAGATGGCCTTAGCAAGGCGATCTCTGAACAGGGACAGCTCGAAACCCTCCCAGTTTGAAAAATCTCCGTACGCATGCAGATTATAACTCCCGTCACAAATCTGACGCAGGTAGTCTTCTGCCCTCTGGGGAATGAGAGCGTGGATCCTACGATAATAATCAATGTCGGATGATAGCGAGACCACCTTTTTATGATCCAACAGTTTCGTAATTCGAACGCTTTCTCCGACTTTATCATGGGATGTTAAAAAATAAATTGAAGAGTCATCATAACCATTCACAAGTAACTTGGTGCGCCCCAAGGACTCGCGCCTGCCATGCTCTACATGATAGACCTGAAAGGTGACGATATAACCAAAGTCATCCCAGGCCTTGGAATAATAGGTGCCAATGTGATCTTGCAGTAGATGGATGCCATCAATGTTGTCAATGTTAAGTGCGGTTGAAAAGTAAAACTCTATCCCTGGCATGCATAAGTCCTTTTAAAAATTTTCCCAACTACTTTAAAACAGCCTACGCTTGGCAATGTTCCACTGCAAGCCCTTTGCAATGCATCAAGCGGGTGCCACATCGCCGACTATACTGACCTCTCAGCACAGCGCGCAATGGTATTCAAACAACCCCTTTACTATCCGCCAATCGTCCAGCCCAATTAGAACGACGCTTTATCATCCAGGTTGAGTCTCTGTGCAAGCGTCAACTGACCCACCGCCGACACCTGGTATGGATAGCCACTGTCAATCATTCAAGGCGCTTTCATGGCATACACAGCTCCCGAGGGGCTTAGTCCTAATACAACGATTTACCGATACATGGACCTGGCCACACTTCTCCTTGATTCGTCAGCGACTCCTGTTCTTCGCGGAGGTCAGTCATGAAGGCCTCCTCGAGGGGATGCTCATGGATCTGGATAGTTTAATGGACAGTGGCATGGCAGAGATGCTCGAACATGCCGTAAACAAGTACAGCTGCATTTTGGTTCGTCAGTGGACAATACGCCATCACAGCTCGACTTCAACCTGAATCACCTCATCGGTGACTTCGTCCAGTTGCCGAACCACTTTGTAGATGTGACCGACAGCTTGCAGGGTGGGCCGGGGGATATATTTTCCGACCTTGGCGCGGTACAGCGTCCTGGTCAGCCAGATGCTCTGCACCACCGGGATGCCGGCTTTTTTGGCGCGGGCAATCAATGCCAGGGCTTCCTCGTCTTCACCTTTGCAATGAATCAGCGGCAGAGGCGTTTCGCCTGGTCGGTAATACAGGGCCACCGCGTAGTGCGTCGGGTTGACCAGCAGCATGTCGGCGTCTTCCACCGGCTTGGGCGCAGCACTGGGCTCCTGATTGAGGATCTCCTGGGCAAGTTGCCGACGATGGCCTTTGACGTGGGGGTCGCCTTCCGATTGCTTGTACTCTTTCTTGATGTCCTCGTGGCTCATGCGCAGTTTTTTCGCATGGAAGTATTTCTGCATGGCGAAGTCGATCATCGCGATCGCCAGCAGCAGCCCCAATATCACTCGCAAAATATGCCTGAACAGCTCGACCAGGGCATGCCAGTAGGTCGTCAGATCGCTGTTGGCCAGCAACACCAGGGTGCCCAGCACAGGTTTGACTTGCACATACAGCGTCGCGCCGATGGCAATGGCCTTGAGCACACTGAGCAGCAGGTTGAGCAGGTTTTGCCCGGAAAACATCTGTTTGGCGTGGGAGAACGGGTTGATCTTGTTGGGATCGATTTTCAGCGCCTTGGGCGCGAACAGAAAACCGATCTGCATCCAGCTGCTGATCAAACGCATGAGCATCGCTATACCGACGCTGCACAAGGTAAAGCTGAGCAGTACCGAGAGTCCTTCGCTGGCGATCAGCTCGACCGACGCGGCAAAGCTGCGGTCGATGCCTTGAAAGGACAGCGACAACAGCGCCTCCAGTCGGTTGACGCTTTCATCAGCCAGGGCCAGGGTAATTTCACTGACGGCCATCAACACCAGCAGTTTGCCGAGGTCCTGACTTTGCCCGACCTGACCCTTTTCCCGCGCGTCACGCAGTTGCTTGGGCGTGGCCTTTTCGGTTTTTTCGCTCACGGCACTTGCACCAGAAGCGTCAGTAGCGACTTCAGATCAACCAGCTTCAACAATTGACCGGTGCCCAGTTCCAGCAGCGTCGGCAGATAGATCAGCAGAAAAGCGAGGCCGGCCATACTCTTGGCCGGCATGGCGAGGATCGAAACGTTCAGCTGTTGCGCATACAGACCAATGATCGCGAACGCCGCTTCGATCAACAGCAGCAGCGCAATGAAGGGCGCCGCGTACAGCAGCATGTGCTGCATCGTCTGGTTCAACTGCTCCAGAAAGACATCCAGGCCGCCAGCGTTCATGCCCGGCATCCAGGCCGTTGGAGGCCAGACGCTGTAGCTGTCCCAGATGATCTGAGTCATCAGCGAAAGCCCCCCGGTGAGGATTACCAGCATGATCAGGGTTTCTTGAAACAATTCGCCCAGTGGCGTGGCGTCAGGGCCCAGCGCCGGGTTCAACTGGCCGCCGCTGAGCGCACCGCGCTGGCTGTCGAGCAGCGCGCCCACCGAGGCGAACATCCAGAATGGCGCATACAGCAATAGCCCCAGTAGCGTGCCGAGTACCGCTTCCTTGATCAGCAGGCCGCCGATTGCGAACCAGTTGTCGTCGAGGGACTCCAGAGCCTTGCTGATGGCCGGTGCCGGGATCATCGCCATCACCGCCACGACGGCATAACGCAACGGGCCTTTCAGGTATTTGAAGCAAAAGGCTGGCACCAGCAGCATGCAGGGCATCAGCCGCGCCATTGCCAGTCCCATGCCCAGCATGAATTGAAAGGCGCTGTGCGCGTCGAAGGGCATTTAGTGACTGACCCCGGAGCGGGCAATCAGGTCGAAGGCCATATTGATGAACTCGATCAGCTCGACGCCGATCCAGCGGCCGGTCATGGCCAGGGTCAGTCCGACGGCGCCCAGTTTGATGCCGAAGGGCAATGTCTGATCCTGAATCTGCATGAGTGCCTGCAGCAGCGAGGTGACCACACCCACCAGCACCGCAACGGCCAGCGGCGGGGCGGTCAGGATGACGACCAGAAACATGCCTTGCTTGAACAACGCCAACGCTTCCATGACCGCCTCACATGTAGGAATAGAACAGGCTGTCGAGCAGACGCGACCAGCCCGATACGAGCACGAACAGCAGCAGTTTGAGCGGCAGCGACAGTGTCATCGGCGAGACCATCTGCATGCCCAGTGCCAGCAACAGGTTGGAGACAATCAGGTCAATGACGATGAAGGGGATATAGATCAGAAAACCGATCTCGAAACCGGCCTGCAATTCCGACAGCACAAAGGCCGGGATCGCCAGCAGAAGATCGTCTTTGCTGGCCTGATCGGCCATTTCCTTGGGCCACATGCGCTGGGTATTTTCCAGCAGGTGGGCCACGACGTCCGGATCGGTGTTGCGTGTCATGAAGCGTTGCAGCGGCTCGATGACGACTTTGAGGCTGCTCTGCAGTTTGTCGGCGTTGCTCAGTTCCAGCGGGTGTTCATGGACCCGCTGCTGTATGTCATGCGCCACCGGAGCCATGACGAACATCGTCGCGGCCAGGGCGATGCCATACAACGCCATGTTCGGCGGTACTTGCTGAACGCCGATCGCATTGCGGGTGATCAGCAGCGTCATGGCGATCTTCAGAAAGGCGGTACAGACGATCAACAGGAACGGGATCAGCGACAGCGAGCCGAGAAACAGCGCCAGCATGATCGGGTTGATGCCCTCCATGATCATGAGCGCGCCACCAGCCGGGTAATCTGCAAACCGAGGCGGCCTTCGACGTCGACCAGTTCGCCTTCGGCAACCACCTGCTCGCCATGGCACAGCGTGGCGTGGCCTGGCGCGATGCCGCTGACTTCGAGAATGGTTCCGGCGTCCAGTCGGCGCAGTTCGGCAAGGGTTAATCTGAGCTCGCCGCAGCGCAAGGTCAGGTCCAGCTCCAGTGAGTCGAGCATCGGCGACTCATGGGGGGCTCCGGACTGCTCTTCATGCTCCGGTTCGTCCGCATACCCGAATGCCTGCTCGGCGTGTTCGTCGTCATGCGGTTGCTGATCAGCCTGTTCAGGCACCGGTTCTTCATAGTCGTCGAGCATCTCGACGTCGTCCTGATACAGGTCTTCAGTACTCATGGTGACTGTGCTCCTCATGACTGAGCTGCAGAAAAAGATGCTGTGCCTGTTGGTCGGTGCAGGCCGCCCATTGACGGCCAGCGAGTGTCACGGTCCCTTGTCCGGCGCTGTCGAACCGGCAGCGGGCAGGCAGCACGACGTCACCGGGGCGTAGCGCGGCGATTTGTTCCAGGGTCAGTGACAGTTCGCCTACGATCAGCGGTGTCGCCACCGACCAGGATTGGTCCACGTCACGCTTCAAGACTTGCCAGTCAGCCGAACCCAGAAGCCTGAGCAGGGTGGCGGGTGCGGCGTGCAGGTAGGCATCCAGTCGTTCGCTGCCCAGCCGCACGTGAACCCGGCAGCCGATGGCCGGCTCGGTCGGGGCGTCGGAAAACGGCGCAACAGGCGCCAGCAGGTCGGCAATCACCGGGCTCAGGCGCTGGTTGAATAGCTGCCAGTACCAGGCCTGGTGCTCGCCGCCAAGCGAGAAGGGTATTTCGCCCAGCAGGCTGAGCAACGCTTCGGCATCGCTCAGCAGCAAGGGGCCGACCGCAGTATTCAACCAGACACCGTCTGCCGGTATCCGCGCGTCTTCGAGCTGCGGCAGCAGGCTCAGTTCGGCGTGTTGACCGCGGGTGCTGAAGCCCAGGCGCCGTCCGGCGCCGAGTGCGCGGGTGGCTTGGGCCAGCAGGGCGTCGACCTTGCGCAGACGCAGGGCGCTCATGCTGTGAAGTCTTCATGCATGTCCAGCTCGACATCCTGCCCGAGTGCCTGCGCCAGCGAGTCCCGGCATGCGCCGACCTGGCCCTGCAAGCGCTTGAGAACGTCACGTCGGCCAAAGCCCAGTTGAATGCTCCAGCGGTTTTCGGATTTGCTGGCGTTGACCCGCACGCTCCCCAGATTGGGCATGAGCAGGCTGAAGGCCAGCGGACCGTCCGGCTGATCGGGCAAACGCTGCGCCAGCTCGTCGATCAACTGCGTCGGTACGTTTTCGGATTGTGCAGAGAAGGCCACACCGCTGCCTCCGAAGCCCTGCTGATCCGGCTCTTCACCTACCTGCGGTATCAGCAGTTGCGAGAAGAACATGCCGTCGGCGCTCATCGGGCTGTCGGTGACTGAACGGTTCAGCGCGAAACGAACCTTCTGTACATCGCCGCGAGGCGCCCCGGCAAAGGCTGGCGGCTGGTCATCGGACCTGTCGGGTTGACGCAGCGAAGGCAGGGCGCGTGAGGTGGCCGGCGGGGCACTCGGCACGGGTGGCGCTTTGGCAGGGGTTTTGATCGGTGCGGTCATCGTCACTTAACCTTCTTCGTTGAGCGTCTCCTCCATGCAGGCGAGTTTCTCGACCGCGCGCTGGGACGCCTTGGCTTGCAGCCGTTTCTGTTCAAGCAACGCCTGTTGTTCAGCTACTCGCATTTGCTGTTGCTCCACGTCCTGGCGGATGTAAGCCAGGCGGTCGAGCATGGTTCTTTCCTTTTCGTGCCAGCCGTCGACATCAGTCAGGCTGAGCGTCTTTTGCAAATGCGCATGGGACAGACTCTCGCGGCGGCGCTTATGGTTGTCGCGTTCCTGATTCAGCGACGCCCTGGTCTCTGCTAAGTGGTCGAGCATCGATTTCAGTTCCAACTGCGCCTGGCGATGGGCGCGCTCGGCACTGGCCTGACGATGTTGGCGCAGTGGCGTGAGCAGCCCGATCACCTGCTGCAGAGCGACCTGTTGCGGGTCGTCTTCCAGTGGTTCGTCCATGGCTACTCCGGCAGTTGAGAGGTGAGTTGCAGCAGCCTGTCGAGGGTTTCCTGCAACGGCACGGGCTCACGCAGGTCCTGGCGCAGGAACGCGTTTATAGCCTCGTTCAGTTGCACGGCACAGTCGGTGACCGGGTCGGCCCCGGCCTGGTATTCGCCCAGGCGCAGGAGCATTTCCACTTGTTTATAGGCGGCCAGCAACTGACGCAGGCGATTGTTCGCCCGTTGATGTTCGCGACCGGTGACGTTGCTCAGGATCCGGCTGATGCTGGCCGACACATCGATCGCCGGGTAGTGCCCGCGTTCAGCCAGTTTGCGCGACAGTACGATGTGCCCGTCGAGCAACGAGCGCACTTCGTCGGCGACCGGATCGTTCATCGAGTCCTGTTCGATCAGTACCGTGTAAAGCGCGGTGATCGAACCGTTTTCGCTCATCCCGGCGCGTTCCACCAGGCGTGGCAGCAGGGTGTACACCGAGGGCGGCAGACCGCCGCGCCCCAACGGCTCGCCCGAGGCAATGCCGATTTCCCGTTGCGCGCGGGCGAAGCGGGTCAGCGAGTCGAGCAGCAACAACACTTTCTGGCCGCGGGCGCGAAAGGCTTCGGCAATGGCGGTCGCGGTGAACGCAGCGCGGGCGCGCTCCATGCTGGAACGATCGGATGTCGCACAGACCAGCACCGAGCGGCGGCGCAGGGTTTCATCCAGTTCATGGTCGAGAAACTCGCGCAGCTCGCGGCCCCGTTCGCCGATCAGGCCGAAAACGATGACGTCACAATCCATGTTGCGCGCCAGTTCGGCCATCAGCGTGGTCTTGCCGCAGCCCGCACCGGCGAACAGCCCGACACGCTGGCCCTCGCCGAGCAGAATCGCACTGTCGATGGCGCGTATCCCGGTGGGTAACGCCCGGGTGATACGCGGTCGCTGGGTCGGCGGCAGGGCGTCGGCGATCACCGGCAGCGTCGTGCGGCGATCCTCGGGACCCGCGAAAGCGCCGAGGCAATCGCCCATCAGCGGGCGCCCGAAACCGTCCAGTACACAGCCGAGCAGGCTGTCATCGACACCGATCCGGTGTGCCACGCCCAGCGGGCGGATCGGCGCGCCGACCTGAATACCGTCGGGTGGCCCCAAGGCACTGAGCAGCGTGCATTCTTGGGTGAAGCCGACGATTTCGGCCAGCAGCAACGAGCCGTCGGCTTTGCTCACTTCACAGAGATCGCCGACCTTGGCCGACGGAATCTTGCACTCCAGCAGAATCCCGCGCACGGCGCTGACCCGGCCAATGACGCGCACCGCGCAGTACTCGCTCAAACGCCTGGCGTGGGCGTCTTTCCACAGGTTCAGTGCTGCATTCACCAGTTCACCTCGATATGGCGATTACCGTCGAATTGCAGACGCTGATTGTCGATACGGGTGAGGCGCAGGCCATCCACTTCATCGCCTACGTACACACGTCGACCGTCGGCAGTCACCAGGTGCGCATGCGGCCCGGTCATGATCTGAACCACCACAAAGGGCAGGGTGTTGCGATTGCTGCCCACGTTGTCCAGAACGGTGACCGGCGAGTCGTACAGGGCCTTGAAGCGCTGAAGCATGCGCTGGTAGACCAGCAGCGATTCTTCTTTCAGATCGCCGTTGAGAATCAGCCCGTCGGGCGTCTCTTCCACGCTGACGTCGGTCAGCAGGCGGTCGCTGAGCATGGTGCTCAACTGGTGGCGGACGGCATCTGCGCTGCTCAGGCGTATGCGGTTGTCGGTCACAGGGTTTGCCGCCCTGGCTGGCGCCTTGGGTGTATCGGGCGAGGCCTCTGTCGTGGCGGCCGCCAGGTGTGCCGGGCTCTGATCCATCGCAATAGCGGGCGGGCGGGTCAGGCTCCAGGCGCTGCCGATGACGCCCACCAGCAGCCCGGCGATGATGCCCGTGGTGCGGTTGAGAAACTGCGAGCGGGACTTGACCTTCTCCAGCGGCACGTCGTTGCGTGCCGGCCCGGACTCGGCCTCAGGCTGTTCGGGAATCACGGCGGGCACCGAGGGCCACTCATCGCCCGCAGGCGAAACGCACAGCCACACCGAACCCAGCATGAAGGCGTTATTGAGCGTCAGGTCGATGCTCGGCCGGGCGTTGCCCTGTTCGTCGCAGACCGAGCCTTGTTCAGCGTTCAGTGTCCAGTTGTCGTCGACACGTTGCAGGCGGCAATGCAGGCTTTCCACGCCCGCATCGTCCAGCGCCAGATCGTGTTGCCCGGCAGAGCCAATCGACCATTGCTCACCGATCAGCGGTAATGCCGCGCCTTGGTGCTGGCCGTTCAGTACGCGTAATTCAAACATCTGAAAGTCTCCGTGCATTCAGGCCTTACAGGCTCAGGCAGCGTGCTCGTTGTCCAGCGCCTCGAGATCGTCTTCAAGGTCGAATCGACCCATGACCTTGACCTTGGCCGCGTTGCTGATTTCCGCGAAAGATAGTACGGGTACATGGTAGAACTCCTCCCTCAACAAGGTACGCAGAGGGCTGCGCAGATCCTGTGCCACCAGCAGAACCGCCTGTTCGGGAGCTCGTACCGGGAAGGCAATGTGCAGCTGTTGCACGAGCATCTGGCTGATCTCGTTGCTCAGCGCGAAGAATGTTTCGGTTTGCGTCTGGCGCAGGCCATCACGCAACAACCCCTCGCTTTCCGGCGTCAGCAGCCACACTTGCAGGCCTTCGGCACCGCAGTACTGGTGGTAGATCTGCGACTTGAGCGCAATGCGCACATAGTCGGTCAGCACATTGGTATCGCGTTCATGCTGACAGTGCTCGATCAGGGTTTCGGCAATGACCCGGATCGCCCGCAGCGGCACACACTCCGAGGCCAGGCGTTGCAGGACAGCCGAGAAGCGCGTCAGGGTGAGGACCCGTTGCATTTCCTGAGCGAGTTCCGGTTGCTCGGACTCCAGCCAGCTGAGGATGGCTTTGGTTTCCTGCAAGCCGATGAACTGCGGTGCGCAGGACTGCAATGCGCGCTCCATGCGTTCGATGATCAGGGTTGTGGAGCTGACCGGGTTCAATTCGCCGGACTGCTCGGCAGGCAGCCAGACCCATTGATCTTCCTGGCGGTCGGTATTGCCCGGGATGGCTGCCGGAAGGTTTTCACCTTCCAGCTGGCGCGCTTCCACGGCGACATGGCTCTGCGTAAAGGTGGCCTTGAGCATCGGTACGTCATAGACGGTGAAGCGAAACTCGTCCGGGGCAATGTCATCGACGTGCTCGATGATGAACGAAGGCAGGGTCAGGCCGTACTGCACCACCAGACGGTTGCGGCGCTTGCGTATTTCGCTGACCAGCGCTTCGATCTGCGCGCTGTCCTGACCGGGGTGGAATTGCAGCACAAACTGGCGGCTGGGCGAAAAGGTACGCAGGTCTTCCTTGCCGTTCATTTCTGGCGCCACAGTGGCTGTACGTTGCTCATCGGCCTTGGGTTTTGCCCGCTGCAACTGCAGCAGTCCACCGGCACCGCAGATGATCGCGATGGTGATGAAAACACCGGTCGGCATTCCCGGCAGGGCAGCGAAGCCAAGCATGGCCACCGAGGCGATGATCCAGGCCTTGGGCTGACTGGTGATCTGTTCGGCGATCTCGCGGCCGATGTTGGCTTCCACACCCGCCTCGGTGTTGGGCACGCGGGTGATGATCATGCCGCTGGTCACGGAGATCAGCAGCGCCGGAATCTGCGCGATCAGGCCGTCACCGATGGTCAGCACGGTATACAGCTGCAAGGCGTCGCCCGCCGCCATATTGTGTTGCAGCACGCCGATGGAAATGCCGCCGATCATGTTGATGGCAACAATGATCAGGCTGGCGATCGCATCGCCGTTGACGAACTTCATGGCGCCGTCCATCGCACCGAACAACTGGCTTTCCTTGTTCAGTTCGGCGCGTCGTTTACGGGCCTCGTGGACGGTGATCAGGTTGGCGCGCAGGTCACTGTCGATGGACATCTGCTTGCCGGGCATCGCGTCCAGGGTAAAACGCGCACCGACTTCGGCGACCCGTTCCGAACCTTTGGTGATCACCAGAAAGTTGACCACCGTCAGGATCAGGAAGATCACCAGACCCACCGCCAGGTTGCCGCCCACCACGAACTGCCCGAACGCCTCGACGATGTGCCCGGCGTCCTGGTTGAGCAGAATCAGCCGCGTGGTGGAAACCGACAGGGCCAGGCGAAACATCGTGGTCAGCAGCAGCACGGCAGGGAAGGTCGAGAACGCCAGTGGCCTGGGCAGGTGCATCGCCAGCATGATCAGCAGGCAGGAAATACAGATGTTCACGGCGATCAGCACGTCGATCAAGCCGGTTGGCAGCGGCGTGATCATCATGAACACGATGGCGATCACAAAAAACGCACCGACCAGTTCCGAGCGGCGCATGGCCGACAGCGCGACCATGTTCAGAAAGTTGATGACCCGGTTCATCAGGCAAGCCCCTCGTATAGTTGCTTCTGTTCCTTCTGCGTAAGCTCGGCCATCAGCGTGAGTAGATTATTCAGCGCGGCCTGACGGCTTTTCAGGTCCCGCCAGAGCAGGATCGGCAACTGCATCAGCATCGGCCGCAGGCCATTGAGAAAGGCCAGCTGGTGTTCGAGCCTGTTGCCCCCGATGTGCTGGGTCAGTTGCAAGGTCTGATTCACATTCATGCCATTGGCCGTCAGGGTCAGCATGTGTTTGAGGAAGGCCGGCGGGTCCACCGTCAGTTTGGGATTCTTTTTGCGCATGCGCCCCAGCAGGTGTTCGCAGCCGCGCAGCAGCGTGGTGACATGGCGCGCGGTGGTCAGGCCATGCATCAGCGTGCGCAGTTGTTCATGGGAAGCCGACGGGGTAATCGCCGAAAGATCGTCGGCGATGGCGATGCGCATGTCGCGCAGGTTCAGGTCGAACTCGCCGGGTTCCTGTTGCTCGCCAATCAAGGCTTCGATCAAGCCCGTGACATTGGGTTGTCCGGAAACCGCTACGCCATACAGATTGCGTAAGGCAGTGCGGCGCTTGTTATCGATGTTCTGGCGCCCGAAGGCTCTTGCGGTATTGATTCCGGCGCGGGTACGCGGGCCGAATTGGCGGCGCAGATGTTTAAGCGTCTGGGTCAGCGCTACATATTCTGCTTCCGCCCCATCGTCTTCTGCCTGTTTACGCGCTGCCTGCAACACCACGTGAGCCTTGGCAGCGTCGCCGTCAGCGAATTCCAGAACCTGTTCCAGATCGGCGTCGTTGTCCTGCAGCAGTTTTTTGCGCAGCAGTCTGGCGGCGTTATCCAGCCCGGTGTCGCTGGCGCTCATCAGCAGCTGATAAAGCTCGCCCAGCTTGACGGCCCGCGACTGCAGCGCGTTCCTGCTCGCGATCAGTTCTCGCTCACGCAGGATCCGGCTGTGCTGCACCAGTGCTGCGGCGAAGCGCGAAACCTGCAGTGACGAGGTGCCTTTTTCATCAGGCAACCCGCCGCCGGGAATCGCTCGCACAGCCGGTGTGATGGCGCGGATTGGCGCTACCGGACGAATGGGCAATGTAGGCGGGGCGACAATTTTCATAGGACGATTCTGGGCCTGGTGTGACCGCTGAGTGGGTCGTTGGCCCGGTTCGGTTCCCTGGTGGCGAAGGCTCAGGCGTTTGTGCCAAAAGCTGCAGAGCTAAAAATCGTGTTGCGCAAAAAAATGTATTACAAAGAATTTCATATTTTAAAATATTTATATAAATCATGTGGTTATGATTATTTTTGGGCTGGCATGGTTATCGCTATAGGACTTGCACTCCATCAATTGAGGCAAGCCCATGCTCCCGAATCTTGTGATCCTTGATGCAACCGAACCACGCCAACCATCGTCGTCCGCCGGTATCCGGCAATTGACGGCCGATCAGGTCCAGATGCTCAGGGCGTTCATCCAGAAGCGGGTGAAGAACGCCGATGATGTGGATGACATCCTGCAATGCGTGTTTCTCGAGGCGTTACGCAATGAGCACAAGTTTCAGCACGCCAGCAAACCGCAAACCTGGTTATGTGGCATTGCGCTGAATCTGATCCGCAATCACTTCCGCAAAATGTATCGCCAGCCCTATCAGGAAAGCTGGGAAGACGAAGTCCATACCGATCTGGAGTGGAACGGCGATATCACCCATCAGGTAGACGGTCACCGACAGCTGGCACGCGTCATAGAGGCCATCGATTGCCTGCCGGCGAACATGCAGAAGGTTCTGGAAGTTTCGCTGGAAATGGATGGCAATTATCAGGAAACCGCCAACACGCTCGGTGTTCCGATCGGCACTGTCCGCTCCCGACTGTCCCGGGCGCGGGTGCAGCTCAAGCAACACATAGACCCGTTCGCCTGAGTGGTCATCTGTCTGGAACCAACTTGCACGCAAAACCACACAGTTGCCATCCCACACCACCACTTGGATGGCAACCATGCGTATATCCAGTTCTCCCAGTCCTGCCCTCGGCAGCATCGTGAATCAACCCACCTCTGGCGAACTGGCTGCTGAGACGCCATTGGCCAAAGCCTCGCTTACGCAGGGCAGCGCAGGTGGTGGTCAGGCTTTTGTGCAGTTCGGCCAGGCCAACGACAGCCCATCTTCCTTTTCGGGAACCGAGCAAAGCGGCTCATCGCTGATGAGTCTGCTGACTCGCAGCAGCAGTAGTGACAGCACCTCCAGCGTCGATCAGGACAGCGATCAGGTGTCACCGATGACGTCGGTCTCGTCTACCGCGAGTGCGTCACCCACGACGGCCTCCAACGCGGCGAATGCCCCGAGCGCTACCGATGCAGCGTTTCTCGATAACTCCGAATACTCTTCGCCCGAGGCGCTCAAGCGCTGGGAACCGATGGTTGCCAACCTGCCGCCCGAAGAGCGCGAGCAGGCCGCCAAAGAACTCAACCGGCCCATCGCCGCAGCCTGGATGGCCAGAGAGCATGGTCCCAACGCCGAAAAGGCGATGGCGTTCATCAATGCCAATCCCGCGTTGAAGACGGCAGTCGACGTCGGCAAGGACGGCGGTAATGCGGATGGCAAAATCACCAACAAAGACCTCAAGGCGTTCGCCAAAAACATGGAGAAGGCTGCCGACAATGCCGACAAGGACGTGGCCAAGTACATGGAAGATAACCCCGGCGCCGATCCTCAGTCCCTTGAAATGGTGCGCAGCGCAGCGGTGATGCGCGCCAATATGCCGTTGGCGACGGCTGCCGACCCTCATCATGCAGTCGGGGCGGCGGACAAGACCGATGTCGATGGCAATGTCAGCGCCGAGGGTCTGAAAGCGCTGATTAAAAGTAACCCCGGGTTGTCAGGCACGCTCAAACAGTCCTGCAACATGTGGTCGCAGGCGGGCTTCCTCAGCCAGGTGGACGAAGCCGGTCTGACCGGGCGCAAGAAGGCTGCGCATAGCCCCGACCAAGTGTTCGATGCGTCCAATATGAGCGAGTGGATCAGAAAGAGCGCCCCCAAAAATGGTGGCCAGTTCGCCAGCATGCTCAGCGACGCCGCGACGTTGAATTCGGTAGCCGGTATCGATATCAGCAAACTCAACGCGCAGGTGTTCGAGAAGCCCAAGGCTTACACCGGCGCGCAGAAAGCCGCTGTGATGATCAAGTTGCAGCAGACTCAGCAAAGCGTGATAGCCGGGCGGGATTTGCGCAATACCGAGAAGACCGAGGCGGGCCTTAACGAGCGAATCGCCCAGTTGCAAGCCGATCCCGACGTTCAGGAGTACCTCAACAAAAGCATTCCCGAACAGGAGCGCAGTCTGGTGCGCAGCGATTCAGCGCTGCAAAAGGCCGTGACTGAGCAGGCTCAAAACGTCAACAGCGGAAAGGCCTTGCAAACCGACATGGCAACCGCGGACAAGGCGGTCGACAAACACAACCCCAACCCCGATTACAGCGGCGCCATCACCGGCCTGTCGGTTCAACTGCAACTGCAAAAAGACCTGTTTCCCGATGCTCAGGTGCCCACTGCCCAGCAAGTCTTCAACAACCAGCCTGATGAACTGCAAACGAAGATCGCCGACTCCTACGTTCGCAATTTCAGCGAGGGGGGCGCTCTGAAACAACTGCTTGGCCAGAAAAAGTCTGACGCCGGTGAGTCTCTGCAAACCGCAGATAACCAGAAAGCGGCGTATGAAAGCGTGCTGCCCGCTGACTTCGTTAATGGTGAGCGTGAGAGCTACACGGCCAGCACCCTGTCCGAGCTGCAGAACTCCAAAAAAGGCCGCAAGTTGCTGGAGGGCAAGACCGATGAAGAGGGCGGCCCTTCGCTGGCCGCGCAGCTCGCCGAGCAAGGTATCGGAGGCAAGGCATTCAACTCGGTCATGGGCTTCGCGTCAGTGTCTGACAGACTCGCCAGCGGCGACAAGCTGGGCGCTGCTCAGGGCATCATCGACAGCTCCAGGTTGGGCGCGGAGGCAATCAAGGGCGGCATAGACACCGGCGCGAAAATGATGGGCCGTGAGGCGTCCGCGGGTCTTGGTCGTCTGGGCGGACAGATGATCGGCCGCGCTGTCGGTCTGGTTGCCGGTGAAGCCACAGGGCTTGCCGCAGGCGCAGCGCTGGGTGCTGCAATCCCGGTCATCGGTTGGGCCATCGACGGCGCCATGGCGTTGGGTTTTGGTATTTCGGCGATTATCGACGCAGTCAAAAAGCACAAGGCGCAGAAGGCGTTTGATCATAACGTTGACCCGGTGCTGGATCAGTTCGGGATTGACAGGGCGCATTGATGCAATGGAGCAGGGCGGCGGCCTTATCTTCCATCCTGTTCCGAGAATGCGTTGTTTTGCAGACTTCGATGATTAATACCCCGCCTGGGGAAGTGATTTATCGACCTCGTCCATTCGTACAGTGTTCAGGGCACCGAGGTGTATTAATGACTGACCGATTATACAAAACTGTTCTTGCCGACTTATCAACGTCTTTGACGATGCAACCTTTGATGTTCGACGACACAGGCGCTTGCGACGTGTTGGTCGATGAAGAGATTGCGCTGAAAGTGGTCGTGGACCCCGTATTCCAGCGTCTGTTGCTGATCGGACTGATGGACATTTCCCCCGATCTTCCCTTGCAGCGTTTGTTGAGTGGCGCACTTAACCCTCTGTTCAATGATGGCCCCGGGTTGGGGTGGCATGCAGGCAGCGAGCTGTATATCGGCTTTAAGGCAATTCCCAGAGAAAATGTGAGTGTGGTGACGCTCAAGCAGGCGATCGCTGAACTTGTAGAGTGGATAAAAACGTGGCGCGACGCGCATTGAAAGAGGATGAGTCATGAACCCGATACAAACGCGTTTCTCTAACGTCGAAGCACTTAGACATTCAGAGGTGGATGTACAGGAGCTCAAAGCACACGGTCAAATAGAAGTGGGTGGCAAATGCTACGACATTCGCGCGGCTGCCAATAACGACCTGACTGTCCAGCGTTCTGACAAACAGATGGCGATGAGCAAGTTTTTCAAAAAAGCAGGGTTAAGTGGGAGTTCCGGCAGTCAGTCCGATCAAATTGCGCAGGTACTGAATGACAAGCGCGGCTCTTCCGTTCCCCGTCTTATACGCCAGGGGCAGACCCATCTGGGCCGTATGCAATTCAACATCGAAGAGGGGCAAGGCAGTTCGGCCGCCACGTCCGTCCAGAACAGCAGGCTGCCCAATGGCCGCTTGGTAAACAGCAGTATTTTGCAATGGGCCGAAAAGGCGAAAGCCAATGGCAGCACAAGTACCAGTGCTCTTTATCAGATCTACGCAAAAGAACTCCCGCGTGTAGAACTGCTGCCACGCACTGAGCACCGGGCGTGTCTGGCGCATATGTATAAGCTGAACGGTAAGGACGGTATCAGTATTTGGCCGCAGTTTCTGGATGGCGTGCGCGGGTTGCAGCTAAAACATGACACAAAAGTGTTCATGATGAACAACCCCAAAGCAGCGGACGAGTTCTACAAGATCGAACGTTCGGGCACGCAATTTCCGGATGAGGCTGTCAAGGCGCGCCTGACGATAAATGTCAAACCTCAATTCCAGAAGGCCATGGTCGACGCAGCGGTAAGGTTGACCGCTGAGCGTCACGATATCATTACTGCCAAAGTGGCAGGTCCTGCAAAGATTGGCACGATTACAGATGCAGCGGTTTTCTATGTAAGCGGAGATTTTTCCGCTGCGCAGACACTTGTAAAAGAGCTTCAGGCACTGCTCCCTGACGATGCGTTTATCAATCATACGCCAGCTGGAATGCAATCCATGGGCAAGGGGCTGTGTTACGCCGAGCGTACACCGCAGGACAGGACAAGCCACGGAATGTCGCGCGCCAGCATAATCGAGTCGGCACTGGCAGACACCAGCAGGTCGTCACTGGAGAAGAAGCTGCGCAATGCTTTCAAGAGCGCCGGATACAATCCCGACAACCCGGCGTTCAGACTGGAATGAGTATGAATTGCTGAACATCCCAAAAGTCGCGGGCCCAGGACGACGGACCTGAGGGGCCATTCTCAGGCGTATCCGTCCCTTGCTCGAACACAGGCTTGCCGTGAATCTGTTTCATGTTTCAGGCAGCCTGCCCTGACAGAGAAAGGCGTTTTTAGAGATTGAGCCAGGCAGATTTTTTTCAGGAGATGCATGCGGTAAACGACAACAAGACACTTTCCACCAGACGAAAAAAAAGACCTTGAAATTCAAGGTCTTTTTTTAAGGTGGTGCCCCGAGGGAGAATCGAACTCCCACTTCTTTCGAAAACGGATTTTGAATCCGCCGCGTCTACCAATTCCGCCATCAGGGCTCAATGGCGGCGAAGTATAAGGATGAGTTTTCTGTTGGTCAACAGGGATTTACGCAGGTTTTTTACTAATGCCGTCAAACCGGATAAACTTCCCGGCCCTGCTAAACGAACCCGATCATGCGCGTCGCTGACTTTACCTTCGAACTCCCCGATTCCCTGATTGCTCGCCATCCACTGGCCGAGCGTCGCAGCAGTCGTCTGTTGACCCTCGATGGGCCGACGGGCGCGCTGGCACATCGTCAATTCACCGATTTGCTCGAGCATTTGCGCCCGGGCGACTTGATGGTGTTCAACAATACCCGGGTCATTCCTGCACGCCTGTTCGGGCAGAAAGCCTCCGGCGGCAAGCTGGAGATTCTGGTCGAGCGCGTGCTGGACAGCCATCGTGTGCTGGCGCATGTGCGATCGAGCAAGTCGCCCAAGCCTGGCTCGTCGATTCTGATCGATGGCGGTGGCGAGGCCGAGATGGTGGCGCGGCACGATGCACTATTCGAGCTGCGCTTTGCCGAAGAAGTGCTGCCGTTGCTCGAGCGTGTCGGCCATATGCCGTTGCCTCCTTATATAGACCGTCCGGATGAAGGGGCGGATCGCGAGCGCTATCAGACCGTTTACGCGCAGCGTGCCGGTGCGGTGGCTGCGCCGACTGCCGGCCTGCATTTCGATCAGCCGCTGCTCGAGGCGATTGCTGCCAAGGGCGTTGAAACCACGTTCGTCACTCTGCATGTCGGCGCAGGGACGTTCCAGCCGGTGCGCGTCGAGCAGATCGAAGATCATCACATGCACAGCGAATGGCTGGAAGTTGGCCAGGACGTGGTCGACGCCGTCGCCGCGTGCCGTGCACGGGGCGGGCGGGTGATTGCCGTCGGGACCACCAGCGTGCGCTCGCTGGAGAGTGCCGCGCGTGATGGCGAACTGAAGCCGTTCAGTGGCGATACCGACATCTTCATCTATCCAGGCCGGCCGTTTCACGTGGTCGATGCCCTGGTGACCAATTTCCATTTGCCTGAATCCACGCTGTTGATGCTGGTTTCGGCGTTCGCCGGTTATCCCGAGACGATGGCGGCCTACGCGGCGGCCATCGAGCACGGCTACCGCTTCTTCAGTTACGGTGATGCGATGTTCATCACCCGCAATCCCGCGCCGACGGCCCCACAGGAATCGGCACCAGAGGATCACGCATGAGTCGCACCTGTCGTATGTCTTTCGAGTTGTTGACCACCGATGGCAAGGCCCGTCGCGGTCGGCTGACCTTCCCGCGTGGTGTGGTGGAAACCCCGGCGTTCATGCCGGTGGGCACCTATGGCACGGTCAAGGGCATGCTGCCCCGTGATATAGAGGCGACCGGCGCGCAGATGATTCTGGGCAACACGTTTCACCTGTGGCTGCGTCCGGGGACCGAAGTCATCAAGGGCCACGGCGACCTGCACGATTTCATGCAGTGGAAGGGGCCGATTCTGACCGACTCCGGCGGTTTTCAGGTGTTCAGCCTGGGCGCCATGCGCAAGATCAAGGAAGAGGGCGTGACGTTTGCCTCGCCGGTCGATGGTGCCAAGGTGTTCATGGGGCCGGAAGAGTCGATGCAGGTCCAGCGTGATCTGGGTTCGGACGTGGTGATGATCTTCGACGAATGCACACCATACCCGGCCGACGAAGATGTCGCGCGTGTCTCCATGGAGCTGTCGCTGCGCTGGGCCAAGCGTTCCAAAATCGCCCACGGCGAAAACACTGCCGCGCTGTTCGGCATCGTTCAGGGGGGCATGCACGAGAACCTGCGCAAGCGCTCGCTGGAAGGCCTGGACGAAATCGGTTTCGACGGTCTGGCGATTGGCGGTCTGTCGGTAGGCGAACCCAAGCACGAGATGATCAAGGTGCTCGATTACCTGCCGGGCCTCATGCCGGCAGACAAACCTCGTTACCTGATGGGTGTAGGCAAGCCGGAAGATCTGGTCGAAGGTGTGCGCCGTGGCGTCGACATGTTCGACTGCGTGATGCCCACCCGTAACGCTCGCAACGGCCATCTGTTCACCGATACCGGTGTATTGAAAATCCGTAACGCGTTCCATCGTCACGACAATTCGCCGCTGGATCCGACCTGCGATTGCTACACCTGCCAGAACTTCTCGCGCGCTTATCTGCATCACCTGGACAAGTGCGGGGAAATGCTGGGGAGCATGCTCAATACAATCCACAATTTGCGGCACTACCAGCTGCTTATGGCTGGTTTGCGCGAGGCTATTCAACAGGGTACATTGGCCGCCTTCGTCGATGCCTTCTATGCCAAACGCGGCCTCCCAACGCCGCCTCTGGGTTGAAACAGAACGAGTTTTTCCTGCTTTTTATACTAATTATGTAACTGGAGCGACAAATGAGCTTTTTCATCTCTCCCGCTTTTGCGGATGCTGCTGCACCGGCTGCCGGTCCTGCGGGCAGTGGTTTCGAGTGGATTTTCCTGGTCGGCTTCCTGGTCATCTTCTACCTGATGATCTGGCGTCCACAGGCCAAGCGTGCCAAAGAGCAGAAAAACCTGCTGGGTAACCTGCAGAAAGGCGACGAAGTTGTCACCAGTGGCGGTATCGCGGGCAAGATCAACAAAGTGACCGATGACTTTGTGGTCATCGAAGTGTCTGACACCGTTGAGCTGAAAATCCAGAAGGGCGCCATCGCGGCCACTCTGCCTAAAGGCACCCTGAAAGCGATCTGAGCAACAACTTTTTACCCATCGACGGGGCGCGCAAGGCGCCCCGCGTTTTAAGCGGGCGGCGTGATGCTGAACAAATACCCTCTGTGGAAATACGTACTGATCCTGGCGGTGCTGGTGGTCGGTTTTATTTATTCCGCACCCAATCTCTACCCTGATGATTCTGCCATCCAGATCAGCGGCGCAAGCACTGCGCTGCAAGTCAATCAGGCGGACGTGGATCGTGCAGCCAAGGCGCTTGCCGATGCCGGTATCTCGGTCAAGGCTTCTTCTCTGGCCGAGAATGGCAAGGGCGGTTTGTTGCGTCTGAGCAAGCAGGAAGACCAGTTGCCAGCCAAGGATGTCGTGCGCAAGGCGTTGGGTGACGACTATGTCGTTGCACTGAACCTGGCGCGTACCACGCCGACCTGGTTGCGTAACCTGGGTGCAAGCCCGATGAAGCTCGGTCTCGACCTGTCCGGCGGTGTGCACTTCCTGCTGGAAGTCGACATGGACAAGGCGATCGATGCACGTCTGAAAGTCTACGAAGGCGAAGTCAAATCCCTGTTGCGCAAGGAGAAGGTGCGTTATCGCAGCCTGCCGCAGCTGGGCAATGTGATTCAGCTGGGCTTCACCGACGATGCAGAGCGTGAGCAGGCGCGTGCACTGGTACGCAAGACCTTTACCGATTTCGAAATCACGCCTGCCGAGCTGAACGGTATCCCGGTGCTGCGCATGGCGTTGACGCCGGCCAAGCTGGCCGAGATTCGTGAATACTCGATCAAGCAGAACCTGACCACCGTCCGTAACCGGGTCAACGAGCTGGGTGTTGCCGAGCCGCTGGTTCAGCGTCAGGGCGCCAACCGCATCGTGGTCGAGTTGCCGGGTGTGCAGGACACGGCCGAAGCCAAGCGTATTCTGGGCAAGACCGCCAACCTCGAATTCCGTCTGGGCGCAGGCCCGGATGATTCGAAAGGCACCACCGAGATGTTCGAATTCCGCGAAGGCGGTCGTCCGGCAGCGGCGGTGGAGCGTGGTCTGATCATTACCGGTGATCAGGTGACTGACGCCAAGGCCAGCTTCGACGAGCATGGTCGTCCACAGGTGAACATCAACCTCGATGGTCATGGTGGCGAACTGATGAGCCGTGCAACTCGCAGCAATGTGGGACGCAGCATGGCGGTGATCTTCATCGAACAGCGTCCGACCACCACCTACACCAAGCAGATGGTCGACGGTGTCGAGAAAGACGTGCCGGTGCAGACCTTCAAGGAAGACAAGAAAATCATCAGCCTGGCGACCATTCAGTCGCCACTGGGCAGTCAGTTCCGGATTACCGGTCTGAACGGTCAGGGTGAATCTTCCGAGCTGGCGCTGCTGTTGCGTGCCGGTGGTCTGGCGGCACCGATGTACTTCGCCGAAGAGCGCACCATTGGTCCTAGCCTGGGTGCCGACAACATCACCAAGGGTATCGACGCTTCCCTGTGGGGCATGCTGTTCGTCTCGATCTTCATCATGGCGATCTACCGTTTCTTCGGTCTGATCGCGACTGTCGCGCTGGCCCTGAACATGGTCATGCTGCTGGCCTTGATGTCCTTGCTGGGGGCAACGCTGACCCTGCCGGGTATCGCCGGTATCGTGTTGACCATGGGTATGGCGGTGGATGCCAACGTGCTGATCTTCTCGCGGATTCGTGAAGAGATCGCCAACGGCATGACGGTCCAGCGTGCTATCAACGAAGGTTTCGATCGTGCCTACACGGCGATCCTCGACGCCAACCTGACGACGCTGCTGGTCGGCGGCATTCTCTTTGCGATGGGCACCGGCCCGGTCAAAGGGTTTGCGGTGACCATGTCGCTCGGGATCTTTACCTCGATGTTCACGGCCATCATGGTGACCCGCGCTATGGTCAACCTGATCTACGGCGGTCGTGACTTCAAGAAGTTGTGGATTTAAGGGGCTGCCATGTTACGTACCATCAACTTCATGGGCGTTCGCAATGTTGCGTTCGCCATCACGATGCTCCTTACCGCACTGGCGTTGTTCAGCTGGTTCCATAAAGGGCTCAACTTTGGTCTGGACTTCACCGGCGGTACGCTCATCGAGCTGACCTACGAACGTCCCGCCGACCTGGGCAAGGTCCGTCAGGAGCTGGTTTCGGCGGGCTATCACGAAGCCGTTGTACAGAGCTTCGGCGCCACCACTGACTTGCTGGTGCGCATGCCGGGTGAAGACCCGCAACTGGGCACTCAGGTTGCCGAGGCGCTGCGCAAGGCCGGTGCCGATAACCCGGCAGTGGTCAAGCGTGTCGAATTCGTCGGCCCGCAGGTGGGTGAAGAGCTGCGCGATCAGGGCGGCCTCGGCATGCTGATGGCGCTGGGCGGTGTTCTGATCTACCTGGCATTCCGCTTCCAGTGGAAATTCGCCGTCGGGGCGATCATCTCGCTGATCCACGACGTGGTGGTGACGATGGGTATCCTGTCGTTCTTCCAGATCACCTTCGACCTGACGGTGCTGGCGGCGGTGCTGGCGATCATCGGTTACTCGCTGAACGACACCATCGTGGTCTTCGACCGGGTACGCGAAAACTTCCGCCTGCTGCGCAAGGCTTCGCTGATCGAGAACATCAACATCTCCACCACCCAGACACTGCTGCGCACCATTGCCACCTCGGTTTCGACCCTGCTAGCGATCGTGGCATTGTGGGCATTTGGCGGCGACAGCCTGGAAGGCTTCTCCATCGCGTTGTTCATCGGTGTGCTGGCGGGTACCTACTCGTCCATCTACATCGCCAACGTGGTGCTGATCTGGCTGAACCTGACCACCGAGGACCTGATTCCTCCAGTGGTCGTCGAGAAGGCTGACGACCTGCCGTAGATCCGGCCATCATAAAAAAGGCGCGAGTGCTGAACTCGCGCCTTTTTTTATGCTCCAAGGCTAGGCATTGCGCAGCCATGCTGCGTTTCGATTGGTCAGGAGGTTCAAGTGAACAAGTCTATGCTTGTTGGTGCTGTGTTAGGTGCTGCTGTCGTGACTGCTGGCGGCGCCGTTGCCACCTATAGCTTGGTCAAGGGTGGTCCTGAGTATGCGGATGTATTGGCGGTAGAGCCGATCAACCAGCAGATCAAAACCCCCCGTGAAGTTTGCAAGGACGTAACCGTTACCCGTCAGGCGCCGGTCAAGGACCAGCATCAGATCGTCGGTAGCGTGATTGGCGCGGTTGCCGGTGGTTTGCTCGGCAATCAGGTCGGCGGTGGTAATGGCAAGAAAATCGCCACGGTCGCGGGCGCGCTCGGCGGTGGGTATGCCGGTAACAAGGTTCAGGAAGGCATGCAGGAGCGTGACACCTACACCACTACGCAGAACCGCTGCACGACGGTCAACGATGTGAGCGACAAGGTTGTGGGCTACAACGTCAAATACAAGTTGAATGAGAAGGTCGGTCAGGTTCGTATGGAGCGTGATCCGGGTAGCCAGATTCCGGTCGACAAGAACGGTCAGCTGATACTGGGTCAGGCGCAATAACGCCAGTCGCTGAGTTTCACAAGACATAAAAAAAACCGGCTTGCGCCGGTTTTTTTATGCCTGCCGCTTAACGCTTGAGCGAAGCTGGCAGGTGCGGTGCGATCGCGGTCAGAACCGCCTTGAAGCACTTGGTATTGCCGGCAACGATGTGGCCTTTCTCGAGGAAGTCGTGACCGCCGGTGAAGTCGCTGACCAGGCCGCCTGCTTCCTGAATGAGCAGGGCGCCCGCAGCCATGTCCCACTCGGACAGGCCTGACTCCCAGAACGCATCGAAGCGACCAGCAGCAACATAAGCCAGGTCGAGGCTGGCAGCGCCTGCGCGGCGGATGCCGGCGGTCTGGCCTACCAGGCTGCGGAACATACCCAGGTAGTTCTCGATGTTGTCCATCTGGTTGTCACGAAACGGGAAGCCGGTGCCGAGCAGGGCGCCTTCCAGGCTCTTGCGCTGGCTGACGCGCAGGCGGCGACCGTTCAGGGCTGCGCCACGACCACGGCTGGCGGTGAATTCTTCCTGGCGGACCGGATCGAGAACCACGGCGTGCTCGAGGCGGCCGCGGTATTTGCAGGCGATGCTGACAGCAAAGTGCGGGATGCCGCGAACGAAGTTGGTGGTGCCGTCCAGTGGATCGATGATCCACAGGTAGTCGGTGCCTTCGCCGCTGCCTTCGTGCAGGCCGCTTTCTTCGCCGAGAATGCCGTGAGTCGGGTAGGCCTTGCGCAGAGCGGTGATGATGCTTTGCTCGGCAGCGCGGTCGATCTCTGTGACGTAGTCTTTGGCTTCTTTTTCGTCAACCTTGATGGTATCCAGGCGCTCGATGGAGCGGAAAATCAATTCGCTGGCGCTGCGGGCGGCGCGCAGCGCGATATTCAGCATGGGCTGCATGGATAATTCACCTAAGGTTGTTAAAGAGAGCCGGGCATTCTATGGGCTGATTCGAATTATTTCCAGCCTTGCGTTGTTACGGTTGTCGGGTTCGTGTGTGTTTTTTTGCGTCCGGCGCGGTCGCTTCTGCGGTTGCGGTCCGCACAGCTTCATAGCGTTAGCCGAGCCGTTTCTGTAAGATTTGCCCCCCTAATTCGTGTCAGTGAGCGTTCGCTTTGTTGCAGAACATTCGTGTTGTCCTGGTCGGCACTACCCATCCCGGAAATATCGGCGGGGCGGCTCGCGCCATGAAAAACATGGGGCTTTCGCGTCTGGTGCTGGTCGATCCGCGGATCTTCCCTTCGCCCGATGCCGATGCGCGTGCGTCCGGCGCTACCGACATCCTCGAGGGCGCGCAGGTAGTGGCGACCCTCGAAGAAGCGCTGGTCGGCTGCCGTCTGGTGCTGGGCACCAGCGCGCGGGATCGAAGCCTGCCGTGGCCCATGCTGGATCCGCGCGCCTCGGGTGAAAAAGTCATCGAGCAGGCCGGTGAGGGCGCCGAGGTGGCGCTGGTGTTCGGTCGTGAGCACGCGGGCTTGACCAACGAAGAGCTGCAGCGCTGCCACTTCCATGTGCACATCCCGTCTGACCCTGTGTTCAGTTCGCTCAATCTGGCGGCTGCCGTACAGGTGCTCAGTTATGAGGTGCGCGTGGCCTGGCTGGCTGCGGCGGAGCAGGGCGAGGCTTCCAAGCCCGCCTCGGCGCACAATGCCGAGCTGGCGACGATGGACGAAATGGAAGGTTTCTACACCCATCTTGAGGCCACGCTTGTGGCTATCGGCTTTCTTGATCCGGAAAAGCCGCGGCATCTGATGGCCCGGCTGCGCAGACTGTACGGGCGTAGCGAAGTCGAACGTTCCGAGCTGAGTATCCTGCGCGGTGTGCTCACCGAAACCCAGAAAGCCGCACGCGGTGAACCCTACAAGCGAAAGGATCAGTGATGTTCGAGCGTCTGCGAGAAGACATTCAAAGCGTGTTCCACCGCGATCCCGCAGCGCGCAACGCCTTTGAAGTCCTGACCTGCTATCCGGGGATGCACGCGATCTGGCTGCACCGCTTCGCCCATATTCTGTGGCGCAACGGCTGGAAATGGCCAGCGCGGGTAGTCTCGAACTTCGGCCGCTGGATGACCGGTATCGAGATCCATCCGGGGGCGCGCATCGGTCGCCGCTTTTTTATCGACCACGGCATGGGCATCGTGATTGGCGAGACCGCCGAGATCGGTAATGACGTCACCCTCTATCAGGGCGTGACCCTGGGCGGCACCAGCTGGAATGCCGGCAAGCGCCATCCGACGCTGGAAGACGGTGTGGTGGTCGGGGCGGGCGCCAAGGTGCTCGGGCCGTTCACGGTGGGGGCGGGTGCCAAGATCGGCTCCAACGCAGTGGTCACCAAGGCCGTGCCTGCGGGCGCAACCGCAGTGGGTATTCCGGGGCGGATCATCGTCAAGTCGGACGACGAGGTTGAGGCCAGGCGTAAAGCCATGGCCGAGAAGCTCGGTTTCGACGCGTACGGTGTCAGTGCAGATATGCCTGATCCGGTCGCGCGCGCCATTGGCCAGTTGCTTGACCATTTGCAGGCTGTCGACGGCCGTCTCGAAGGCATGTGCGATGCGCTCGGCAGGCTTGGCAGCGATTACCGCGCCAAGGAGCTGCCGGAGCTGCGCGACGAGGTATTCGACTGCGTGAAAGACCGTCAGGACGACAAGGTCGGCTAGGTATTGCAGCGGGCGAGCGCGTGCCATTACGCCGCACCTTTGCTATGATGCAGCCCGCACTTTTCGCTAATCCCGACTGTTTTACTTGGTCTAATAGTTGACTCTTTTACTCGGGAATAGCATACTCGCTCTCATTCCGAACCTCTGCGGTATACGCCATGCGACTGACTACTAAAGGCCGATACGCTGTAACAGCCATGCTTGACCTGGCGTTGCATGCGCAGAACGGGCCAGTGTCTCTGGCCGACATCTCCGAGCGGCAGGGGATTTCCCTGTCATACCTCGAGCAGCTGTTCGCCAAGCTGCGTCGCGGCAATCTGGTTTCCAGTGTTCGTGGTCCGGGTGGTGGTTACCAGCTGTCGCGCGACATGAAAGGCATCCAGGTTGCTCAGGTTGTCGATGCAGTCAATGAATCGGTCGATGCCACGCGGTGTCAGGGTCTGGGCGATTGCCACGCCGGCGATACCTGCCTGACCCACCACCTGTGGTGCGACCTGAGCCAGCAGATTCACGAATTTCTAAGCGGTATCAGCTTGGCGGATCTTGTCACTCGCCGTGAGGTACAAGAAGTCGCTCAGCGCCAGGATATGCGCCGTGGTCATAACCACATGTCGCAACTGGGTAAGATCGAAACGTCCGCCGTCGAATGAACGCAGATGAATGAGCGGTGCGCCTGCCTGATAGGAGAGCTTCAATGAAATTGCCAATTTACCTCGACTACTCCGCGACGACTCCGGTCGATCCGCGTGTCGCGCAGAAAATGATCGATTGCCTGACCGTCGAAGGAAACTTCGGCAACCCGGCCTCGCGCTCCCACGTCTTTGGCTGGAAAGCCGAAGAAGCGGTCGAGAACGCCCGTCGTCAGGTCGCTGATCTGGTCAACGCCGATCCGCGCGAAATCGTCTGGACCTCGGGTGCTACCGAATCCAACAACCTGGCTATCAAGGGTGTTGCGCATTTCTATGCCAGCAAAGGCAAGCACCTGATCACCTCCAAGGTCGAACACAAGGCTGTCCTCGACACCACTCGCCAGCTGGAACGCGAAGGTTTCGAAGTGACCTACATCGAGCCCGGTGAAGACGGTCTGATCACGCCTGCCATGATTGAAGCGGCACTGCGCGACGACACCATTCTGGTTTCGATCATGCATGTGAACAACGAGATCGGCACGATCAACGATATTGCCGCGATCGGTGAACTGACCCGTTCGCGCGGTGTGCTGTTCCACGTCGATGGCGCGCAGTCGACCGGCAAGGTTGAAATCGATCTGGCCAGCCTCAAGGTTGACCTGATGTCGTTCTCTGCACACAAGACCTACGGCCCTAAAGGCATCGGCGCACTCTACGTCAGCCGCAAGCCACGTGTTCGCCTTGAGGCGACCATGCACGGCGGCGGTCACGAGCGCGGCATGCGTTCCGGCACCCTGGCGACCCACCAGATCGTCGGCATGGGCGAAGCATTCCGTATCGCCAAGGAAGAAATGGCTGCTGAAAACGTGCGCATCAAGGCACTCAGCGATCGTTTCTTCAAGCAGGTCGAAAATCTGGAAGAGCTGTACGTCAACGGCAGCCTGACTGCCCGCGTACCGCACAACCTGAACCTGAGCTTCAACTATGTCGAAGGCGAGTCGCTGATCATGGCACTCAAGGATCTGGCGGTATCGTCCGGTTCGGCCTGTACTTCGGCCTCGCTGGAGCCCTCGTACGTGCTGCGTGCCCTGGGTCGCAACGATGAGCTGGCGCACAGCTCGATTCGTTTCACCTTCGGCCGGTTCAGCACCGAAGAAGAGATCGATTACGCCGCGCAGAAGGTTTGCGAGGCTGTCACCCGGCTGCGCACACTTTCGCCGCTGTGGGACATGTTCAAAGACGGCGTCGACATCTCCAAGATCGAGTGGGCGGCGCACTAATTTAAAGTCGCCTCCAATGCAGGTCATGGGCAATTGCGCGTGACCTGCAGAGCGGCTCCCTGATGTGAGAGGAATAGAATCATGGCTTACAGCGAAAAGGTCATCGACCACTACGAAAATCCACGTAACGTCGGCAAGATGAACGCGGAAGATCCTGACGTTGGCACCGGCATGGTCGGCGCTCCTGCGTGCGGCGACGTGATGCGTCTGCAGATCAAGGTCAACGAGCAGGGCGTTATCGAAGACGCTAAGTTCAAGACCTACGGCTGCGGTTCGGCCATCGCGTCCAGCTCCCTGGCGACCGAGTGGATGAAAGGCAAGACTCTGGATGAAGCAGAGACCATCAAGAACACTCAGCTGGCTGAAGAGCTGGCACTGCCGCCAGTGAAGATTCACTGCTCGGTACTCGCTGAAGACGCCATCAAGGCCGCCGTTCGCGACTACAAGCAGAAGAAAGGTCTGCTGTAAGCAGGCTTTTCAAGAGAAGCTTGCAACAGAGTCAACTGCAACAGGCTAATGCAACAGGCTAAGGAGTTCCGATGTCTATCAGCATGACAGAAGCTGCCGCTAACCACGTACGACGTTCCCTCGAGGGGCGCGGCAAGGGTGACGGCGTTCGTCTGGGTGTTCGCACCACAGGCTGTTCAGGTCTTGCCTATGTGCTCGAGTTCGTCGATGAGGCGGCCAGCGAAGACACCGTGTTCGAAATGCACGGCGTCAAGGTGATCATTGACCCGAAAAGTCTGGTCTATCTGGATGGCACCGAGCTCGACTTCGTGCGCGAAGGGTTGAACGAAGGCTTCAAGTTCAACAATCCCAACTCGCGCGGTGAGTGCGGCTGTGGCGAAAGCTTCAACGTCTGAGGCTTTTATTGTGGGTACTCCCTGTCACTTCGCCCTGTTTGACCTCAAGCCCGAGTTTCAGCTTGATCTTGACCAGCTGGCCACGCGCTACCGTGAGCTTGCGCGCAACGTGCATCCGGATCGTTTTGCGGATGCCCCCGAGCGTGAGCAGCGTGTGGCGCTGGAGCGCTCGGCCAGTCTCAACGAGGCCTATCAGACCCTGAAAAGCCCGCCGAAAAGGGCGCGTTATCTGCTGGCAATGAACGGCAACGAAGTGCCGCTAGAAGTCACGGTGCATGATCCCGAGTTTCTTCTGCAGCAGATGCAATTGCGCGAAGACCTCGAGGACTTGCAGGACGAGGCTGATCTGGCCGGCGTCGCGACCTTCAAGCGTCAGCTCAAGATCGCTCAGGACGAACTGAACCAGAGCTTCGCAGCCTGTTGGAATGATGCTGCACAACGCGAGCACGCTGAAAAGCTGATGCGGCGTATGCAGTTTCTCGACAAGCTCTCTCACGAAGTGCGCCAGTTAGAAGAGCGCCTCGACGATTAACCCCGCGCGGCTTCGGCCGCGCGCCAGTGATTATTCTGAACAGCATGGCTTTACTGCAGATCGCCGAACCCGGCCTGAGTCCTCAACCGCACCAGCGTCGTCTGGCTGTGGGTATCGACCTGGGCACTACCAATTCTCTGGTTGCTGCAGTACGCAGCGGCCTGTCCGAACCGCTGGCCGATGCAGAGGGGCAGGTCATTCTGCCGTCTGCCGTGCGCTATCACGCTGATCGTGTCGAAGTAGGGCAGTCAGCGAAGATCGCCGCCTCCCAGGACCCGTTCAATACCGTTCTATCGGTCAAGCGTCTCATGGGCCGTGGTCTGACCGACGTCAAGCAACTGGGCGAGCAACTGCCGTACCGGTTCGTCGGCGGTGAGTCGCACATGCCGTTCATCGACACCGTGCAGGGGCCGAAAAGCCCGGTCGAAGTGTCTGCCGACATCCTCAAGGTCCTGCGCCAGCGCGCAGAAGCCTCACTGGGTGGCGAGCTGGTAGGCGCGGTGATCACCGTTCCTGCCTACTTCGATGACGCTCAGCGTCAGGCGACCAAGGACGCTGCCAGACTGGCGGGACTCAATGTACTGCGCCTGCTCAATGAGCCTACGGCTGCGGCGGTGGCCTACGGCCTGGATCAAAAGGCCGAAGGTGTGGTTGCCATCTATGACCTGGGCGGCGGAACCTTCGATATTTCGATCCTGCGCCTGACCGGTGGTGTGTTTGAAGTACTGGCCACTGGCGGCGATACCGCTCTGGGTGGCGATGACTTCGATCATGCGATAGCCAGCTGGATTGTCACGGATGCCGGTCTGTCAGCCGATATTGACCCTTCCGCGCAGCGCAGCCTGCTGCAGGCTGCCTGCTCGGCCAAGGAAGCGCTGACTCACGCCGAGTCTGTCGAGGTCGTCTACGGTGAGTGGCGTGGCACGCTGACGCGCGAGGCGCTCAATGCGCTGATCGAACCTATGATTGCCCGCAGCCTCAAGGCCTGTCGTCGTGCGGTGCGTGATACTGGTATCGAGCTTGAAGAAGTCGAGGCGGTGGTCATGGTCGGCGGTTCGACCCGTGTTCCGCGAGTGCGCGAAGCGGTGGCCGAGCTGTTCGGTCGTCAGCCGCTGACCGAGATCGACCCGGATCAGGTGGTGGCCATCGGGGCTGCGATCCAGGCCGATACCCTGGCCGGCAACAAGCGTGACGGTGGCGAACTGCTGCTCCTCGATGTGATTCCGCTCTCGCTGGGGCTGGAAACCATGGGCGGGCTGATGGAGAAAGTCATTCCGCGCAACACCACCATTCCTGTGGCGCGTGGTCAGGAATTCACCACGTACAAGGATGGCCAGACGGCCATGAAGATTCATGTCCTGCAGGGCGAGCGTGAATTGATCAGCGACTGTCGTTCGCTGGCGCGCTTCGAACTGCGTGGCATCCCGCCGATGGTCGCTGGCGCGGCAAAGATTCGTGTCACTTTCCAGGTCGATGCTGATGGTCTGCTCAGCGTCTCGGCGCGTGAAATGGGCTCGGGCATCGAGTCGAGCATTCAGGTCAAGCCGTCCTACGGGCTGACCGATGACGAGGTCACCCGCATGCTCAAGGATTCCTTCGAGTATGCCGGCGACGACAAGGTCGCTCGCGTGCTGCGTGAGCATCAGGTTGATGCCGAGCGTCTGCTCGAAGCTGTTCAGGGTGCTCTGGACGCCGATGGCGAGCGTCTTCTCGACGAGGAAGAGCGCCTGGTCATCAACCTGCAGATGGACGAACTCCGTGAACTGATGCAAGGCACCGATGGTTATGCCATCGAGCAGCAGACCAAGCGTCTGTCGCAGGTGACCGATGCGTTTGCTGCCCGACGCCTCGATTCGACGGTAAAAGCCGCACTGGCCGGGCGCAACTTGAATGAGATTGAGGAATAACTGATGCCGCAGGTGATTTTTCTGCCCCACGCCGAGCATTGCCCGGACGGGCTGGTTGTAGAAGTGGAGCCCGGCACGTCTATTCTCGACATTGCCCACGAGCACCACATCGAGATTGAAAGCGCCTGTGGTGGCGTGTGTGCGTGCACTACCTGCCATTGCGTCATTCGCGAAGGGTTCGATTCGCTGAATGAGGCCGATGAGCTGGAAGAAGACATGCTCGACAAGGCGTGGGGGCTGGAACGGCAGTCACGTCTGTCCTGTCAGGCCATTGTCGGCAACGAAGACCTGACGGTCGAAATACCCAAGTATTCGCTCAACCACGCCGCTGAAGCGCCGCACTGATTCAAGGATTGCTCATGAGTCTCAAATGGGTTGATGTTCAGGAAATCGCCATCCAGCTGGCTGAAAGCCACCCGGAGGTAAATCCGCTCACCGTGAGCTTCCCCAGGCTGCGTGGTCTGGTCATGGCCTTGCCTGAATTCGATGACCATCCGGACCGCAGCGGGGAAAAGGTCCTGGAAGCGATCCAGACATTGTGGATCGAAGAGCTGGATTGACGTTCAGTAACGCGCGCAGTTAGGCAATACACCAGAACCCGCGTATAATTCGCGGGTTTAATTTTTCGCTTCAATCACTGCTTCTGGAGTTTCACCATGGCTGTTCAACGTACTTTCTCCATCATCAAGCCTGACGCCGTTGCCAAGAACGTAATCGGCGAGATCACCACTCGTTTCGAAAAAGCCGGTCTGCGCGTTGTCGCTTCCAAGCTGAAGCAACTGTCCAAGGCCGAAGCTGAAGGTTTCTACGCTGAGCACAGCGCTCGCGGTTTCTTCGGCGACCTGGTTGCTTTCATGATCTCCGGTCCGGTTGTCGTTCAGGTTCTGGAAGGCGAAAACGCTATCGCTCTGAACCGTGAGCTGATGGGCGCTACCAACCCTAAAGAAGCGGCTGCCGGCACCATCCGTGCTGACTTCGCTGATTCCATCGACGCCAACGCTGTTCACGGCTCCGATTCCGAAGCAGCCGCCGCTCGCGAAATCTCGTACTTCTTCGCAGCTACCGAAGTAACCGCTCGCTAAGTCATTTTTGACTGACGAGTGAAGGGTGAATTCATGATTGCATCGACTGGTAAAACCAACCTGCTGGGGCTGACTCAACAGGAAATGGAGAAATTCTTCGACTCTATCGGGGAGAAGCGCTTCCGTGCCGGTCAGGTCATGAAGTGGATTCACCACTTCGGCGTCGACGATTTCGACGCGATGACGAACCTCAGCAAGGCCCTGCGCGAAAAGCTCAAGGCCTGTGCTGAGGTTCGCGGTCCTGAAGTGGTCAGCGAGGACATCTCCAGCGACGGCACCCGTAAATGGGTGGTGCGCGTAGAGTCCGGCAGCTGTGTCGAGACCGTCTATATTCCGCAGGGCAAGCGCGGCACCTTGTGTGTTTCGTCCCAGGCGGGCTGTGCCCTGGATTGCAGTTTCTGCTCCACGGGCAAGCAAGGCTTCAACAGCAACCTCACCGCCGCCGAAGTCATCGGTCAGGTGTGGATTGCCAACAAATCCTTTGGCAGCGTCCCGGCGACCGTCGACCGTGCCATCACCAACGTGGTGATGATGGGCATGGGTGAGCCGCTGCTGAACTTCGACAATGTCATTGCCGCCATGCATCTGATGATGGATGACCTGGGGTATGGCATTTCCAAACGCCGGGTGACCTTGTCCACTTCCGGTGTGGTACCGATGATCGATGAGCTTTCCAAGCACATCGACGTGTCCCTGGCCTTGTCGCTGCACGCACCGAACGATGCGCTGCGCAACCAGCTGGTGCCGATCAACAAGAAATACCCGCTGAAAATGCTTCTCGAGTCCTGCCGTCGCTACATGTCCAGTCTGGGCGAAAAGCGTGTGCTCACCATCGAGTACACCATGCTCAAGGACATCAACGACAAGGTAGAGCACGCGGTCGAGATGATCGAACTGCTCAAGGACACGCCTTGCAAGATCAACCTGATCCCGTTCAACCCGTTTCCGCACTCCGGTTACGAGCGTCCCAGCAATAACGCGATACGTCGTTTTCAGGACCTGTTGCATCAGGCCGGTTATAACGTCACTGTGCGCACCACGCGTGGTGAAGACATCGATGCTGCATGCGGCCAGTTGGTCGGGCAGGTGATGGACCGCACACGCCGTAGCGAACGCTATATAGCCGTGCGTGAGTTGAGCGCCGAGGCCGATGCGGCCCCTGTCGCGGTGACTCGAACCTGACTGCGAACCTGACCGAGAGAGACCCCATGCCTGTGCGTGCCTCGCTGCTGCTCTGTGTTGTCGTCTTGCTGACAGCGTGCGTGTCCACCGGCAACGTCAACCCGCTGACGACGGCCCAGGGGCGCGAGGAAGCGCGCAAGGCTTACGTGCAGCTGGGGCTGGGTTATTTTCAGCAGGGCCAGACCGAGCGTGCCAAGGTTCCGCTGAAAAAGGCGCTCGAACTCGACAGTTCCGATGCGCAGGCCAACGCCGCGCTGGCCCTGGTGTTCCAGACAGAGATGGAGCCGGAGCTGGCTGAGCAGTACTTTCGCAAGGCGTTGGCCGCTAGCAATAACGAAACACGCATCGTCAATAATTACGGCAGTTTTCTGTTCGAACAAAAGCGTTACAAGGAAGCCTACGAGCGTTTTGAACAGGCGGCTGCCGACAACCTGTATCCTGAGCGGTCACGGGTTTTTGAAAGCCTGGGCATGACCTCGCTGAAACTGGGCAACCGCGAGCAGGCTCGCGAGCATTTTACCAAGGCATTGCGCCTGGACCGTCAGTTGCCGTTATCCTTGCTGGAAATGGCTCAGCTGTCCTACGAAGACAAGCAATATGTGCCGGCGCGTGACTATTACGACCGTTTTAGCCAGCTCAGCGAGCAAAATGCACGTAGTCTATTGCTCGGTACGCGGCTGGCGAAGATATATGATGATCGTAACAAGGCGGCCAGCTTTGGCCTGCTGTTGAAAAGACTCTATCCCGGTACGCCGGAATATCAGCAATACCTGTCGGAGCAATGATGAAAGCGGCGCATCCCGAAGTTGTAGCAACCAATCGCGTGAATCCTGGAGAAACCCTGCGCCAGGCCCGCGAGAGCAGGAGCTGGTCGCTGCCAGATGTGGCCTTGAGATTGAATCTCACCGTGACCTCCCTGACCAATCTGGAGAACGGCCAGTTTGAAAAGCTGCCTGGGCATACGTTTGCCCGGGGTTATGTGCGTGCTTACGCCAAACTGCTTGACCTTGATCAGGCGGCGCTGGTCGAGCAGTTCGACCAGTTCACCGGCACCGACGGTAAAGGCAGTTCGGTTCACGCGCTGGGCCGTATCGAAGAGCCGGTCAGGCTGTCGCACAATATTCTGCGTATCGTCAGCCTGCTGTTGCTGGTGATTCTGGTCGGCGGCGGTTTCTTCTGGTGGCAGGATCAGGCGACCTTGCGCGGCAAGGATCAGTCCGGGCTGAACATGGAGCACGTCGAAGTCGAAAGCGCGGATGGCACCACGCAGATTCACCCGCTTGACGAACCGGAAGAGCCTGCTGTGGCTGAAACGCCTGCCTCTGGACAAACTTCCTTGCCGTTGAATACCGGTGCGCCTGCCAGTGAGGCGCCCGCTGCTGCGCCTGCGGCCCCGGCTTCCAGCGTCACAGGTCACGCAACCGCACAACCACAGACACCTGCTGCTGCCACGCCACCGGCGAGCGCGCCTCAAGCACCCGTTGCTGCGCCGAACGTGCCGTCGATGCCGACTGCACCTGCCGAGCAGCCAGCGCCTGTCGCGGCGGGTGCCGGTCAGGTGACCGTACAGTTCGTTGCCGACTGCTGGACCCAGGTCACTGACGGGAACGGCAAGGTGCTGGTCAGCGGTCTCAAGCGCAAGGGCGAGAGTCTGGATGTCAACGGCAAGCCGCCGTTGACCCTGCGTCTGGGCTACGCGCGCGGTGCGCAGGTCAGCTACAACGGTCAGCCTGTGGATGTAGCACCTTTTACCAGCGGCGAAACTGCTCGCCTGAAGCTAGGGCAATAAGTCATGCACGGCGAATCTCCAATCAAGCGTCGCGAATCCCGGAAAATATGGGTCGGTTCCGTACCGGTCGGCGGTGATGCGCCGATCGCGGTGCAGAGCATGACCAACAGCGATACCAACGATGTGGCCGCTACCGTGGCACAGATCAATCGTCTGGAAGCGGCGGGTGTCGACATCGTGCGTGTTTCGGTGCCGGACATGGACGCTGCCGAAGCATTCGGCCGCATCAAGCAACTGGTCAAGGTGCCGCTGGTCGCCGACATTCACTTCGATCACCGCATCGCCTTGCGTGTGGCGGAGCTGGGCGTCGACTGTCTGCGTATCAACCCGGGCAACATCGGTCGCGAAGACCGTGTGCGGGCGGTGGTCGATGCTGCACGTGATCGGGGCATCCCGATCCGTATCGGCGTCAATGCCGGTTCGCTGGAAAAAGACCTGCAGAAGAAGTACGGCGAGCCCACGCCAGAGGCCCTGGTAGAGTCTGCGCTGCGCCATGTCGAGCATCTGCAACGCCTGAACTTTCAGGACTTCAAGGTCAGCGTCAAGGCTTCCGATGTGTTCATGGCGGTCGCGGCCTATCGGCTGCTGGCCAAGGAGATTGTTCAGCCGCTGCACCTGGGCATCACCGAAGCCGGTGGCTTGCGTTCGGGTACGGTGAAATCGGCTGTCGGTCTCGGTATGCTGCTTGCCGAAGGAATTGGCGATACTATCCGCATCTCGCTGGCGGCTGACCCGGTCGAGGAAGTGAAGGTCGGGTACGACATTCTCAAATCGTTGCGCCTTCGTTCGCGTGGAATCAACTTCATCGCCTGTCCGAGCTGCTCGCGGCAGAACTTCGATGTGGTCAAGACCATGAACGAGCTGGAAGGTCGACTCGAGGATTTGCTGGTGCCGCTCGATGTCGCGGTCATCGGTTGTGTGGTCAATGGTCCGGGCGAAGCCAAAGAGGCGCACATCGGCCTGACCGGTGGCACGCCGAACCTGATCTACATCGACGGCAAACCCGCGCAGAAACTGACCAATGACAATCTCGTGAATGAGCTGGAACGCTTGATTCGCGAGAAAGCGGCTGAAAAAGCCGAAGCCGACGCCTCGGTCATCGTGCGCGGCTAACCCGGATTGCTAAGGATTTTTTGTGAGTAAGTCTCTACAAGCCATTCGTGGCATGAACGACATTCTGCCCGAGCAGACGCCGCTGTGGCGTCACTTCGAAGGCACTGTTGCCCGTCTGCTGGATAACTACGGTTACCGGCAGATTCGTATGCCTATCGTCGAATTCACCGAGCTGTTCAAGCGCTCCATCGGTGAAGTGACCGATATCGTCGAGAAAGAGATGTACACCTTCGCCGACCGCAACGGCGACTCTCTGACCCTGCGCCCTGAAGGCACTGCCGCGTGCGTGCGTGCGGTCCTCGAGCACGGCATCACTGGCGGCGGCCAGGTTCAGAAACTGTGGTACATCGGTCCGATGTTCCGTCACGAGCGCCCGCAGAAAGGCCGTTATCGTCAGTTTCACCAGATCGGTGTCGAGGTCTTCAACCTGGACGGTCCCGATATCGATGCCGAACTGATTGTCATGACCTGGCGCCTGTGGGGCCTGCTGGGCATTCGCAACGCCGTCAAGCTCGAGCTGAACAGCCTGGGCACCAGCGAGGCGCGTGCGCGTTATCGCGAGGCGCTGGTCGAATACCTCTCGGCACGTCTCGACCAACTGGACGAAGACAGCCAGCGCCGCCTGAAAACCAACCCGTTGCGCGTGCTGGACACCAAGCACCCTGAAACCCAGGCTGTGCTGATCGATGCGCCGAAACTGGCTGACTATCTGGATGACGAATCCCGCGTTCACTTCGAAGGCCTGAAGGCCCGTCTGGACGCCGCCGGTATTCCTTATGTGATCAATCCCAAGCTGGTGCGTGGCCTGGATTACTACAGCAAGACCGTTTTCGAGTGGGTCACCGACCAGCTCGGTGCCCAGGGTACGGTCTGTGCGGGCGGTCGTTACGACGGTCTGGTCGAGCAGATGGGCGGCAAGCCTACTGCAGGCGTCGGTTTCGCGATGGGCATCGAGCGACTGGTGCTGCTGCTCGAAACCCTTGAGCAGGTGCCGGAAGAGATTGCCCGTCAGGTCGATGTCTACCTGTGCGCATTTGGCGAAGCCGCCGAGCTGGCTGCGCTGGCACTGACCGAAAAGGTGCGTGATCAGCTGCCGACTCTGCGGTTGCAGGTCAACGCCGGTGCCGGCAGCTTCAAAAGCCAGTTCAAGAAAGCCGACAAGAGCGGTGCGCTGTACGCGCTGATCCTCGGCGAAGAAGAACTGGCGGCGAAGGTCATTGGCGTCAAACCCCTGCGCGGTCAGGGTGAACAACAAAATATTGCCTGGGATGCTCTGTCGGAGCACCTGGCCTCCTGCGTCGTGCAGGGTTGAAGCTGATTTAACAGCCGTTTAGCGAATAGGAGTATTGGGGTGTCGGGTACCGAAGATGAAGAGCTGGCGGTAATGAAGGACTGGTGGCAGCGCAACGGCAAACCTCTGTTGACCGGCGGTCTGCTTGCGCTGGTCGTGGTTCTGGGTTGGCAGTTCTGGCACAGGTATCAGGCCAGCCAGTCGCAAGGCGCCTCGATGCTTTATCAGCAATTGCTGGAAACCGCACTGACGCCCAGTGGCCAGGCAGACACCGCACGTGTCGCCGAGATCTCCGGCAAACTGAAAAGCGAATTCGGTGGCACTACCTACGCACAGTTCGGTAGCCTGTTCGTCGCCAAGGTGGCGGTCGATGCCGGCAAGCTGGATGATGCTGCAGCCGAGCTGAAAACCGTGGCCGACAAGCCTGCCAACGACACGCTGGGCGAGATTGCCCGTCAGCGTCTGGCACGCGTGCTGGCTGCGCAGAACAAGACCGATGACGCGCTGAAGCTGCTCGACGGCGATGCCGACAAGGCTTTCCTCGCCAGTCGTGAAGAACTCAAGGGTGACCTGCTGGTACAGCTGGGTCGTACCGACGAGGCGTATGCTGCATACCAAAAGGCCAAATCTGCTCTGTCCGAAGACGCAGCAGTGGGTGGCCTGCAAATGAAGCTCGACGATCTGGCGAAAGGGGATGCGTGACGTGATTCGTTGGAAACATGCAGCATTGCTGGCTCTGGCCATTCTGGCCGCGGGTTGCAGCAGCAACAGCAAAAAGGAATTGCCTCCGGCCGAGCTGACCGACTTCAAAGAAGAAGTGGTTCTGCACAAGCAGTGGAGCCGTTCCGTTGGCGACGGCCAGGGCAAGACTTACAACATGCTCGTGCCAGCCATTGACGGCGACCGCATCTATGCGGCGGACGTCACGGGCGAAGTCGTGTCGCTGGATCGTCTGACTGGCGACGTGATCTGGAAGAAGGATCTCGATCTGCCCGTTTCCGGTGCAGTCGGCGTGGGCTATGGCCTGGTAATGATCGGCACCCTCAAGGGTGAAGTGATTGCCATGGACGCCACGTCCGGTGAGGAAAAGTGGCGCGCCCATGTGACCAGTGAAGTGCTGGCTCCGCCGGCCACCAACGGTTCTGTGGTCGTTGTCCAGACTCAGGATGACCGCATCGTCGGTTTCGACGCTTCTACCGGTTCGCAGCTCTGGATCTACGAAAGTACGCCGGCGGTGCTGACCCTGCGCGGCACGGGTGCTCCGCTGGCAACCAACCGTCTTGCCGTAGCGGGTCTGTCGACCGGCAAGGTCGTCGCTCTGGATATCACCAACGGCGTGCCGATCTGGGAACAGCGTGTTGCCATCCCGCAAGGCCGCTCGGAACTGGATCGTGTCGTCGATATCGACGGCGGCCTGTTGCTGTCCGGCGGTACGCTGTACGTCGCTACCTATCAGGGTCGCGTCGCCGGTCTCGATCTGGAAAGCGGTCGTGTGCTCTGGCAGCGTGATGCTTCGAGCTACTCGGGTGTCGCCCAGGGCTTTGGCAGCGTCTATGCCACTCTGGCCTCCGGTACTGTCGAAGGTATCGACGAGCGTTCGTCCTCTGCACTGTGGAGCAACGAATCACTGGCTCGCCGCCAGCTCGGCGCGCCGGAAGTGTATTCCAGCTACGTAGCGGTCGGTGACATGGAAGGCTACCTGCACCTGTTGAGCCAGGTGGACGGTCGTTTTGTCGGTCGCGAACGTATCGACAGCGACGGCCTGCGTGCGCGTCCGCTGGTGGTTGGGGACATGATTTACGTGTATGGCAACAGCGGCAAACTGGAAGCCCTGACCATCAAGCAATAAGTGTCCATGCCCGGGGCCAATGGCCCCGGGTGCCCTTGCTTCGGCAAGGCTGCGGTGCCTTTGTGGCATCGCCCCGAACTCCGGCCGCTGCCCTGCAGCGGCTTTTGTATTTTCTGAAATAACGAAGTGGAGAGCCGCATGGTTCCCGTAATCGCCCTGGTGGGTCGACCGAACGTCGGCAAGTCCACCATGTTCAACCGCCTGACCAGGACTCGCGACGCCATTGTCGGCGATCTGTCCGGTCTTACCCGTGATCGCCAATACGGAGAGGCGAAGTGGCAAGGGCGCTCCTATATTCTGATCGACACCGGCGGTATCTCCGGTGACGAGCATGGCATGGACGAAAAGATGGCCGAGCAGTCGCTGCTGGCCATTGAAGAAGCCGATGTGGTGCTGTTTCTGGTGGACGCCCGTGCGGGCTACACCGCTGCTGATCAGATGATTGGTGAGCACCTGCGCAAGCGCAACAAGCGTTCCTACGTAGTTGCCAACAAGATCGACAACATCGACGAGAACCTGGCGCGTGCCGAGTTCAGCCCGATGGGTCTGGGCGACGCCATTCCGGTGGCCGGTGCCCACGGCCGTGGCATCTCGCAGATGCTTGAAATCGCCCTGCGGGAATTCCCCAGGGACGAGGACGAGCCTGAAGAGGGCGTTGAGGTCGAGGAAGTCGCCGAAGGTCAGGAAGCCAAGCGCATCCCCGGCCCGAGCGAGAAAGACGGCATCAAGATCGCCATCATCGGTCGTCCCAACGTCGGCAAGTCGACGCTGGTCAACCGCATGCTGGGTGAAGACCGGGTTATCGTCTATGACGAGCCAGGCACCACGCGCGACAGTATCTACATTCCCTTCGAGCGTAACGAAGAGAAGTACACGCTGATCGACACCGCCGGTGTGCGCAAGCGCGGCAAGATCCACGAGGAAGTCGAAAAGTTCTCGGTGGTCAAGACGCTGCAGGCCATCAAGGACGCCAACGTGGTGATCTTTGTGATGGACGCCCGCGAAGGTGTGGTCGACCACGACCTGAACCTGCTGGGCTTCGCCCTTGAAGCGGGTCGTGCGCTGGTCATCGCGCTGAACAAGTGGGACGGCATGACGCCGGGCGAACGCGATTTCGTGAAGATCGAACTGGAGCGCCGGTTGTTCTTCGTCGACTTCGCCGACATCCACTTTATCTCGGCCATGCATGGCACGGGCGTGGGCAACCTGTATCAGTCGGTACAGAACTCGTTCAAGTCCGCGGTAACGCGCTGGCCAACCAGCCGCCTGACGCAGATTCTCGAAGATGCGGTCAGCGAGCATGCGCCACCGATGGTCGGCAGCCGCCGCATCAAGCTGCGTTATGCCCACCTGGGGGGTGCCAACCCGCCGCTGATCGTAATCCACGGTAACCAGGTCGAGAAGGTACCCAAGTCCTACGTCCGTTATCTGGAAAACACCTACCGGCGTGTGCTCAAGCTGGTCGGTACGCCAATCCGTATCGAGTTCAAGGGCGGCGAGAACCCGTATGAAGGCAACAAGAACACGCTCACTGACCGTCAGGTCAACAAGAAGCGTCGGATGATGTCGCACCACAAGAAGGCCGACAAGAAGCGCCGCGACAAGCGCTGAGTCAGCATCGGGAAAAAGGCGCTTCGGCGCCTTTTTTTGTGGCCGTTTAATGGGCTATCCTGCTTGACCCGTGCCGCCCGGTGCCGGGAGATTGCAGGGAAAGGGTTCCATGATCGACAGCAAGTTGCCCAACGTGGGCACCACTATCTTCACCGTCATGTCACAGCTGGCCGCCGAAACCGGCGCTATCAACCTGTCCCAGGGGTTTCCCGATTTTGACGGGCCGCAGGCGCTGCGTGATGCAGTCTGCCGACACGTCACTCAAGGCCATAACCAATACTCACCGATGACCGGCCTGCCTGCGCTTCGTCAGCAAGTCGCGGCAAAGATCGCCCGCAGCTATGGGCGTACGGTCAATCCGGACAGCGAAATCACCATCACACCGGGTGCCACGCAGGCGATTTTCTGCGCGATCCATAGCGTTATTCGCGCTGGTGACGAAGTGATCATTTTCGACCCTTGCTATGACAGCTACGAGCCCGCCGTCGAACTGGCCGGTGGGCGCTGCGTGCATGTGCAACTGGGGCTGGATGACTTCTCCATCGACTGGCAAAAGCTCAGCGATGCGCTGAGCCCGCGTACCCGCATGATCGTCATCAACAGCCCGCACAACCCCAGCGGCGCGTTGATCAGCCGTGCAGAGCTCGATCGGCTGGCCGCGTTGATTGCCGATCGCCACATCTACCTGCTCAGCGACGAAGTCTATGAGCATCTGGTGTTCGACGGCGCACGCCATGTCAGTGTGCTTGACCATGAAGCGTTGTATCAGCGCGCCTTCGTCGTCAGCTCGTTCGGCAAGACGTATCACGTCACTGGCTGGAAAACCGGCTATGTGGTCGCGCCGCCAGCATTGACCGCCGAGTTGCGCAAGGTGCATCAGTATGTGAGCTTCTGCGGTGTCACGCCTTTGCAGTACGCGTTGGCCGACTTCATGGCCGAACACCCGGAGCATGTCGATGAACTGCCAGGCTTTTATCAGGCCAAGCGCGACTTTTTCTGTGGTCATCTGGCCGAGTCGCGTTTCAGCTTCCGGCCGGTGGGCGGGACTTATTTCCAGTTGGTCGATTACTCGCAGATCAGGCCCGACCTCAACGATGTCGACATGGCCTTGTGGATGACCCGTGAACACGGTGTGGCGAGCATTCCGATTTCTGTGTTCTACCAGAGCCCGCCAGCAGGGCAGCGCCTGATCCGCCTGTGCTTTGCCAAACAGGAAGAGACGTTGCGTCAGGCGGCGGAGAAACTATGCGCGATCTAAGCGGGCTGCCGAACCTCAACCTCGCGCTGATCCAGACCACGCTGGCGTGGCATGATCGCGAGGCCAATCTCGAGCATTTCGAGCCATTGCTGGATCAGGCGCGCGGCGCGGACCTGGTGATCCTGCCGGAAATGTTCACCACCGGGTTCTCGATGGAGTCCGAGGCGCTGTCAGAACCGGAAGCCGGGCCTACATCGGCATGGCTACTGGCGCAGGCCAGGCGTATCGACGCCGTAGTGACCGGCAGCGTCATGATCCGCGCTGCCGATGGCAGTCATCGCAACCGCTTGCTGTGGGCGCGACCGGATGGTGCGCTGCTGCATTACGACAAGCGCCACCTGTTTCGCATGGCCGGAGAGCACGAGCATTACACGCCGGGCGATCGCCAGGTCATGTTTGAACTCAACGGCTGGCGTGTACGGCCGCTGATCTGCTATGACCTGCGCTTTCCGGTCTGGAGCCGTGACGCTCAGGACACCGACCTGTTGCTGTACACCGCCAACTGGCCGGGTGCGCGGCGTCTGCACTGGAATCGCTTGCTGCCTGCCAGAGCCATTGAAAACCTGTGCTATGTGGCGGCAGTCAACCGGGTCGGATCGGACGGCAAGGGCTTCGCTTACACTGGTGACAGTCAGGTTCTGGATTTCCAGGGCGAGAGCCTGTTGAGCGTGGGCGAAGCGGACGGAGTGTTCAAGGCGAAGCTAAGCGCGGCAGACTTGCATGCCTATCGCACACGGTTTCCAGCCGGGCTGGATGCTGATTCATTTAATATTGAATAAAAGTACTTCAGAATGTTTCTGGTCGGCCGATAGCTTCTCCAGAATTCCTGGAGACCGCCATGACTACCATCAATACATCCACGCTGAACAGTTACTCAAGCTCGTTGACCTTAGCGATTAAACCTACCGAGGCTGAAACAGCCAAGGCCACTGCTGCTGCCGCCACCACGACTACCGAAACAGAGAAAAGCTCTGATCAGGCATCCACCGAAGGTGGCAAGGCCGGTGCGGCGGGTGGCGGCGGCAGCGTGGGTGGCTCCAGCGAGTCGTCTCTCAATCAGACCATCGAGCAAATAAAGCAGCAGATCAAGGACGCTCAGAAACAACTCGCCGAGCAGAAAGCGCAGTTGGCTGCCGCACAGAGCAGCAAAGGCACGGCGGAAGAAAAGGCCCAGAAATCCATGGCGATTCAGGGTCAGATAGCGAGCACCAGTGCCAACCTGCAGACCTTGCAGGCCTCGTTGTTGCAATTGGAGACTGAAGGTGGCGTGAACACCACTGCGTGATCCCTCCTGATGAGCGTCCGAAGTGACGCTCATCATGCCCACGCGCGGTGTCGCGTGGGCATTCAGCTGCGTCTGCCCCCGATCAGGCGGCGCAGCGTCCGGCGTTGCCTGTCACTCGTTCACGTTCATGAACTTGCGGGCCCACTCTACGTAGTCTTCAGGCTGCGTATAGGTGTGGGTCAGTTCGGTTGCGCTCATGTTCGATTCGTTGCCCAGTATCTGGCGCTGTTCGCGCAGGCAATCGTAGGTGGCCTTGATCGCGGCGAAGTACGCTGCGTGGCCATGTACGCAGACCCTCACACCCATCTCGGCAAGGCGCGCGTTATCGTGCAGTTCCGGGTTGCCGTACGTCACCAGCATCAGCGGCACGGTCACACCTTCGGATATCTGCGCCAGGTGATCGAAGTCACGAATGCCGACGATGGTAATGCCGTCAGCTCCGGCAGCCTGGTATTGCTGGACCCGGCTGATGGCTTCCTGAACCGGAATGATCGCCGCGTTGGTGCGAGCGAAAATCGACATCTCCGGATCGACACGTGCTTCCAGCGCTGCGCGGATCTTGCCAACACCTTCTGCAGTGGAAATCAGGTCCGTGGATTTGCGTCCGAACTGCGCCGGCAGCAGGGTATCTTCAATCGTCAGTGCAGAAATACCGGCACGTTCCAGTTCGACAACGGTGCGCATGACGTTAAGGGCATTGCCATAACCATGGTCTGCGTCCGCGATGACCGGGAGCTGTGCGACACGGCCGATGCGCGTGGCCTGTTCAACGAATTCACTCAGGGTGATGAGGGCGAAGTCAGGGGCTGCCAGGACTTGCAGCGACGCCACGGAGCCGCCGAGGATGCCTACTTCAAAGCCCAGATCCGCTGCGATTCGCGCTGACATGGGGTCGAACACCGAGGCTGTGTGAAAGCAAGCGTTCGACGAGGTGAGCGCACGGAAGCTGCGGCGCAAATCTTGATGGGAAGCCTTGGGCATAATCGCTCCAAATGTGATTGGATCAGCTCAGCGTACCGAGGCCGATGGTAATTTCAATGCACGGTGGGTCTGCCCGAGCATTCTTTTCGTCCGGAAATCAATGCAATAGTCGTCTTGGTTTTATAGGAAAGGTGCAGCTGGCAGGTAAGTCCGAGCAGGCATCGTCAGCATATGAATTGCTGTTGGATTGGGCGCGCTCTGGAGTAAGGGCAGCATGCTACCACAGCATAAATGAAAAAGATTATGCCGAAACAGGCAGGGTCATGCGCGGAATGCAAGAGGCAGGTGCCGCGTGAGGCGGGGGAGGGAAGCGGGCGCTGCGGATGGCGGACCTGCGTCCGCCATCCGGCTATCGAATCAGGCAGCCTTGGCTTGCGTCTGACTGATTGAACGATTAAGCGCGCTGAACAGGGCGCGGAAGCTCGCCGTGGTGATGTTTTCATCGATGCCCACACCATGCACGGCGCGTTCGCCATTCACGCGCAGCTCAATGTAGGCGGCCGCCTTGGCGGTCGTACCCGAACCGATCGCATGCTCGTTGTAGTCCATGATTTCCACGGCCACTGGCAGACCGGCGACCAGTGCTTCCAGGGCGCCCTTGCCCTTGCCACGCCAGTGCTGGGTTTCGCCGTCGACGTGCACCTCGGCATCTACCGAGCTGTTGCCGTTCTCTTCCTGCAACTTATGGCTGATCAGCGCATAAGGAACGTTGGCTTGCAGGTATTCACGACGCAACAGCGAGTGAATCTGCTCGGCCGTCATCTCCAGGCCCAGGCGATCGGTTTCACCCTGAACCACCTGGCTGAACTCGATCTGCATGCGGCGTGGCAGGGAAATGCCATATTCCTGTTCCAGCAGGTAAGCGATGCCACCTTTGCCTGACTGGCTGTTGACGCGAATCACCGCCTCGTAGCTGCGACCGATGTCGGCCGGGTCGATCGGCAGGTAAGGCACTTCCCACAACTCGCCTTCCTTCTGCTGGGTGAAACCCTTGCGGATCGCATCCTGGTGCGAGCCGGAGAACGCGGTGTGAACCAGGTCGCCAACGTACGGATGACGTGGGTGCACCGGGATCTGGTTGCACTCTTCGACGACCTTGCGCACGCCGTCGATGTCCGAGAAGTCCAGCCCGGGATTGATGCCCTGGGTGTAGAGGTTCAGCGCCACGGTGACCAGATCGACGTTACCGGTCCGCTCGCCGTTACCGAACAGGCAGCCTTCGACGCGATCCGCACCGGCCATCAGGCCCAGTTCGGTAGCTGCAACGCCCGTACCACGGTCGTTGTGGGTATGCAGGCTGATCAGCACGCTGTCGCGGCGGGTAATGTTGCGGCCAAACCATTCGATCTGGTCGGCGTAAATGTTGGGTGTCGCCACTTCCACGGTGGCCGGGAGGTTGAGGATCACCTTGTTCTCGGGTGTGGGGTTCCACACCTCGATCACCGCATCACAGACTTCCTTGGCGAATTCCAGCTCGGTCGCACTGAAGGTCTCCGGCGAGTACTGGAAGGTCCACTGGGTTTCCGGCTGCTGTGCTGCGTATTTGACGAACAGCTTGGCGGCGTTGACCGCGATCTCCTTCACCCCGGCCTTGTCCTGATTGAAGACAATGCGGCGGAACGATGGGCAGGTCGCGTTATACAGATGAACGATGGCTTTCTTGGCGCCGCGCAGTGATTCGAAGGTGCGGGCGATCAGGTCTTCGCGAGCCTGGGTCAGTACCTGAATGGTGGTGTCATCCGGGATGTGGCCGTCTTCGATCAGGGTACGCACGAAGTCGAAGTCAGTCTGCGAAGCCGATGGAAAGGATGCCTCGATTTCCTTGACGCCGACGCTGACCAGGGTTTTCCAGAAGCGCAGCTTCTTGGCCGCGTCCATCGGTTCGATCAGCGACTGGTTGCCGTCGCGCAGATCGGAGCTGCACCAGATCGGCACTGCGTCGATGGTCTTCGAAGGCCAGGTACGGTCAGGCAGATCAATGGTCGGGAACGCGCGGTACTTCTTCGACGGGTCTTTGAGCATGGTCATCAGGAAATCCTTTTGTATTCACGGGGCCGGGGTTGGGCGGCCTGCCGTTCTGGATAGATAGCACAGGGAATTGCGAACACAGGGACGGGGCACGGCATGCTAGCCAGGCAGTCGGGCGCTGACCAGGCTGAGGCACCGGTGTTGGCGCAACAGAATAAGGGTTTGAGAGGTTTTCATGAGGCCAACCGTAACCATTGGCATGGATGATGGCAAGCACTTGAAAAAGATTAGAATAAATTCTCGAAAATACGTCGTTGGCGAGTTTTTATAGCGGTATCTGAAGCGTTATGTGCGGGTTATTGTTGTTCGAAAGCGATGTGCGCAAGTGAGGGGTCGTGTGAGCGAGCGCCGTAGCGCTCGCTCACCAACAGGCTTACGGCTGAAACGCGCCGATGAAGATCGCCGGGTCCACGCGTGCATCGTTGAGGCTGACGTTCCAGTGCATGTGCGGCCCGGTTGCGCGACCTGTGGCGCCGACTTTGCCGACCACTCCGCCACGCGGGACGAGGTCGCCGACCTTCACGTCGATCTTCGACATATGGCAAAACATGCTGATGAAGCCTTGCCCGTGGTCGACGAATACCGTGTTGCCATTGAAGAAGTAATTGCCGGTCAGGATGACCTTGCCCGCTGCCGGGGATTTGATCGGCGTGCCGGCCGGCACCGCGAAGTCGAGGCCCGAATGCGGGTTGCGCTCTTCGCCATTGAAGAAGCGACGCACGCCGAACTTGCTCGACAGCGGGCCGTTGACCGGCTTGTCCAGAATCAGGTTGCTCGGCGTGCCTGGGCTGAAACTGCGGTAGGCGCGCAGTTGCTCGGCCAGTTCGCCCTCGATGCGTTTGTTGTCTTCGGGGTTGGGATTGACCTGACGTTTGTTCTTGAGCGTGATGTGCTGTTCCGGGTATTTCTTGATGCCAACGGTGAAGTTGAGCGTGCGCCCGCCGGAGGTGACCTGCTGGGTGCCGGGTTTGACGGTCAAAGGAATGCCGACGATGGCCAGCCAGCGCGTGCCCTGTTCCTTGACCACCAGCACCGGTTTGCCTTGATAGGTGGCGGTCGGTGCCTGGGCGCCTGTGCCCAGATCGATAACCGCCACACCGCCGGGCACCGGTTTGTCGAGTGCGCGGGCAATAAAGCTGTCGGCGTGGGCGGGCAGACAGAGCAGCAGGGCGAACAGCGGGGCGATAAAACGTAGCATCAGGCAGTCAGTCCAGAAGGGAGAGGGTCACAGGTGTGAGGTGATTGTCTTCGACGCGTACTTGCAGTTCGCCTTCGCCGAGCCTGGCGGTAAGTCGTTGGCCCGTTTGCGTCTGTGCCGCGTTGCGGATCGCGTGGCCGCGCTCGTCGAGCAGAATGCTGTAACCGCGTCCCAGTGTGGCGAGCGGGCTGACCACGTTGAGGGTCTGCACCTGGCTTTGCAGTTGCAGCTTGCGCGCCTTGATCTGTTCGCGAATGGCTCGCGGCAGACGCTCGGCCAGGGTATCCAGACGCTGGCGCAAAAAGGCCAGGGTCCGGCCTGGATGCTGGGCAGCAAGGCGGCTCTGCATATGCGCCAGACGCAGCTGACGTTGATGCATGTTCTGTTCAAAGGCGCGGCGCAGGCGCATGTCCAGGTCATCCAGCCGCTGCGACTGCTGACGCAAGCGCTCGCCGGGGTGACGCAGACGCCGGGAAATACCCTCGAGACGCAGCCGCTCGCGCATCAGACGGTCCTGCATGCGGCTGACCAGTCGCCGGTGCAGGTTGTCGACGCGTCGATGCAGGTCGCTGGAGTCCGGGGCGAGCAGTTCAGCGGCGGCAGAGGGCGTCGGTGCCCGCACGTCGGCGACAAAGTCGCTGATGGACACATCGGTTTCATGCCCGACAGCGCTGACAATCGGCGTTACGCAGGCGTCGATGGCACGGGCGACGGCTTCTTCGTTGAAGCACCACAGGTCTTCCAGCGAGCCGCCGCCACGGGCCAGGATCAGCGCATCGAAGCCTCTGCTGTCGGCCAGCTTCAGTGCGCGGACAATCTGGTTGATCGCCTCGCGGCCCTGAACGGCGGTGGGAATCAAGGTCAGCTCGACCCGCGGCGCGCGACGGCGGAACACGCTGATGATGTCGCGGATCACCGCACCGGTCGGAGAACTGATAATTCCGATGCGTTGCGGGTGCAGCGGCAGCGCGACCTTGCGCTCGGCGCTGAACAGGCCTTCGTCGCTGAGCTTGGCTTTCAGCGCATCGAACGCCAGGCGCAATGCACCGTCACCGGCAGGTTCCACCGTATCGAGAATCAACTGATAGTCGCCGCGGCCTTCAAACAGCGATACCTTACCGCGCACCTTGACCTGCAAGCCGTCCTTGAGCGCCTGACGCACCCGCGCCGCGCTCTGCCGGAACAAGGCGCAGCGGACCTGCGCGCCGGAGTCCTTCAACGTGAAGTACACATGGCCCGAGGCCGGGCGCGAGAGGTTGGAGATCTCGCCCTCGACCCAGATGCTGCTGAACACGTCTTCCAGCAGCACGCGGGCGCGGCCGTTGAGCTGGCTGACAGTAAGGACTTCCCGGTCGAGGCCGAGTCTTGCGAAAGGGTCTTTGATCATGTCGGGCATCATAATGGCAATGCCGGTCTGGCGCACAGGTCTGTCTCGTCAGTAAAGGCAGGATTGCTTCTTGACCTGAATGGCCAGCCCATTAAGCTGCGGCCTCGAACAGCTTTAAGCGACGCTCCGTTATGAACACCCAAAGCATCATCGTCCCGCAAATTTCCACCTTTCCCGGGCACGAGGCCAGGGCGCGGCTCATTCTGCGCTGGCTGGTCAAGCTCGATGTGGTCGAGCCGGAGCTGACCACCTGCGGACGCACCTATAACAAGATGGCCTACGCGGTGGCATCGGGAGCGAAGCGGGTGGTGAAGAGTCCCGATGCGCTGCCGTTCGGGCAGGTCGTCAATGGCCTGGAAATCGTCACCAAGCGCTGCATCTATACCCCGCTGAACGACTTCGCCGAAGAGGCCGGTTGCCCGGAGTGTCGCCGTGAAGTGGGGGAGGCGCTGTTCGACAGCCTGGAAGACTGGATGCCCGGTCACACCGATAATTTCACCTGCCCCGAATGCCGCCATGAAGATGACATCAACGGCTTTCTTTTTCTCGACGCCTGCGGGTTTTCCAACCTCGGTTTCATCTTCAACAACTGGCTGGATGCGTCGTTCACGCAGACCTTTCTGGATGACTTCGCCGAACGTCTGGATCGCCCGGTCTCCTGCGTTAATGTGCATCTATAAACAGCTTTGATAATAGGCTGAGGTTTACATTGAGCCGGGCGGGGTCTGTGGGTATAATGGCGCGCTTCCAATTTCCCGCCCGGGAGCCCCCGCGATGCTGCGTATCAGTCAAGAAGCCCTTACATTCGACGACATTCTCCTTGTGCCCGGTTATTCCGAGGTACTCCCTAACGAAGTCAGTCTGAAAACCCGTTTGACCCGTGGCATCGAGCTGAATATACCTTTGGTCTCTGCTGCAATGGATACTGTCACCGAGGCCCGTCTGGCAATTGCCATGGCCCAGGAAGGCGGTATCGGTATCATCCACAAGAACATGACCATCGAGCAGCAAGCTGCCGAAGTGCGCAAGGTCAAGAAGTTCGAGGCCGGTGTCGTCAAGGACCCGATCACGATCGAAGCCGACGCCACTGTTCGCGATCTGTTCGAACTCACCCGCATGCACAACATTTCCGGCGTACCGGTCCTGCACAATGGCGACCTGGTCGGCATCGTGACGTCCCGCGACGTACGCTTCGAAAACCGTCTTGATGTCCCTGTCCGCGAAGTGATGACGCCCAAAGAGCGTCTGGTCACCGTGCGCGAAGGCGCCGACAAGAACGAAGTGCGCGAACTGCTGCACAAGCACCGTCTTGAAAAAGTCCTGATCGTGGATGCCAATTTCGCGCTCAAGGGCATGATGACCGTCAAGGACATCGAAAAAGCCAAGGCTTACCCGCTGGCCAGCAAGGACGATCAGGCTCGCCTGCGTGTCGGCGCTGCAGTCGGTACCGGCAAGGACACCGGCGAGCGCGTCACCGCACTGGTCGCGGCTGGCGTTGACGTTGTTGTCGTCGACACCGCTCACGGTCACTCCAAAGGCGTGATCGACCGCGTCCGCTGGGTCAAGGAAAACTTCCCTCAGGTGCAGGTCATCGGCGGCAACATCGCCACTGGCGAAGCAGCCAGGGCACTGGTTGCCGCAGGCGCCGATGCAGTCAAGGTCGGTATCGGCCCGGGCTCCATCTGCACCACGCGTATCGTTGCCGGTGTCGGCGTGCCGCAGATCAGCGCCATCGCCAACGTCTCCGCTGCCCTTGAAGGCACTGGCGTGCCGATGATCGCCGACGGCGGTATCCGCTTCTCCGGTGACCTGTCCAAGGCCATCGTGGCTGGCGCCTCCTGCGTGATGATGGGCTCGATGTTCGCCGGTACTGAAGAAGCGCCAGGCGAGATCGAACTGTTCCAGGGCCGTTCCTACAAGGCCTATCGCGGCATGGGCTCGCTGGGTGCGATGTCCCAGGCGCAAGGCTCTTCCGATCGCTACTTCCAGGATTCGTCCGCCGGTGCCGAGAAGCTGGTGCCGGAAGGTATCGAAGGCCGTGTGGCCTATAAAGGTCCGCTGTCGGCCATCATCCATCAGTTGATGGGCGGCCTGCGTTCCTCCATGGGTTACACCGGCAGTGCCGACATCGAACAGATGCGCACCAAGCCCGAGTTCGTTCGCATCACCGGCGCCGGTATGGCTGAGTCCCACGTCCATGACGTGCAGATCACCAAGGAAGCGCCGAACTATCGCGTCGGCTAAAGCCTCCAGCTTCAAGCCCCAAGCAATCAGCTACAAGCGGTAGTTACGCACATGTAACTACCGCATTGATTCCGACAACTTGCCGCTTGCAGCTTATAGCTTGCAGCTGCTCAGAGAGTTTCCATGGCCCTCGACATTCACGCCCACCGTATCCTGATCCTCGACTTTGGTTCCCAGTACACCCAGCTGATCGCCCGCCGCGTGCGCGAAATCGGCGTGTATTGCGAGCTGCATCCGTTTGACATGGACGACGAAGCGATTCGCGAATTCGCTCCAAAAGGCGTGATCCTCGCCGGCGGCCCCGAGTCCGTACACGAAGCCGACAGCCCGCGCTGCCCGCAAGCGGTATTTGACCTGGGTGTGCCGGTTTTCGGTATTTGCTACGGCATGCAGACCATGGCCGAGCAGTTGGGCGGCAAGGTTGCCGGTTCCGAGTTGCGCGAGTTCGGCTACGCTCGCGTTGACGTAGTCGGCAAAAGCCGTCTGCTCGATGGTATCGAAGACCATATCGACGCCGACGGCCTGTTTGGCCTCGACGTATGGATGAGTCACGGTGACAAGGTCACCAAACTGCCGGAAGACTTTCACATTCTGGCCAGCACCCCGAGCTGCCCGATTGCCGGTATGGCTGACGACGCTCGCGGTTACTACGGCGTGCAGTTCCACCCGGAAGTGACCCACACCAAGCAGGGCGGTCGCATCCTGTCGCGCTTCATCCTCGACATCTGCGGCTGTGAAGCACTGTGGACCCCTTCGAAGATTGCTGAAGACGCTATCGCTCAGGTTCGCGCTCAGGTGGGTACTGACAACGTGTTGCTGGGCCTGTCCGGCGGCGTTGACTCCTCTGTCGTTGCCGCGCTGCTGCACAAGGCCATCGGCGATCAACTGACCTGCGTATTCGTCGACAACGGCCTGCTGCGCCTGCACGAAGGCGAGCAGGTGATGGCCATGTTCGCCGAGAACATGGGCGTCAAGGTGATCCGCGCCAACGCCGAAGAGCAGTTCCTGAACAACCTGGCAGGCGAGAGCGATCCAGAGAAGAAGCGCAAGATCATCGGCCGCACCTTCATCGATGTGTTCGATGCCGAGTCCTGCAAGCTGGACAACATCAAGTACCTGGCGCAAGGCACCATCTACCCGGACGTCATCGAGTCGGCTGGCGCGAAAAGCGGCAAGGCCCACGTCATCAAGTCGCACCACAACGTGGGCGGCCTGCCGGAAGAAATGAACCTCAAGCTGGTCGAGCCACTGCGCGAGCTGTTCAAGGACGAAGTCCGCCGCCTGGGCCTCGAACTCGGCCTGCCCTACGACATGGTCTACCGCCACCCATTCCCAGGCCCAGGCCTGGGCGTGCGCATCCTCGGCGAAGTGAAGAAGGAATACGCCGACCTCCTGCGTCGTGCCGACCACATCTTCATCGAAGAACTGCGCAAGGCCGACTGGTACCACAAGGTCAGCCAGGCATTCGTCGTGTTCCAGCCGGTCAAATCAGTCGGCGTCGTCGGCGACGGCCGCCGTTATGCCTGGGTTGTCGCGCTGCGCGCTGTCGAAACCATCGACTTCATGACCGCTCGCTGGGCCCACCTGCCTTATGAGCTGCTGGAGACAGTGAGCGGCCGGATCATCAACGAGATCGAAGGGATTTCGCGGGTGACTTACGACGTGTCGAGCAAGCCGCCGGCTACTATTGAGTGGGAATGATTGGACGTCCGGCATTGTCCGGCACGATCTAGTAAGAAATGCCCTGGAGCCCGCGTAATTGCGGGCTTTTGGCTTTTTGGGTCTGGCAAATTCCGGCAGCTTTGTGCATCGCCAAGCACCGTGTTTGTATGGCATGGTACGGGGTATTGACTGAGCCAAATGCCATGTTCGGTGCTCGATACCATGTCGCCCTAGTAGGGAGGGGCATGGTATCAAATCTCATCATCAGCCCGGTTTCATTGGGTTTTATCGTGGTGCATGAGTGCTTTTCTGAGCATGGTATTTTTTCCATGGAATCCGTAACTGCCATGCTGACCGATACCAAGCTGCGTAACCTCAAACCGCAAGAAAAACTCTACAAGGTGAACGACCGCGACGGGCTGTACGTGGCCGTCACTGCTGCCGGTTCCATCTCATTTCGTTACAACTACTCAATCAATGGCCGTCAGGAGACCATCACGTTCGGTCGTTATGGCGTGGGTGGCATCACACTTGCGGAAGCCAGAGAGCGCTTGGGCGAGGCTAAAAAGATGGTTTCGGCGGGTAAGTCACCTGCCAAAGAGAAAGCCCGTGCCAAGGCACGCACCAAAGGGGCAGTGTAGTGGTCAACTGATCCCGGACACGACGTTAAGGTTTTTCTCGTACTGAGCGGGTGCCAGTCCATCATTGAACTGGTGTGGCCGAATCCAGTTATAACGATTCATAAGATAATGACTGATATCCCGCTGAGCCTCTTGGGCCGTCATGTAGCCCACGGTCGGCATCCATTCAGTTTTCAAACTGCGGAACACACGCTCCATCGGCGAGTTGTCGTAGCAATTACCCCGGCGAATCATGCTCTGGCGCATGCGGTATCGCCAAAGCCGCTGGCGAAACTGTCGGCTCCCATATTGGGAGCCCTGAGTGAAACAGCAGGCCTTGAGGCTTGCCGCGTTGCTCATAAGCCATGTCCAGCGCCTTGATCACCAAGTCCGTATCCGGCTTGTTCGAAAACGCCCAACCCACAATCCGACGCGCTTAAAGATCCATAACCACTGCCAGGTAATGCCATTTCCCTTGCGCCCAGATGTAGGTGATGTCGCCACACCAGACCTGATTGGGCGCGGGTACATTGAACTCTCGATTCAAAATGTTCGGAATGTCAGGCCGCTCCACTGTTGCTTTTTTATAAGCATGCGAGCCCGGTTGCTTGCTGATCAATCCCAGTTCCCGCATCAGGCCACGGACCTTGAACCGACCGATTTGCTCGCCATCTTCTTGCATCATCGACACGATACTGCGGCTGCCGCCAGCGCTTCGACTTTGCCCGAACAGCTCATTGACTCGGCTGAGTAAACGAACCCGCTCGGGGTCTGGAGCCCGGCGTCGCAGGCAATAGTCGTAGTAACACGAGCGAGGTATCTCGAACGCTTCGCACAGCAACTCGATCGGCTCATGGGCACCGAGCTGATCGATCAGCGCATGCGCTCGTGTTCTTCCGACATCAAGAGCGCGGTAGCCTTTTTTAAAATGGATTTCTCCCGCTCAAGACGGGCGATCCGGGCTTCTAGTTCCTGGATTTTCTGCTGCTCTGGCGTCAGGGCTTTGCTCTGAGGCGTTACGCCATTGGGCTCCTGCTGGAGTTGGCTCACCCAACGACGCAGCGCAGACTCGACCACCCCAAGCGAGCGTGAGGCTTCGATATGGCTATAGCCTTGATCAAGCACGAGGCCTGCGGCTTCACGTTTGAATTCAGTGGAAAAGGTACGGCGTTGTTTGGCCATCAGACACCTCTATATCTGGCGATATTCTCGCCTAAATGAGTGTCCAGAATCATTAGACCACTACAATACGTTAGCGTCGAATCGAACGGCAAGATGTGTGTTGTACGGGTGCGGGCTTCCCCCCCCCCTTCCAACACCTTGCCTTATTCGCCTTCGGCTCAACGGAGATCTTGCTCCACAAGGCATCCCGTCGCTGCCGCGACCAAGCGCTTGAGAGGCAATGGAGAGTACCGTCATGACAAGCAACACCAATGCGCAGCCATCGGCTCGCCGGCGGGGGAAGACAATAGAGGTATGGGTTACCGAGGAAGAGAAAGCGATCATCACAGCGCGGGCAAAAGAGGCTGGTATGGCACGTTCGGCGTACCTGCGCGCGTTTAGTTTGAATACGCCTGTAAGGTCAGTTGTAGATCTATCGTCTGTGACCGAACTGGCGAGGATAAATGGTGATATGAGCCGGGCTGCTGCTCTGCTGAAGCTTTGTCTTGCGCATAAGCACGGAGAAGGGATGAGTACCGTTGACCTCGAAGCCACGATGCTAGAGTTTAGAAGATTGCAAGTCTCTATCGGGAAGGAAATGGGATCTATAGTTAATGCCCATAAGTGAGTTTTTTGGTGCCGAGTGAGTGCAGCCTTCTGGTGATCACAAATGTAATGGCTGGAGGGCCTTTTTATTCGTAACAGCCATCTACACTGGTAGATTGGATTTCTATTCATGGATTGGAGTTGAAATATGCAGCTTGAGGAAGCAATTAAGCACGCCCTGGATGGAGACGCGGTACTTTTTGTAGGGTCCGGGTTTTCCTTTGGTGCGACCAGTCTATCGGGCGGGCAGCCCCTTTCTGGACGAGAGCTCGCGAAAGAGCTGTATAAATTAGCAGGCATAGATGCAGAGGATTCAGATCTAACAAATGCGTCACAGTTCTACGTTGAGAAATTTGGTGAGGCCAATTTAACAAAATTTTGTCGGGAAATGTTCACGATTCGTTCTCCAGCGCCGCACCATCAAGAAATTATGAACTTGCCGTGGCAGCGAATTTACACCACTAACTATGATGATTTGGTTGAAAGGAGTGGTGTAGAAAATGGGAAGGTGATCACGGCGCTTACCCCATCAGACTCACCTGAGCGATATTTATCGAATAGTAACGTTTGTTTGCATATCAATGGACTCATAAGCAGATTAGGGTCCGGAGATTTGTCAGGTGATTTCAAGCTAACATTCAAAAGCTATCTTACGGATGCATTTAAAGATACGCCGTGGCTGAGGGTTTTTCGTCAAGATCTGCAATTGGCGAGGTCGGTAGTTTTCATAGGCTATTCAATGTATGACTGGAATCTAGCGCAAATTGTCCATGCGGAAGATATTCAGAGCAAGACTGTTTTTATTACAGGGCCTGGCTTAAAGTCTAATTCCCCAGATGCTCTAAGGTTGCCGCATTTTGGGGCGCTATTCCCTATCGGTGTCGGAGCTTTTTCGAACGAGGTGGCAAACTTAAGGAGTAGCTATGTCCCTTCTCCATCCTCGATTAAGTTTCTTTCCCTCGATAAGGTTAAAGTCGAGGTTAGTACAAAATCCCCATCGAACGCTGATGTAGAGAAACTTTTCCTTTACGGGGATGTTGATGAAAAGCTTGTTGGTGCAACATCGGCTAATGTGCTTCCTAGATGTTATCTGCTCGATCGTGATATCGTAGCTGATGCGGTTAAGGTCATTACAGAGGGAAATGATGTTCTTATAACATCTGAGTTAGGTAATGGGAAAACAATTGTCTCAGAGCAAATTGGGCGAGAGTTATCTAGTCTAGGGTGGTCAGTCTACAAGGTCTCTGAAGACACTCGCCAAGCGCGAAAAGAGGCTGGATCTCTTAGGTCGAGAGAAAACCCTGTTGCAATCATAATAGATGGGTATATCCCATTTCTTGAATTTATTGATTTTGTTTCTGTTCGGAGAGTTGGTAGGGACATTAAATTTATCCTTACTGCTCGCTCTCATGCGCACGAGGCTTATCTCGAAAGGCTAGAGAATGCACTGCATGTCCAACAAGTTTATGAACTTGATGCGGATGTGCTTACCAAGAAAGATACTAAAAATTTGGTGTCAATGATTGACGCGTACGGTTTGTGGGCAGAGCTTTCTGCGCTGCCAGATATAAATCGAATGCGGGCAATTGACTTGGAGTGTGCAGGTCAGTTTCATCAGATTTTACTGAGGCTATACGAAGCCCCGCAAATAGCAAGTCGGATTAAAGTTCTATTTGAATCTATAAAGCCCGAGGTTCGCCGCCTCGCGATATCGATATTTTTGGTAAAGATCAGTGGCCTAGAGGTTCAAAAGCTTCTTATTAATGATCTCTTAGATAACTCTCCTTTGATAAACTTATCAAATAACGATAAAGATTCGGTAAGGTTTCTATGGAGTGAGAACTCAGGCCATATTCGGTTGAAATCATCGATCTTGGCAGAGTACTTCCTGACATCATTAGGTGATGCTTCTGAAGTTCTTGGTGTGCTGAAAGGGATGTTCTTAAAGGCGGATGGAGCAGATAAAACAGAAAATCCAGATATTGCGAAATATGGGTATTTTATGCGCAGTGTGATGACGTATTCGTCCCTGCAAAAAATGCTTCCTAGGAATGGGCTGCCGGTGGCGGTGGTGAAATTCTATGAAGATATTCAACAAACAAAGTTTGCGAAGAAGAATCCCCACTATTGGTTGCAATATGCGATTGCGCGTATGGCGTTGCAAGGTAATACATTGGAGCAAGTAGAGCAGTACTTTAAGTCTGCATACGAATTTTCTAGGCTGAGGCCTAACTATAATACCTATCAAATCGATAATCATTTTGCCAGATTTCGACTTGAGCAAGCGATTCAGAGCGAGGATGTGCAACAAGCATTTGGTATGTATCTAGATGCTAAGGCGATTCTTCTTAAGCAGATGCTAAATGAGTTGAAGCATTACCCTTATCGAGTTGCTACAAGCGTGGCAAAGGTTGTTTCTATACATATTGATAATATGTCTTCAGTCCAGATTTCAGACGTCGCTAAGTTTTGTGAGTTGGTTTCTGAGAGGATTGGTAGGTTGCCTGTTGCAATACGCACCCATAAATATGTTGAGACTTGTAAGCAGCAATTGGCCATTGCGTATGACAGCTTAGCATCCCGAATTAATTAAGAGGTCTATTGTCTGCAAGCCCACTTAGTGTGGGCTTGATCTATTCTGATGTTGTCAGTAGGGCCAGGATTATGGTGGGAATGCAAACCATATACGGTTCAGTTCATAATTCACACGAGTAGCTTAATTTGCTGGAATTTTACGAGATAACCGAGAAGTATGATGCATCTTATATCGATAAGCACTTCAGCTCTTTAGAAGGGATACACGCGTTTTCGATTAATTTTTTTCAAGATGTAGCGCAAATCTATGACGCCCTTACTAGAGTTCGGAATATTGAACGCAATCCAACGGGCTTTTCGATCAATGATGCACCCATACTTGGACTTCTCGTTCGAATTTCCAAGCTCCTCAGAGAATGTGTGAAATATCACGAGCAAAACAATGCTGAAGTGATCGCGATTTTCGAGCGTCCCCTCATCGAGGCGACAACTATTGCTAGCTATTTGATGCAGGGTGGTAGCAATACCATCGAGGATTACCGTAAATGCTCCTATAAAGATAGACTCAGGATTCTGAGGGAGTTGGAAGGCGGTTCATTGTTTTTTCATACGAAAGCTGGGAAGCGCTTACTATTTGCAGTTCAAGAGAAGATGGATTTGGAAGGCCTTACTAAGGACGATTTTGCTGAGCAAAAAAAGAATAAGTGGCGTCTTCAAGGTAAAAGCTTCAGAGAAATATTCGCTGAAATTGAGCGTGATGATTTGTATCCTGTAACCTATGGGATGATGTCTGAATCGATCCATGGCTCTTGGAATGAGTCCATGGATTGGGGATTAGTGCGTAATGGCGATGGCACATTCTCAGCATTCACAGACTATCATCCCGCCGACATTAGATACATGGCCCCGACTGTCAAATTCACTATCAAACCTTTCAAACTTTGGCTTCAGCGGATCGGCGCTTACGATAATGGCTTTGAAAGCACGATGGAGTGGATCGATCGGGTGAATACCCGTCTCTTTCATGCGTTTGATCGTCTCTACGATGGTGATTACGACGCCAAGGTTGGTAAGGGCACTTAGGTAAGGCTTGTCGTCCAAGGGTTTGGCGCAACGTTTCGGTGCTTGGCCGGAGTGCGGCCGCACAAGCGTCGACCGATTTCCATTCGCGGCAAGGGGTTGGGCGGGAGGTGCGCCGATAATTCCGCAAGTTCGCGTTTGTCATTTTTGGCTTATTAAATGTCCTTGACGTATGAGCATCCCTCTGTAATCTGGAACACACTTAATGTGTTTCAGAGGGCTGAGCGATGAGTCTGGTCAGATATCCTGAATTTGCTGTGCTTCTCCTTTCACTCAGAAACGCTAAAGGTTGGAAGCAGAAAGAATTCGCCACACGAGTGGGCGTTACCCAGCAGACTATAAGTCGTTGGGAGCAAGGGGTATCCCGACCAAGGGCGAAGGAGCTCATTAATCTAGCTCTGCTTCTCGATGTAGATTTGAGCTCCATGACGGTGGCGGCTGAGTACGCGCTGTCGAATTCCAGCAGCTGTCAGGCTGAGGGTGCACCTACATATGACATTCCTCTCCCGCTGCACTCACTGCGTCCTGATAGCTTCGAGAACTTCAGCTCTGACTTCCTTGCCCGTTATTACCGGGACCGTGGTGGCGTGGTGAATCGCTTTGGCGGTACCGGCAGCAAACAGCACGGCATTGATATTGAGGTGCGAGGAAGCCTTTTCGGGGTTCATACATTCCAGTGCAAACGGGTTGAGGAGTTCGGGGAGCAGAAGGTCCATGGGGTTGTAGCTGAGCAAACATATGTTTCAGACCTCAAAGTTTTGCTGCTTTCCAATATAGCGAGTCCGAAGGCACGTATTGCAATCGCGCAGCATCAGGGCTGGCAAATGTGGGATCGGATCGATATATCTGCGAAATTCCGTGAGCTCTCCATGGTCGATCGGAGGGATTTGGTCGATATCTATTTTCGAGGGCAACGCCAAGCACTTCTTGGCGAGGCTGAGTCAGGGCCGTTTCAAAAACCTGATGACTTTTTTAAAGGCTTCACCGACCCCGATAGGTTCTTCAATCACGCATGGTCGCTGGTTGGTAGGGAGGAGGAGCTTGAGAAGGTGACAGAGGGAGTTTTGGATGACAACTCTCTAGTTACGATGCTCTTGGGGGCACCGGGTAATGGGAAGACTCGCCTACTGCGAGAAGTCGTTGAGAGTGTGCGTGAAAAACGACCTGATATTTCCATTCTGTTCGTCTCACCCACGGAGGACGTCAAAGCCCAGCATTTAGGGGAGTTGGGCAGCAGTACAAAGCTATTGATAATTGACGATGCTCATGACCGTGACGACCTGGCACAGTTGATGCGATATGCGACAGTGGCTGAGAACGATACCAAACTGCTGATCTCGTTGAGATCATACGGGCGGGCTATGGTTCGCAGTCAGGCGTCACTCGTCGCGATGGATAGCCCGCAGGTAGCGACTGTTGAATTGAGGCCGCGCACAAAGCAGGACGCGGTGATCCTCGCTACACAAGTATTACAGGCCTGCAACGGACGCCTTGAGATGGCTGAGGTCATCGCGGAGTTGACCTATGCTACGCCACTAGTCACGGTGTTAGCTGCTCAGATAGTTGCTAAAGAGAACGTTCCTCCGGCGTTGATTGGCAATAGAGAGGACTTCCAGGAGCACGTGCTCGCTAGACTTGAGGACATTATCGCTGGCAGGATCGTCACAGGGCAGGATGTGCCGAAGCTCCAAGCCGTCTTACGAATGGTGGCATTATTGCAGCCTGTGGTGTTTGATGACCCTGCTTTTCTTAGCATCTTGAGGGCGGTTGAGGGGCTGGAGCATGAAGACGCTCAGCGCCTTCTTCGCCTTTTAAGTGAGGGAGGGGTTCTATTTAAACGCGGCCTTCGCCACCGACTGGCCCCCGACCTCCTAGCTGACTCAATCATCCAGCGCAACTTTATAGGTGTCGGCGGGGGCGTAACTCCCAAGGTGGAACACGCATTCGACCTTGCCGATGCAGAGTATTTGAAGCATCTGCTGGTCAACCTTGGTCGTCTTGACTGGCGTTTGCGGAACGGGGACACCGAGGGCAGCACATTGCTCTCCAGTATTGTGCGCAAGCTCCGATGGCACGACGATTATCATAATCCGCATGTTCAAGCCGTTGAGGCAGTAGCCTATTACCAGCCACGTTTAGCATTGAATTTCGCTGAGAGACTTATAGAGGATGGTCATGGTGACCACGACGGCGTATGCGGAATAATTCGGAATGCAGTCTTTAACCCGGAGGTTCTGGAGGATGGATGCGTTTTGCTTTGGCAAGCTGGGCGTCGGGACTCCCGTGCGCTGAACTCGGAACCGAATCACGGAATTCGGATTTTAAAAGAGCTCGCTGAGTTTGCTCCAAATAAACCTGTCAGTTACGTCAAGCAAGTGGTTGCTTTTGCGATTGATCTTCTGGAACGCCCTGTATCTCTGACTGGGTTGTACACGCCTTTCACTATTTTGGAAGGCGCTTTAAAAACTGAGATGGAAGAAGTCACCTCCAGCAACCGCAGCTTAACTATCAAACGATATCGACTTGATTTCGAGCTCGCGAAGTCTGTGCGTGCACAAGTGGTCGACGCCATAGTTAGCTCCCTTAAGACAGGTTCCCCGCGTAAGGCATTGCTTGCTGCGGGTCTGCTTTCCGAAGCCCTGCGCGGACCTATGCATGATAGCGAAGATCATGAAGCATGGGCCGTCGCGCATTCAGAGTTGCTCGATCGAGTGCATCGTGCACTGGACAATGCCGAGATTCATCCAGTAGCGATAGTGCAGGCGGGGATATCTGTTAGCTGGCATGCTTTTTACAATAGCAAATTAGAATGTCGTTCTAAGGCACTTGCCGTAATAAAACTGTCCGCTCGTGATCTGCCTACCCGACTTGTCAGGCTAATTGGAGATGCCTGGGGGCATCAAACCTGGGACTGTAACGAGCCATTTGAGCATAAAAATCATGAGTTGGAAATCCGCAATCTCATCACCGATCTTGCCGCCGAATTTCCAAAGGCATCGGACTTATACAGCTTTCTGAATGAGTGGCTTCGCCAGATAGAGCAGGTTGCAAGTGGAGGTTGGGGCAATCCGCAAATTTTTATTAGTCACCTTCTACAAGCTCGCCCTGATGTTGCCAAAGTTGTGTTGGCCAAACAGTCTGATTCGCGCGCACCATTGGATAATTTCTCAGGTGCTGCGCTCGCAGTTCTCATGAGGGATCAGATTCACCATACGCAAATTAATTCCTTGTTAAGGACTGATTCAACCCGCGCTTGGGAGATGGTTTCTGAAGCGTATGCACGTCAGGCTGATGATTTTTTCACCGACGCTGATCTACCAATTCTGCGGCGTATTTTCTGTTCGAATGAACCGTCAGTTTTACGCAACGCCGCGGCAATTGCGCGCCAAGTTGCTCGACGTAATCCTGCGCTAGCGGTGGAGCTCATCTGCACCGCAGACTTGATTGTAAGCCCTGCCGCCACCCATGAGTTCTTCATGTTGCTGGGATATCGCAGCACCGTTCCTGCAGGGAGAATAAGCTCCGATCAATTGCGAGTTCTGTTGCGGGCGTTAGGGAAGTTGCCGGAGCTTGATGATCATTGGGTAATTAAATTCCTCAAACAAGCTGTTGAGACGGTCCCCGCGGACGTTGTTGACATGTTGAAGGAAAGGTTGCAGGCAGTAGGCCGCGGCCTTGGGTATAGGTCGATGCGCATGGACCGTAAAGGTGCAGGGCTTGGGCTGCTTTCTCACCCTGATGGGCATCGACTGTTGCAGGAACTTCTCGCGTGGGCTGTGGATGTCCAGAAGGAAGGAAAATTGGCCATGGATCTAGGTGCTTGTGTGACGGGGCTTTCCGGTAAATATGGTGCTCAGGTTCTTGATTTGTTGCTGGATGTCCTTAAGGGCGGGGGCCAGGCTCATGTGAACGTCGTCGTGAGCACCTTGCGAAGCGCTTACCAGACATTTGTTATCGATGAGATGCCTTTTGTTCGGAAAGTGTTGAATCAGGCGGAGCTCGTGAGTGATCAAGCAGTAAAAGATATCTCTTCAGCGTTATGGTCGTCTGCCGTCTCCGGTGGACGTAGTGGTCTAGCCGGAGAGCCTTTTAAAGAAGATTTAGAGTTACAGGATTATGCAGAAAAAACTCTTAAAGGAATGAGTCGTATGGATCCGGCACATAAATTGTACAGCTGGCTCTTTCAGCACGCCAAGGACAGCATTGAGCGGCAAGCAGACGAGAGACGGGCCATGGAGTTAGACGAGGAGTAATACAGCATTGCTATGACAGTATTGATATTAATCTCATCATCTGTTCAAGCAGGTCGTCGTAAGTCATGATCTTAATAGTGCGGTTGGTGTTTATTACGCGGAGCGTTTCTTTCTGCCTGAGAGTGAGGTTTTTTGATCGGCCGATTACAATGGCACCTTCAACGACATATTCCTTGCTAAGCCAGTCGGGGACATTATCTTTGCCTCCTCTAATTTCACCTATCCAGTCTTCGACTTGCTGTCCCGCATGGGTCACTTTGCTACGTAAACGGTTGTCTTTGGTGAAGATTTGATCCACATGCCTTTCCAATTCCACCAGTAATATCCGCCTGTGTGACTGATCATACTCCAGGACCATGTCGGCCCTAAAGTTACCAATGGGTACCTCCATATGTATTTTCCCGAAGTGACAATCGAATATTTCCGGGTGGTTTTTTATGAATTTGTGAAGGTCTTTTTCGAGTGTCGAGTCTTTCCCTAATAGTCTGCAGAAATCTGTAAACTTTCGCTTCATGGTGTTTTTTGAGCTGCTGGTAGGTATAAGGGCTAATAATTTTCGATCTAGCTGTTCGTCTTTCGAAAGAGTGTGCGTTTGCGCTCTTTTGCTCGGGTGATTAACTTGTATTGGCGGTATTAGTTCGCCATGCCCTCGAGCAAGAATCTTTATATTAGACTCATCGAAGTTTCCGACGACTACGGCTGTTATTAAATTTACTTCCAGTGCCCTGTAGGCGCAGTATGTTACGTAGTCATCGTCCATTGTAAGATGACCATTTTCTTCATATAGCAAAATCTCCGCCAGCGGAGCTCCCCAAGTTGCGATCCTTCGCATGAAACTTTTTATCTCGCTTTCCGCTATGCTGAGGGTATAATCAATATCGCGTGGCAGGATACGGGTGATTGGTATTCTGATACGGGTGCATGGAACAGTTCCTTTGAAAGCATCCGCGATCAATCTTACTAGATAGTCATTCTCAGCTGGTTTCGAAAGTCGAGTATCAATAATCCGATTCGTATCAATTCTTGGATTTTTATAGTTGCAGTATGCTGCTAACGACCTAAAGATTAAATCTAGGTAGTCATTTTTAGAAAATACCTCCTTGCTCACCCGAATCCATCCATTGTTGCTCAGTCGCGATATGAACGGTTCAGGGCTTGCGGCGTTAACTCTGAGTTCAAGTCTTGATACCTTGCCGCCCAGGTCACATGAATCAAACCCGGTTACGGAATAGACTCGGCCGCCATCCCTCAAGGCTTCTCTTTGAAATAGAAAGCCCACAAACTCATCTTCATAGTCAGTGGAAACAAAAAAGTATTCGGGGATCGGATAGTGCTCAAGTGCATGTAGTTGTTCTAGCGCAGCTTTACTCGATGGTAATTGAGCTGACGGTGACACATAGTCTTCGCCAAGAGACAGTAGCGCGCGGTAGATGTCACCTGCTGAGGCGTTATCTTGATATTTTTTCAGTATCCATGTGGTGATTTCTTCGTCAGTTGCCGCACGTTTTTCACCGGAAGTTATCTCCCTAAGCATTTCCTGCCTCAACTCTGTCAGCAGCGGCATTGCTTCTCTGGAACCGGGTAAGGTTTCAGCGCTGCGCTTACCGCTGCTGGCAGCACCGTGTTTAATCTCTCTCACGTCCATGCGTAATTTACCGGTCATCAGTCCTCAAGTAGGGGGAGGCTACCAATCCTCGCGCAACGGTGTCTATCCGAAACGAAACAATCCATGACTTGGGAAGGATCACATCAGTGGAGGGTTGGGCTCGAAGCGGACTTTTTATCAGGAATGGCACTTTTCATGGCACTAACGGATTGTGCCAATCTAAGACACTGATTTATATGAATTTTACCTTATTAAAAATAATAGAGTGGGATGATTGGACGTCCGGCACTGCCCGGCACGATCTAGCAAGAAATGCCCTGGAGCCCGCGTAATTGCGGGCTTTTTGGTTCTGGCCGATCTCTTTTTGAGAATGATGTGATTACTTTTCACGCAAGATGCTCACCCCCAGCCTACCTGCGAGCCGAGTCAGGTTCGCGCGATCCAGATTAAGACCTCTAGCTGCAGCAGAAACATTGCCTTCTGAAAGCCTGAGAGCCTCTTCCAATATCGCTTTCTTGTATCCGTCGACAGATGATTTGAAATCGTGAGACGGGAGCTGCTGTGCAAGGATAGAGCCTGATTTTTCCGCAACCCGCTCGGAGGGCGATTCCAGTAGGTCAAGGTCCTGCAATTCCAGCGACAAAACACTCTGCCTTTTCAAAGACGCCGCTCTTTTTTTTGCCTTCAGCGCGGCCCTCGCCATCAGGTGTTCCAGTTCCCGGATATTCCCTGGCCACGAGTAGCCGACTAATGCTTGGCGGGCAGAGTCGGAAAATCGCAATGAAGGTACGCCGACCCTCCAGCGGTTTTCTTCCGCGAATGCTCCGGCGAGCAACATGATGTCGTCCCGACGTTCTTTCAAAGAGGGGACGCGTAATGGGTAGACGCTTAGTCGGTGATACAAGTCTGCTCGAAAGCGACCCGCACGCACTTCCTCAATCAGGTCTCGGTTGGTGGCGGCAATCAAACGAATATCGACGACATGGAGCTTGTCTGAACCGACCCGCTGAAGCTGGCCACCCTGAAGTACGCGAAGCAGGGTGGCTTGCGCGGCCAACGGCAGCTCGCCGAGCTCATCCAGAAATAGTGTGCCAGTGCTGGCCACTTCAAATTTACCCAGCCGATTTTCGATGGCTCCCGAAAAGGCGCCTTTGACGTGTCCGAAAAGCTCGCTTTCAATCAGGTGCTCAGGAAGGGCGGCGCAATTGACCGTTATGAACGGTTTGTCCGCTCGCGTCGAGAGATCGTGCAGCCGCTGGGCAACCAGTTCCTTACCTACTCCGGTTTCGCCGGTAATCAAAACCGTGAGGTCGCTTGAAGCGACCAGATCGATTTCAGAGAGGAGTTGCCTGAAACTTTCGCTGTTCCCAATCATTTCAGGCTTGGGCCTGCGTGCAGAGAGCCGGTACGCTTCTGCTCGTTTCCGTTCTCCGGCAACGGTGCGCAATAGATCATCAAATCGGGATGCCGCTACGACGGTCGCCGCAGCGAACATGGCAAAGGTCTCGACGGTTTGAAGATCCTGCTCAGAGAACTGCCCCACGGTCAGGGCGTCCAGTGTCAGAACCCCCCAGGTTTTGTCATTGATCCGCAACGAGCAGCCCATGCAGTCGTGTACGGGCAAGGCGCTTGAACCGATCAGTCCGTCATAGGGGTCCGGAAGATCACAGTTCGGTGGAAACAGAACGGCTCCCTGCGCTTCAATGATCGCCTCCAGTCGCGGATTGCTTGCCACGCGGTAGCGTCGGGCCATTGCGTCACTGGCCAAGCCATGCGCGGCAACCGGTATGAGTTCGCCCTGCTCCAGGCGCAGTAATGCCACAGCATCCGAGGGGACCAGCTCTCGCAATGCGTTCAGAACACGGTAGTAACGATGCTCTGCAGGCAGCTCTACTGCTAAATCACCCAAGAGCGGAAGAAGGGCATGCAACGCATTCAGTTGATGAGTCGAAATGACATCTTTTTTCACGGATCAGGTCTTAATAACACAGTCATAAAGACTCTATACGCCTTCGGCTTGCTGTTTTACAAGGCTTTTATGCCTGGCACGGCGGTTGCTCTAACCAAGGGTATAGATTCCTACCCTCTGGAGCCCACCATGCTGACCTCAACCCAGCGCGACATCATCAAAGCAACTGTGCCTCTGCTTGAAACTGGAGGGGAAGCGCTGATCACTTATTTTTATCAACTCATGCTCGACACGCACCCTGAAGTGCGTCCGTTGTTCAATGAGGCGCATCAAGCTAACGGGTCGCAGCCCCGCGCGCTTGCCAACGGCGTGCTGATGTATGCCAGGAATATCGACAGGCTCGAAAACCTGGGCGGGCTGGCGAGCCAGATAATCAACAAGCATGTGGCGCTGCAGATCCTTCCCGAGCATTACCCTATTGTCGGCTCCTGCCTTTTGCAGGCTATCCGCGAGGTGCTGGGCGCAGAAATCGCGACAGATGAAGTCATCGCAGCGTGGGCTGCAGCCTATCAACAGCTCGCAGACATCCTCATCGCCGGTGAGCAGAGTGTCTACGACGCCATTGCTGCAGCACCGGGCGGCTGGCGGGGTGGTCGTCAATTCACAATCCTTAGAAAGGTGGCCGAAAGCGCTGAAATTACGTCATTTTATCTTGCGCCCACTGATCATCAGCCCGTTATCCGGCATAAAGCCGGACAGTACATCGGCCTACGGCTCATGATCGATGGTAAGGAAGTGCGGCGTAACTACTCTTTGAGTGAGCAGGCTGACGGTGTTCGATATCGAATCAGCGTCAAGCGCGAGCTGGGGGGACTCGCGTCTACCTATCTGCACGATCATGTGGAAGAGGGAAGCACGCTCGATGTGTTTCCTCCTTCCGGGGATTTCACGCTTAACGACCATATCAAGCCTCTGGTACTTATCAGCGGCGGTGTCGGAATCACGCCAACGTTGGCAATGGCCGAGCAAGCGCTGGAGTCCGGGGAGCGACCAGTAACCTTCATTCACTATGCACGTAATGGTCAGGTGCATGCGTTCTCAGACCTCCTGCGTGACTGGCAACTATGCTATCCGCTGTTCAGGGCTCATGTCGTTTATGCGGAGCGGGCCGATCATGAGGTCTACACGCCAGACGCCATTGGCTTTCCCTTAATCACTCACCTTGAACAATGGCTGCCTGCCGACCGCGATGTCGACGCTTATTTCCTGGGGCCCAAACCATTCATGGCATTCATGAAACGGGCCTTAAAGGATCTGGGAGTACCAGAGAAGCAGGCCCGGTATGAGTTTTTCGGTCCTGCGCAAGCCTTGGCGTGAGGTTGCAAGGCAACTCTAGGCTCTGTACGAAAAGTGGCTGCGCTCGGTGATGCTTCGTTAAAAACAGGCTCGGAATGCTCATTTACAACACGTAGACTCCGCTTCCTCGCCTGTTTTTGCCTCGCCTGACCTTCGCTCGCCGACTTTTCGTACAGAGCCTAGGGCAGTGGCTAAAGAGTTCGTATTTGCTTTGGCAGATTCGGCTCAAAGACAATAAATGAGACCAGAGTGATGCATAACCAGGCGTTACCGGCACGAAATAATCAAAACCAGAACTTGCTATGGTCTGCGGTCGCTGCGGCCATGGTAATGGCCATTGGCATGGGCTTTGGACGTTTTGCTTATACCGGCGTCTATCCTGTGATGGTTCACGAGGGCATAGTGAACCTGCATGATGGCACTTTGGCTGCGTCAGCCAATTATGCCGGATACTTGTTAGGCGCTTTACTGGCTGCGCGCTTATCAAGCGGTCATTCACGCAGGTGGATAGTGGTCTCTATCCTCGCCAGCGTGGCGTGCCTGATTGCGCTGGCCTATACCGCGCTGCCTTGGCTAATTATCAGCATTCGAGGCGTGGCAGGGCTCTTCAGTGCGCTGTCCATGATCGCCGCATCGCAGTGGTTGTTGCAGCACAAGGGGCATCATGAGGGAGCCCCCATACTCTTTTCAGGAGTGGGCATAGGAATCTTCTTGTCAGCAGAAATTCTGGCCATTGCTCAAGGCGTCGGACTTAACAGTTTTAGTCTGTGGCTTACGCTGGGCGCGAGCAGCGCCGTACTAAGCGGCATTGCCATAAAGAAACTGGATAAGCGCTCCACCCATTTAATAGCCCCATCAGCCAGTGATGCTCCTGGGCGTCATATGGCGTTAGGCGCATGGCCTTTAATTGCGGTCTACGGGTTGGCGGGTTTTGGCTACATTATTACGGCGACGTACCTTCCGATGCTGGTGAAAAGCGCCTTTGGAGATATGAACCCCGTTCACATCTGGGCTATTTTCGGTCTTGGAGCCGCGCCCTCCTGCTACCTCTGGCACACACTTCACCTGAGATTTGGCACTCACGTTGCGCTCCGTGCAAACCTTCTGCTTCAAGCGTTCGGCGTCATTCTGCCAGTTATATCACCTACCGAGGTGGGATACGTGGGCAGCGCGTTAATTGTTGGCGGAACATTCATGGGCACCGTAACCATAGCCATGCCCGCCGCAAAACGCGTTTCACACACTATTAAGCACAACCTTATCGCTGTCATGACTGCTGCCTATGGCACAGGCCAAATCATTGGGCCGTTATTAGCGAGCTACCTGTTCGCATACAGCGGCTCGTTTAACACCTCGCTGATCGCCGCAGGCGTTGGCCTGCTGCTCTCGACACTGCTGACCGTTCGACTTCCTTCACCACTCCAGACAGACAGGTAGTGACATGAACACCACGAATTTCTGGTCCAGCATAGGGGTTCGGCTACCCATTATTCAGGCGCCGATGGTTGGCGTTTCAACTCCAGTACTTGCTGCCGAGGTTAGTAACGCAGGAGCCCTGGGATCGATCGGCCTTGGCGCCAGCACCCCGGATCAGGCACGAGCCCTTATAAAACAGACGCGCGAACTGACTGACCAACCGTTCAACGTGAACATGTTCTGCCATAGACCTGCCCGTTTTAGCCATACGCAGAACGATGCCTGGCTGGCCTATACCGCAAAATGGTTCTCCGAATTCAATGCAGCGCCTCCTCAAGAAATACGCGAAATTTATAAAAGTTTTCTGAGTGACCGGGTGATGCTTGAAGTGCTATTAGCCGAGCGGCCCGCCGTAGTCAGCTTCCACTTCGGCACACCCGACGCGGCCTGGGTAGCTGAGCTAAGAGAGGCGGGCATTGTTACGCTGGGTTGTGCCACCACGCTCAAGGAAGCACAAATGCTTCAGAAGACAGGCGTGGACGCCATTGTCGCGCAAGGCTATGAGGCAGGAGGGCACCGTGGTGTATTCGACGATACGCCCAACCAGGACCACGAGCTTGGGTTGTTCCCCTTGACCCGGATGTTGACTACACACGTAGGCTTACCGGTGATCGCAGCCGGTGGGATCATGGACGGCGTAGGCATTAACGCGGCATTGGCATTGGGGGCCATAGGTGTACAAATGGGAACCGCCTTTATCCTGTGTCCCGAGTCCTCAGCTACGCCCGAGCATCGCGCAGTGCTTGTCTCCGCAAGAGCCCATGAAACTCGCGTAACCAGCTATGTATCCGGCCGTCCTGCCCGTGGCTTGGCGAATCGTTTGTACCTGGAAAACACCGAACAACAGATCCCTGTCCCAGCCGAATATCCCTTGGCTTATGATGTGGCCAAAGCACTGCACGCCGCCGCTGTTCTAAAAGGCTGTCATGATTTTGCCGCTCAATGGGCCGGGCAAGGGGCGCCACTCGCACGCGCACTCCCTGCAGCAGAATTGATCAAAACCCTGGTGGAAGAGATGCGTTCAGCGTCTACATCCACAACCTTCCTGTAGAGAGACAATCAATGCCATTGCTGAAAATTGATGTAATAGAGGGCCGTTCGGATCAGGAAATCGAGACGTTGCTGGATGCGATCCACGACGCGATGGTGAACGCATTCCAGGTTCCTGAACGTGACCGCTACCAGGTGTTGAATGAACACAAAAGAAATCGACTGATCATTCAGGATACGGGTCTTGGATTTACGCGGTCCGACAAAGTCGTTGTCATCACCGCCATTAGCAGGCCGCGTCCAGCAGAGATGAAAAAGCGGTTTTATGCCCTGATAGCAGAAGGATTGGAGCGCAACTGTGGCATCGCAGCAGAGGACGTCATGGTTTCGATAGTGATCAACAGTGACGAAGACTGGAGTTTCGGTCTGGGGCGCGCTCAATTTCTAACAGGTGAGCTATAACGGCACTTCCGCCAATCACCACCTCGAACTTCACGCTAGATGCTGGGCAGAAATCAATCAGGGTTGGAGCTTATGTGATCTATCAAACGGCCCGAGAACGCAAAGGAATCAGCGCTACGTTACCCGCTGGTGATACGTCCCAATGAGCACTTTCACGCAAGAGGCTGCCTTCGTGACGGGCGTCTCAGCTCCTTACCGACCGCAAAACACCTCATTTGATACTGATCTGAAGTTCGAGGAAAATCGTTACGGACAACCCGCTCAAAGGCACCCCAGCCCCAACGCCGGGGTAGCCTAGCAAAAAATATTCGATATCCGCATCCCTAAAAACCAAGGACCCCATTCATGAAATCCCGATTTTCTCTCAGTTCATCTTTCCTGATCATGTTGTCGCTGACAGGATGCGCAGCGAATATGGATGCTCCAAAGCACGATCAGCCTGGAGAAAGCGCGCTTTACGGCAGTTGGCATGTTGCAGGTGTAGCGGTATCAGACTCGGGCGTGCAGGCACTGGGGGATGATGATCCGAGCTTTATGGGGCGACGTCTCAGTTTCAGTCACGACCAGCTTGCATGGAAAGCGTCCACAGACTCCACGGAAGATGTGTGCAAGGGGCCTGTTTTTCATAAGCTTCCGGCGATGAGTGGAGCTGAACTGGAGCCGCAACTCCATAAGCTTGGCATCGAAAAAGCTGTGCGCTATAGCGTTGAATGCAAATCTGGGAGCTGGGGTCCTTTTGACAAAGAAACTCCGGCATTTTTCCTGGCACAGGACGGGTCGTTAGCTCTTTCCTGGTATGACGGCGGACTGCTGAAGCTCGTGCGAGACTGATCACGCACAGACCCTTCGCATAGCGCTGTGAAGGGTCTCCTGAAAAAGTAACCTGCGTTGCAATCAGTACAACTGAGGCGGAACATCGGCTATTGGTACTAAGGGCTGCGCTCGGCAGTTACCTCTCTCTTACCACACAAGTCCCCCTGAGCATCAACTGTTGCTATCAGATCAGCCCCGACTGTAACTATCTCCCCATCAATAATCCGCTTATCGTCGTGCTTGTACTACGGAGTGACAGTCATGCCGGATGCAGCCAATCTCTACCTGTTCATTGTCGCCGCCACGTTACTTTTAATCGTTCCGGGTCCGAACATGGCTTTTGTGACCAGTCATGCGTTGGCCCACGGTTGGCGTGCTGGCTTCGCTGCCGCTCTCGGTATCTCCTTCGCCGACGTGCTGATGACCGCTCTGGTCAGTGCAGGTATTGGCGCTGTGGTCATGAGTTGGGCACCTGCATTTGAAGTACTACGCTTGGCAGGGGCGTGTTATCTGATATGGATCGCCTGGCAAGCTTTAAAAGCGCCAGCCGCGACTGCCAGCGGGCAGCCCCAATTGGCTTCCTTCCGGAAAATATTCGCCAGAGGCACACTGAATAGCCTGTTGAATCCCAAGGCGCTTTTGTTCTTTATGGTATTCCTGCCTCAGTTTGTCAGCGTAACTGGTGGCAATGTCAGCCTCCAGTTGATGTTTCTCGGAGCGCTGCTTGCGCTGATCGCGCTACTTTTCCACACCGCACTCGGAATATTTGCCGGGCAGCTAAGAGGGAAACTGGGCGGCGGCAAGATTGCCAGATGTTTAGGGATTTATGGCTTTGCCGGGATAATGGCAGCGTTGGCGGCACGCTTGTTGTTTCTTGACCGCCCGCTTTGAGGCGGTGAATGAAAACTCGCAGCCGAGTCATGCGTACTCGGCGAGTAAGCGGCAGGCCATGTCACGTCCCAAACGCCACATCACCACCAGTTGCGCATGTACACGCTGGCCCTCCGCACACGTTATGACCTTGCCCCCGAGAAACGTATCCCTTAACCCGGCGTCGGGGTTGAGTATCTAAGGTTGTTGCCTTTGCCAGTTCTGCTCGTATTGCA